>JABGSU010000086.1 GCA_018647605.1 Flavobacteriaceae bacterium | reverse complement strand
TGAGGGATTCGAACCCCCGACCCCCTCGGTGTAAACGAGGTGCTCTGAACCAACTGAGCTAAGCGCCCGATTTTTTTTGCTTGGCAAATATAGAAAAAAACAATATATAATTTGTTCCATTTAAAGGAAGTCTATTTCAAATTTATTTCTCAAAACAATATATAAACCATAGTCATTGGATGAGCCATAATGAATTCGATCTAAATACATAACCCAATAACTTAAAATTAGTTTGATTGGAGTTGTAATCTGTAGCTATCTATGCTTGTAGTTTGGTCCCGTCAATTTAGAGAATCTCTGCCACCACAAAAGTGCTCCCTCCCCCATAGATAAAATCATCAGGTCTGGCTTGGTCTTTGGCCGTCATAAAAGCGGCCGTTACCGAAGGGAAAAATTGGTAGTCCAGCCTTAAACCTTCGGCAACCTCCACCAAATCTTCAATAGGTAATGCCCTTGGAATTTCAGGAGCACACAAATAATAGCGAGCATCTGATGGAAATAACGAAAGTATTTTATCTATTTCTTTATCCTTTACAAAACCCAAAACCAAATGAAGTTGACCATAGGCATGCGATTCAATCTGAGGAACGATGAATTGTAAACCTTCTATGTTGTGGGCTAAATCAACAACAACCCTAGGCTTATTATTCAATGTTTGCCAACGTCCTTGAATCCCTGTATTGTAAATGACATTCATTAAGCCCTCTTTTATGATTTCGAGATCGAGTTTAAAGCTTTTCAACTGTGAGAGTCCAACAACAGAAGTATGGATATTTTGCTGCTGATAGTTCCCCTTTAAATCGGATGTAAAACCAGTCTCATCTATTTGGTCTGCAAAAAAAAATTCGGCTTCCATCTCTTTAGCTTTTTTAATAAAAACTGATTGTGTTTCCACCTGAGTTAATCCAATGACCACAGGAGTTTTCCGTTTAATGATTCCTGCTTTTTCCCCAGCAATGGCCTCCAAACTGTTTCCCAAAAACTGCATGTGATCCCGACCTATATTGGTAATGATAGACAGTTCAGGATTAATCAAATTCGTTCCGTCCAGTCTGCCGCCCATTCCAACCTCGATCACTGCTACATCAACTTTCTTTTTTGAAAAATAAGAAAAAGCCAAACCAACGGTCATCTCAAAAAATGACAGAGCTTGATACTCAAAATAATTGCGGTGGTTTTTGACAAAATCGACTACAAAATCCTTTTCGATACAATGGCCATTGATTTTAATTCTTTCTCTAAAATCCTTCAAATGAGGAGAGGTATACAAACCCACTCGATATCCATGATGTTGAAGAACAGAAGCCATCATATGAGAAGTTGAACCTTTTCCATTGGTTCCAGCCACATGGATGGTTTTAAAATGCTCTTGGGGTTGATCGAGGTAATCACAAAAGTCCTTCATACGGGACAAATCAGGACGATAAGCCTGAGCCCCTTTTTTTTGATACATCGGAAGTTGTGACAACATCCAGTCCAAAATAGCATCGTAGTTTTCCAATTTATTCCCCCAATTTGAACTGAATCACAACAAAACCAACTTGTTGGGCTGGGGCTTTGGCATCTGAATACCACTTGTGAAGCATCGCTGTTTCTTTTGCAGGCTGAAGTAAACAAGGATGTGTATTAGTGGTTCCCTTCACCCCTGGATCGGCCTGAACCACATCTCCTTGACGGTTTACCGTGATTCTAACCACGACTACTCCCTCTTGATTACATTGTTGGGTGACTTTTCCCCGAGATTCCAATCGGCGACCGTTCAACCCAAAACCTTTACCCATTCCTCCTGGACCTGCCAAATTAAAATAACTGTTTGCATAGGGATTGCCCTCTACTTTTCCTTTATCTCCCTCAACATTGTCATTCCCCTCTCCTTGTAGGGTGGCTTTTTCTGCTGTTTTTTTTTGATTGACCAATTTGGAAAGAATGTTCTTGGTCGTTTGATCAACTTTTGGTTTTGGCGGTTCTATTTTTTTAGGCACCTCTTTTACTGGGGGTGGTACTTTTTTTTTGGTCTTTGAAGGCACAGCAACATCACTGGTTTCCTGGGTGGCTACCTTAGGTTGAGCTACTTTTTTAGGGACTGCTTTTGATGTTACTTTTTTAGGAGTCGGCTGCGATGTGGCTTTAGCAACCACTGGTTTTTGGGGTTGTGTCTTACCCATGCCTTGAGAAGTATTTCCAAAGTTCACCTCCATCCCAAAACTTATCGGGGGATCGTAGTATTTCAGTCCCAAAAGAAAAAACAAGAGAATGAGCAATACCGTAATCAAAGTAGTGATGACTGCCGATTTTTTTTCGTGAGGTGTATTAAAATATCTCATGGTGCATCTACCGCCAAAACAACTTTAATACTGTTTTGATTTGCAATGTTCATTACATAAACTACTTGATCAATAGGAACTTTTTCCTCTGCCCTAAGAACAATAGCGGGAGCGCTAGATCCCTTTAATTTGGCAATCAACTCCCTTTCAATTCGACTTTTGGAAATCTGCTTTGAATCCAAGAAAAATTGAGATCGATTATTGATCGTTAGAGAAACAGTATTGCGGTTTTCCGTCTTGCCTTTGGCTTGCGGAAGTTTAACATCTATGGTGTCCAAATTTTTAGCCAATGTTGAAGCGATCATAAAAAAGATCAACAAGAGGAAAACAATGTCCGTCATAGAGGACATATTAAATTCTGGAGTAATCTTATTTCTTCCTTTGAGATTCATATTAGGCAGGTTCATTCAATAAATCGAAAAACTCCAGAGAAGTAGCTTCCATCTGATAAACTACTTTGTTGGTTTTTACCACCAAATGATTGTAAGTGATATATCCAACAATCCCTACAATAAGACCCGCTACAGTAGTGGTCATGGCAGTATAAAGTCCGTTAGACAATAACTGCATGTCGATGTTTCCTCCAGCATTGGAAATTTCAAAAATGGATAAAATCATTCCGATTACCGTTCCCAAGAATCCAATCATGGGGGCAGCACCAGCAATAGTAGCCAAAATACTGACGTTCTTTTCTAATTTGTATATCTCAAGACGACCTGCATTTTCTACAGTAGTGCTTATGTCCTCCAAAGGACGACCAATACGTGAAAGTCCTTTTGCGATCAGCCGTGCAACGGGTTTATTTTCACTCAAGCACAGGGCTTGTGCCCCATCGATTTTATGATTTAAAACGTAAGTTTTGATCTGTGCCATAAAGTTGGGACTTATTTTGGAAGCCGACTTGATGGCAAACAACCGCTCAAAATAGATGTAAATGACAACGATCAACAAAAGAAAAAGCAATCCTATAATCAACTGCCCTCCAAGCCCACCATCCTTGATCAACTCTATAAGAGACAGTGTTTTTTCAGTTTGTAAAGGGGCTTCTTGCATCAATATCATCACATGAATGGTTTATTATAACAACGATGGGGGATAAAAAAAATTTTACCTCACTACAAAATAAAGTCCCGCATCACAATAAAGGTAATTGAACCTGCAATAAATCCTGCAAAGGCCAACCACGAAATCTTTTTTAAGTACCAGAAAAAATCAATTTTCTCCATAC
>JABGSU010000085.1 GCA_018647605.1 Flavobacteriaceae bacterium | reverse complement strand
GTTACATTTCCCGATTTGGCTACTCACGATGCTTATCAAGTGGATCCCACCCATCTGTTGTTTATCGAACAAGGTAAAGAACTTTGGGAAAAGGTGGTGATCTATGATTCTGTAACGAACTAAGGCCCTTCTAGGTTTTTTTTACTGGAAAGCGTTAATAAAGGAATATAAACGCTATATAGTGTTTATCTACTAGTTGGTCAGTAATTGCTTGTCGTACGTTAAATCTCACTTCGTGCTCCTTTTTAACTAATTACTGACCCACGGCATTCTTAAATTACGCTTATGACCAAGGAAATTGAGTGTTTAGATAGATAAATTAAAACGTGCCTTGTAACGTATTGACAACATAAGTGTATAGCTAATTAGAAACAATAATGGCTCCCTATGAGACTGCGTCTCACTCGCCATACACGAATGACGTTACACGTTAAACCTAAAATGCATCACATCGCCGTCGTCAACGACATAGTCCTTCCCTTCTACCCTAATTTTTCCTGCTTCTTTGACTTTTTGTTCGCTTCCCAATTCGTTGTAGTCCTGATAGGAGATGACTTCGGCACGGATAAAACCTTTTTCAAAATCGGTATGGATGACGCCTGCAGCCTGAGGAGCAGTAGCTCCTTTGGGAATGGTCCATGCACGAACTTCTTTTTCTCCTGCGGTAAAATAAGTTTGTAGTGAAAGTAATTGGTAGGCAGCTCGGATCAGTTTGGCGGAACCTGGTTCAGAAAGTCCCAAATCCTCAAGGAACATTTGCCTTTCATCATAGGATTCCAATTCATTGATATCGGCCTCTATACTCACCGCAAGAATCAATACTTCAGCATTTTCTTGGGCTACTGCCGCTTTGATTTGGTTTACGTAATCATTTCCATCAACAGCAGCATCCTCACTGACGTTACAAACATACATCACAGGTTTATCAGTAATCAGTTGAAGGGTATTGACATAGTTCATACGATCTTCTTCCGAGAAGGGAATTGATCTTACATTTTGTGCGGCTTCAAGGGAAGCAATGATTGTATTTAAGACTTCCAATTCCTTTTGTGCCTCTTTGTTTCCAGTCTTGGCTGCCCGTTGGATTTTATCCCTTCTTTTTTCTGTACTTTCTAGGTCTTTTAATTGGAGTTCAATGTCAATGGTCTCTTTATCTCTCAGAGGGTCAACAGAACCGTCGACATGGACGATATTATCATCTTCAAAACACCTCAAGACATGAAGAATGGCATCGGTTTCCCTGATGTTTCCCAAAAATTGGTTTCCCAACCCCTCCCCTTTACTGGCTCCTTTGACCAAACCAGCGATATCAACAATTTCTACTGTAGCAGGAATTACTTTTTCAGGATTGACCAAATCGGTCAATCTATCGAGACGTGGATCGGGTACGTTGACCACCCCTATGTTAGGTTCTATGGTACAAAAAGGAAAATTGGCGCTTTGCGCTTTGGCATTAGAGAGGCAATTGAATAGGGTGGATTTGCCCACATTGGGCAGGCCTACGATTCCAGCTTTCATAAATAATGGGATTAATCGTGATGCATAAAGCGTTGTTTACCCAACAACACTTCTTCTGTTTCTACATGGTCTTCGTCAGGAACACAACAATCAACAGGACAAACGGCAGCACACTGCGGTTCGTCATGGAATCCTTTGCATTCCGTACACTTATCGGGAACAATATAGTAGAACTCGTCAGATACAGGAATTTGAGTTTCTCCAGCATTTACGGCTTTCCCGTTCGGCAATACCACATCTCCCTTTAAATCGGTTCCGTCTTCGTATCGCCAATCATCAGCACCTTCATAAATCGCTGTATTGGGGCACTCGGGTTCGCACGCGCCACAATTAATACATTCGTCGGTGATGATAATGGCCATAATGAATATGTTTATTTAAATTTGACAACAAAAGTAAGACCTAAAATCATTCTTTACAAATAAATGAGTCAACTGGAAGATAGAATCAAAGCATTAGGAAAATTAGGTCATTTTTTCCGTCATATTTCAGAGGATAATCCTCGATATGATCCCTTTTTTGAGGTCATTGAAAATGCCCAACACCAAAATGGATGGTTTAAAAAAGACGCTTGCCTGATGGCCATTAAGGCCTGGGGAGTCGCTCTTGAAGCGGATTATATTTCAAAATGGATTGGTCCTTATGCTCTAACGACACAAGCCCAACCCAAAACCATTGCAGTGATCATGGCTGGAAATATTCCATTGGTGGGACTACACGATCTGATCTCCATATGGATTTCAGGCCATAAAGCACTGGTCAAATGCGCTACCAAAGACAATCTTTTGATTCCATTTTTGGTGAGTACCGACCCTTTTCTAGAATCCATGACCACCTTTACTAAAGGTAAACTCGAAGGGTTTGATGCAGTTATAGCCACAGGAAGCAACAATGCTGCCCGATATTTTGATCATTATTTTTCTAAATACCCCCACATCATCCGAAAAAACAAAAACGGGATTGCCGTTTTGGACGGAACAGAATCCGCTAGTGACTTGGAAGGTCTTGGGAAAGACATGTTACAATATTATGGATTGGGATGCCGCAATGTTTCTAAACTCTATCTACCCAAAAATTTTGATCTCAATCAAATTTTTGGCGGGCTCTACCCTTATGCCCATGTCATAGAAATGAACAAATACGCCAACAATTACGATTATAACAAGGCAGTGTATTTGATGAGTGAATTTGATTTTTTGGAAAACGGTTTTTTTATGTTAAGAGAGGAAAAAGCCATTTCCTCTCCCATTGCCACTGCACATTATGAATTTTACGACGATCCCACCTCCCTCAGTAAACATCTGGAAGAACAACAAGAACATATCCAATGTATTGTTTCCAACGCTGGTATTACTGGAGCCATCGCTTTCGGACAAGCCCAAAATCCAGCGTTATGGGATTATGCAGACGGAGTAGATACCCTAGCCTTTCTAAAATCACTTTAAAGATTGGATTTTAAGGTTACTGCTATTGTTGAAAAAATTGATAAAATTTAATCTTTATTCAATTGGTAATTAAACTGAACTTTTGATATTTGCACTTTGAAAATTGATATGAAAAAACACAATTTCAGTGCGGGTCCTGCCATCCTTCCACAAGAGGTGATTCAGGGTGCCGCCCAAGCCGTTTTAGAACTGGATAACATCGGTTTATCACTGATTGAAATTTCTCACCGAAGCAAAGAATTTATAGGGATTATGGAAGAGGCCTGTTCTCTTTCACTTCAGTTATTGGGATTGGAGAATAAAGGATATAAAGCCATGTTCCTCCAGGGAGGTGCGAGTATGCAGTTCTTGATGACCGCCTATAATTTATTGGAAAATAAAGCAGGATATGTCAACTCTGGAACTTGGTCAACCAAGGCGATCAAAGAAGCCAAACTACTGGG
>JABGSU010000084.1 GCA_018647605.1 Flavobacteriaceae bacterium | reverse complement strand
GGGGGACTGGAGTCCAACCAGACTTTTCACTGGCCTTTAAATCCAAACGACTAAAACTGATGCCCCATTGGTTGAGGTTGTCCTTGTAGCGAATGGATTTGAAGGGAATAGCAATTTCTGCTATCCATTTGTCTTGATCGAAAGTGACTTCAGAATACCATTTGGTATCCCAGTTGAGATCAACACTGCGTCCATCATACATGGTCGCATCCCACTGCGCTCCGTAGGCATTAAGTCCAAAAGCAAAGCCTGTGCTCATGTTGTTGAAGGGGTCTATGGCCATGATAAAGTTGTCGTTTTTTCCAAAACTAAAATCCCTTTTATAGGATTCTACTACATAGTCTCCTTTTACGGTGGTGTTGTAAAAAATTACAGCGAGATAAAGATTTTTGTCATCATAGGTCATTCTAACTTCTGATTTTTGGTTGGCCTTTCTGTAGTCTTGGGGGAGAATCATGGAAAAATCACCTGCCACATGGGCTGTTTCCCAAAACCCATCATTTAATTGCCCGTCTAAATTTATTTTTTCGTTCGTACTACGGATTTTTAAAACATACTCTTGGTTGATTTTTTGCCCGCTAAGCTTTTGAGATGTCAATGCCAAAACTAGGCCGAGAGAGAGGATTATGTATTTAAAAAACATGGGAAGGTGGTTATTTGTATAATTCATCCGGGTTTGCCTTGCAAATATCTTGTATTAGTTCACTTATTTTATCGTTTACGTCTTCAAAAAACTTCCTTCCCTTTTCGGAGGTTGATTTTTTGGGATTTCCTGTACCTGTAGATTCAGTAATCACCGACCATTTCCTTTCTTTCCACGCCCATTTCTCTCTAAAACCTTTGATCACACTTTTTTTCTCTTTTCCCAAGCCTGCCTCAGTGAGGGGCAATACAAATTCTGGGTTGATGTGCATCATGATGCTGGTTTCCATTTCGTCGGCATGGTCTCCTTCTTCCTCAAAGTATTTCGATTTGTCCAACGCTTGAAACCAATTGCAAGTACTCAGAAACATTTTGGGAAACTCAAGTCCCAATTCTCGGAGGATGGTTTTAAAATCATTTCCCCCATGACTGTTGAGTATCAAAAATTTGTGGAGCCCCTGTCGATTTAATACGGTCAAAATATCTCTTAAGACAGCCATTTGGGTACTAGGACTCATGTTCATATCCAAATAAATATCGGTTTGTCCAGTATTGACTCCAAAAGGTATGGTGGGTAGTATGATGACTTTTGCTCCTTGTTCCCATGATTTTCTTCCAGATACCTCGGCAATGGCATTGGCCTCATAGACATCGGTTCCATATGGTAAATGGTAGTTGTGGGCCTCGGTAGCTCCCCAAGGCAGTACAGCCAGTTCAAACCGTTGGGTCTTTAGCTCTTTCCAAGAACACTCTGAAAGGATATAGGGTTTCATTGGCCACTAAAATAAAGTATAATTTTGATTGGCTCCCTAGAGATTTAGAAAATTGTAATACCCTGAAAAATTGAATTCAACCTCAGAATTTTATAATTTTAATCTACCAACTCTTAATCACTTACTTATGCTTGTCTCTGTTTATGGCAGTGCCGTTTTTGCCGTGGATGCCCAATTAATTACCATGGAAGTCAATATTGATCAAGGAATAGGCTACCATTTGGTTGGTTTACCCGATAATGCAGTTCGAGAAAGTAACTTTCGGATTGCAGCAGCACTTAAGAACATAGGATATAAGCTTCCGGGTAAGAAAATCACGCTCAATATGGCTACTGCTGATCTCCGTAAAGAGGGTTCTGCCTTCGATATCCCCTTGTCTAAAGGAATATTGGCCGCCTCATCTCAAATCAAAGCGCCATCAATAGGGTATTATATTTTGATGGGGGCGTTGGCTTTAGACGGTAAAATACGCCCTATCAAAGGGGTATTACCCATCGCCATTCAAGGATTGAAAGATGGTTTTAAGGGAGTTCTTCCCAAGGAAAATGAGCGGGAGGCTGCTATCGTAAAAGGCTTAGAGGTATACGGTATGGATAGCTTAACGGAGGTCATCGCTTTTTTTGAAGGAAATCAATCTTTTAGCCCCACAGTGGTGAATACCCGTAAAGCGTTTGACCAACAGTTGAAATATCCCGAACATGATTTTTTTTGATGTTAAAGGACAGGAAACGATCAAACGATGCATGGAGATTGCAGCAGCAGGGGGACACAATATTATATTGATCGGTCCACCAGGGGCAGGTAAAACGATGTTGGCCAAACGCCTACCCTCCATTTTACCGCCCATGACATTACAGGAGGCCCTTGAAACTACCAAAATACATTCTGTGGTGGGAAAAATTAAAAATCAGGGTTTGATCAGTGTGCGACCATATCGATCTCCCCACTACACCATTTCTGATGTTGCTTTGGTAGCAGGGGGGCAATATCCTCAGCCTGGTGAAATATCCATGGCCCATAATGGGGTTTTGTTTTTAGACGAGTTACCAGAGTTTAAACGTTCCGTTTTGGAATTCATGCACCAACCTCTTGAGGATCGGGAGGTTACCATTTCTCGTACCAAGTTTACCGTTACTTATCCTGCTTCGTTTATGTTGGTGGCCAGCATGAATCCCAGTTCTTCTGGTTATTTTAATGATGGCAAAGGCGGATCTTCGGTAACGCCTTTTGAAATGCAGCGATATTTGGGGAAAATATCGGGTCCATTGTTGGATCGGATCGATTTGCATGTGGAGGTAGAACCCGTTCCTTTTGATAAACTATCCGATAAGCGACCAGCCGAGTCTTCAGAAGCCATTCGAAGGCGAGTAACTGCCGCCAGAAAAATCCAGACACAACGTTTTGATAAGATCAATAATACCCATTACAATGCTCAGATGAGTTCTCGCCAAATTCGCAAATTCTGTCCCTTGGACGAGGACTCTTCAGCATTACTTAAATCTGCTATGGAACGTTTGTCTTTATCAGCTCGAGCCTACGACCGCATTCTAAAAGTTTCACGTACACTGGCCGATTTGCAAGGCCAAGAAAATATTACAAACGATCATATTGCAGAAGCGATTCAGTAAAGAAGTTTGGATCGAGAAGGGTGGTTAGGGTAATCCCTATTTTTGAAAATAAACCTCCTTAAAAGGCACTCGAAAACGAGGACCATAAATCCCTTCTTTGCTTCGAATACCGCAGCCGATGACCATACTGATTTGGGCTTTATTGGGAAGGCCGAGTACTTTCTTTAACCGCTGGGAATCAAAACCTTCCATGGGGCAAGTGTCATAGCCTTGAGCCGCCATGCTTACCATAAAATTTTGAGCCGCTAGGGCTGTACTCTTATGGCCTACAACCCTTAAATCAGAGGCCGTTACCTCTCTGTAGGTAACTTTTCGAAGCCCGTTCCAACTCACTTTAATTTTGTGAATTAAACCTAATAGATAGGAAGTTCCTCTGTATAATTGAGGAATTATTTTTTGATAATAGGTCAAGGCACCTTTGATTTTTTCATCACCATCAGGGGTTTTGACATTAGACTTAATAAAGTCTATATTGGATTGTATACGTTCACGCCAAAGGTCGAGACGAACCACAGGGATAACGATCTCTTGAGCAGTTTTGGCGGCAGGTTGATTGTAACAGTTAACAGCCACTTGTTTTTTGAGTTCAGGACTGGTGATATGATAAAACTCCCAAAGTTGTAAATTACTACTGGTTGCTGCTAAAGTGGCTTGTTCAATACAGTATTTTACCTTTTTGGTATCAATGGGCTTTTTAGGATCATAGACTCGTACCGAGCGACGGTACTCGATGGCTTCACTTACTTTCTTTTCAGACATTAAAGATTTTTTAATAAAAATTTCAACAAAGATAAGGACTTTGGATAAGGAGCATAGCGCCCAGGGAGGTCAAACCAAAAACTGCGTTTGATAACTGGTTTTTCGTGAGAAAAATTTTTAAAACTGTGTTTTCCGTGATAGGCACCCATTCCACTGTGGCCTATACCGCCAAAGGGGAGATTGTCGTTGGCAAACTGGATGATGGAGTCATTGGCTACCCCCCCTCCAAAGGAATAACGATTAAAAAGTTTATTGATGAATTTTTTTCTTTTTGAAAAAACATAAAAAGCTAGAGGGCGTTCTCTTTTTTCTAAAATATAGTGAATCTCTTTTTCCTCATCGTAAGTGATAATGGGCAATATGGGGCCAAAAATTTCTTCTTGCATCAGTTCACTGTCCAAGGGTGGGTTGTTAACTAATGTGGGGCCAAAAAACAAATCCTTTTTATCCGTTTGTCCTCCATAAAGTATGTTTTGGCTTTGGAGGGAGTTTTTGAGTTTTTTGAAATGAGTTGTATGAGCAATTCTACCGTAATCCGACGAGTCTTGCTGGTTTTTTCCAAAAGCCTTTTCGATTTGTAAGATTAACTCTTGGGTAAGCTTTTCTTTGATACTTTGGTGAACTAGAAGGTAATCAGGAGCGATACAGGTTTGCCCGCAGTTGAGGAATTTACCCCAAACCAATCTTTTGGCAGTAATACCGATAGGAGCTGTTTCATCAACAATACAGGGACTCTTTCCCCCCAATTCTAGTGTCGTAGGGGTGAGGTTTTTCGCAGCTGCTTTGGCAATTATTTTTCCAATGGCTGTACTGCCAGTAAACATAATGAAATCCCATTTTTTTTGAAGTAGGAGTGTAGCTACTGAGGCATCTCCCTCGACCACAGTTACATGTCCAGCCTCAAAAACTTTTTCTATAATTTCTTTGATCACACTACTCGTATGAGGGGCAAATTCTGAAGGCTTCAAAACGGCTGTGTTGCCCGCTGCAATGGCACCTACTAATGGAGTTACCGCCAGTTGAAAAGGGTAGTTCCAAGGACTGATGATAAGCGTATTACCATATGGTTCTGGGATGATGTAGTCTTTTGAAGGGAAATTAATCAAGCTGCTTTTAGCCTGACGGGCTCTGTTCCAAAGTGGAAGCATTTTGATCATTTTAATAATTTCTTTTTCTACCAGTACTGTCTCGGAGGTCATCGACTCAAAACCTGATTTCCCTAAATCTTTGTGTAATGCTTCGTAAATATCCTTTTCTCGTAGGTTAATCTCTTTTTTCAAAGCCCTTAATTTTTCAATTCTAAATGCAGTGGACTGCGTTGTTTGTGAAGCAAAAAACGTTTTTTGTTTTTGATGTAAAATTTCAATGACTTTGTCTGTTTTGTCTTTCATTGTTTTGGTATTTTTGAAACCGACGCGGTATAAAGATAAACCAATAAGAATTCTTTTAATTTTTTGTTTATTTGAATGTATTAATAAACACTTAATAAACACTTGATAATCATTACTTTATGATGATATGATTTAATTTGGGTATAGTGTAGGAAAATAGAAAAAACAAAGCTAACGGTCACGAGCCATTAAATTAGCATCAAATTCATAATATGGCGTTCAACAAATTCAGTCAACGTGTAACACAAGATCCAACGCAACCAGCGGCGCAAGCCATGCTTCATGCCATTGGTATGACCGATGAGGATTTTGAAAAACCACTGATTGGTATCGCAAGTACAGGATATGAAGGCAACCCATGTAATATGCACCTCAACGATTTGTCGGTTCACGTAAAGAAGGGAATCGCCCCACACCAAATGATGGGTTTGATTTTTAATACCATAGGAGTAAGTGATGGGATTTCGATGGGAACTCCTGGTATGCGCTTTTCTTTACCCTCACGAGATGTTATTGCCGATTCTGTCGAAACCGTTGTTCAAGCAATGTCCTACGACGGTGTGGTGACAGTAGTGGGATGTGATAAGAATATGCCCGGTGCTCTGATGGCAATGTTGCGTTTGAACCGTCCTGGTATTTTGGTATACGGCGGAACCATTGCTTCTGGTTGTGTCAAAGATAAAGAGTTGGATGTGGTTTCTGCATTTGAAGCCTGGGGGGAAAAAGTAGCGGGAAAAATTAACGAAAAAGAATATAAAAAAGTCATCCAGAATGCTTGTCCAGGTGCAGGAGCTTGTGGAGGTATGTACACTGCCAACACTATGGCTTCAGCCATTGAAGCTTTGGGAATGTCATTGCCCTTTAGTTCTTCTAATCCTGCGGTGAGTAAAGAAAAAATAGAAGATTGTAAAGCAGTTGGTGTAGCCATGAGACAACTTGTGGAAAAAGATTTAAAACCCTTGGATGTCGTGACTAAAAAATCTCTTGAAAACGCTTTACGCTTGATTGCTGTTTTGGGAGGATCGACCAATGCTGTTTTACACTTTTTGGCTATAGCTCACGCAGCGGACATAAACTTGACACTAAACGATTTTCAAAAAATTAGTGATACAACTCCTTTTCTCGCGGATTTGAAACCCAGTGGAAAATACTTGATGAAAGACCTTCATGCGATTGGAGGAATACCTGCTGTATTAAAATTCATGTTGGAAAACGATATGCTCCACGGAGACTGTATGACCATCACTGGAAAAACTTTGGCAGAAAATTTAGCCGATGTAGATTCCCTTAAAGAAGGTCAAGATTTGATTCGACCTTTGGACAACCCTATTAAACCTACAGGTCACTTGAGAATCCTTAAAGGTAATCTCGCTTTAGGAGGTTCAGTGGCCAAAATTACGGGAAAGGAAGGACTTAAATTCGTTGGTCCTGCCCGAGTTTTCGATGGCGAATATGAGGCTAATGCAGGAATAGGTGCTGGTAAAGTCAAAAAAGGAGATGTAGTAGTGATCCGATATGAAGGTCCCAAAGGTGGACCTGGAATGCCAGAAATGTTAAAACCCACTGCTGCCATTATGGGCGCCGGATTGGGAAAGGATGTTGCTTTGATTACTGATGGTAGATTCTCTGGCGGAACTCATGGATTTGTAGTAGGGCACATTGTCCCTGAAGCCCAAGAAGGAGGAGTGATTGGTTTGTTGGAAGATGGAGATATTATTACCATCGATGCAGAAACCAATACATTGCATGTAGATTTATCCGATCAAGAGATTCAAGAAAGAAAAAATAACTGGGTTCAACCTCCTTACAAGTTTTCAAAAGGAGTTTTGTACAAGTATATAAAAAGTGTATCGACAGCCTCTGAGGGTTGTGTAACCGATAATTAATCAGATGAAAACAAAAGATCAAATTGCCTTGCAGGCGGTAGAGACTGAAAGCATTAAAATTTCTGGTGCAGAAGCTGTCATTCGTTGTTTATTGGCAGAAAACGTTGACTTGATCTACGGGTATCCCGGTGGTGCTATTATGCCTGTTTACGATGAGTTATATAAGTTTCAAGACCAACTCACTCATGTGTTGACCCGTCATGAACAAGGAGCGACACATGCAGCTCAAGGCTATGCAAGAACCTCTGGTAAAGTAGGCGTTGCTATTGCCACTTCAGGTCCAGGAGCGACTAACCTAGTCACCGG
>JABGSU010000083.1 GCA_018647605.1 Flavobacteriaceae bacterium | reverse complement strand
TTCAACCAATACTGCTGAAATACCATCGGCAGCATATCGTGGATCCATTGGAGGGTTTTCAACCAAATGAACCATGCCATCTCTGTCTCTCAATTTATTGATACTGATATCCAAATCAGCTTGAGAGATAGCACCTCCACCCAATTCGGCTTTAGCCTCAGCATAGTTTAGAAGAGCTTCGGCGTAACGCATACTTATACCAGGGGTAATAGATGAGTTATAGGAAGCATGAGCTGACACTACATTATACACCTTGATGATGTGATAACCTGTGTAAGTTTTAAGTCCTCCAGACATACCTTGAATTCTAGGATAAGGATTGGCATCGAAAGCATGATTTCCATAACTGTAGATGGGCTGATCTGCTGGGTGCAATATCGATTGTCTCAATCTAGGATCTCTGTCGGTAAACACATCCGCTAATGTAGCATCACCTTGATAAAGGGGAGAAAGCGAAATAGGCAAGCCATCTGAACATAGGTAATCTTCTACCATACTCTTAGTAGCTCCACCGTTGTATCCTCTGTTATAGGATTGAACGTGATTAGTTCGAGTACCGCGCTCATATCTTTGGAAGAAAATAACCTCTGAGTTACCATCCAAACTTTCTTGACTGTGCAATTCATTGTAGGTACGACCTGCAGCTCCAACATGAAGACTGTGCTTACCACTATCGATCAATTCCTTGGCGGCATCCGCTGCAGCTTGAAGGTAAGTAGCTTCTCCTCCTAAACCATGATACTTTCTCCAGGTTCCCTCAGACAAGCAAATTCTTGACTTCATCAAAAGGGCAGCAGATTTAGATAGCTTGTTCTGGTGTCCATTGTCTCTCATATTTGCCGCAGCAAAGTTGAGATCATCAAGTACTTTACCCATAACAAAATCTCTGGAGTCTCTTGCTCCATAAAGAATATCTTGGTCTTCTAAGGTAACTTCATTTTCTACCCATTGAACCGTTCCGAAATTCTTAATTTTATTAGCATAGAACATCGCTCTAAAAAGTCGGGCTTCTGCTTCATAGTGACTTTTCACAGCATCAGAAATGTCAGCTTTACCATAATTGGCCAGACCAATATTAACGGCTCTGATCAATTCAAAACCTTTGTAACCATACCAACCTCCAGGTGCATTTGAATTTTTACCAGAGGGAGTATTGTAAACTCCAGATCGGATTTGTTGGTAAGTACTGTGTCTTCCATGTCTGGGAGCGGTGTTATCCGACATTCCGTCTAAGTGAAGATAAGAAATCCTGTGGCTATCAAAACCATCATCGTGACCCATCAAAAAAGGATAAGTATTATCATCTTTAGTCATATCATAGAATGAATGGTTGTATACCATAAGGTCATTCTCTGTATTCCAGAAAGAAGCATCACTGATTTTGTCTAGTGGCTGTCTCTCTAGAAATTCATCGTTCAATTCACAGCCATAAACGACGAATAGGACTGCAAATATTTTAAATATATTCTTTGTTAAATTTTTCATTTTCTAAAAATTTTAAAATTATAACCCAATTTTTAAACCAAAAGCGTGAGTTCTGTTCTTATAGTACTCCTGCGTAAGAGTCGGTCTTACTTCAGGATCTAATGGAGCCCTCATGTTGGTCGCTTCCCACAGGTTTTGGCCTGAGTAGTATAGATTAAGAGACTGAACCCCAATTAGATCAACAATATCAGAAGGCACTCTATAATTCAACGTCAATTGCTTTAATCGGATGTATGACGCGTCTTGCAAGTAACGATCGTTAACTGCATAGTTTTTCTTATCGTTATACCCAATGTGTGGTGCAGGGAAATAAGCATCTGGATTTTCAGGTGTCCAAGAATCGGTGATGTAATACCATTCTGCATTACCAGCATTCCATGGCCAGAAAGCGTTCCAGTTTCCTGTCGGTGGAAAATAATCTCCTTTCAAGATTCCTTGGAAGAAAGTATTCAAGGTCCAATTCTTATATCTTAAGTCAAGATTTAAACCAAATCTGTATCGCATACTTGAATTACCAATAATTCTTCGATCTCCTGGATTATCTAGTGTTTGATTTCCGGGGTCTACTACTCTGTCACCAGTAAGGTCAAGGTAATTCAAATCACCTGCTCCCCAGTTGTTTCCAAGGTTGGATAGATCATTTTCTGCGGCTTCAGCATCGGTTTGGAATAATCCTCCCGTTCTGTAACCCCAAATCTCACCGATTTGTTGTCCCACATAGTATTCGTTCAATGAACCTGTTGGGTTGTCATACTTGGTGATCTCAGCCTGACTGTCAGACAACGCAAGTGTTACTCCATAATACCAATCATCATCAATTTGGTTTTTCCAGCTTGCTGAAAGTTCCCAACCTGTTGTTTTAAGGTCTGCCGCATTGGTTTTGGGAGCTTGAGTTCCCAAAATATCGGGTTGTTCTACTCTCATTAACATGTCTTTGGTCTCTCTAGAAAAGATATCCAAGCTGACATCCAATCGGTTGTCTAATACCGTTAAGTCAATACCAAAGTTGGTAGAGGCTACTGTTTCCCAAGTCAAATCAGAACTAACCAATCCTGCAGGAGAAACATAAGGAGCTCTTGATCCAGATCCTGTCAAATAATTAGAAGTTCCTGATCCTAAAGTAGGGATGTAAGGATACCAGTCATTTCCTAGAAGTTGGTTACCCAACTCTCCGTATGAAGCTCTAACCTTCAAGTTATCTAGCCATGCTCCTGTTAGGTCAGCCATAAAAGCTTCTTCTGATATCTTCCATCCAGCAGAGAAAGAAGGAAAGAAATCAAATCTGTCGTCTGTTGGGAATCGAGAACTGGCATCATAACGACCATTCAATTCTAACAAGTATTTGTCTTGAAAGATATAATTCAATCGGTAGAATACACCTCTTAGTGATACGTGAGATGCACCACTATAGGCTTCCTGAGCTCCTACAGTCGCGTTAATATTAGTAATCGCAGGCGTGATCAAGCTATAAGCTTTACCTCTTAGGTAGTGTCTTTCACCCATCTCTTCGTTATATCCAACAATTGCATCGATATAGTGAGGAGAATCTTCTGGCTCAAAGGTGTAGTTTGCATAAGCATTGAATACATAGTATAACCTTTTGTCGTATCTGTTCTCCAAATAGTCGGTAGAAGAAAATCCGTTAACATACTGGATATTCGATAGGTCAACACTCGTTCCTCCATTGATCCCCGTAACTCTGGTTCTTTGATCCTCTGTTTTAATGTAAGTATAGTTAGGAGAAAATTCAGCCCTAACTTTTAAATTTTCCATCGGTTTGATGGTAATTCCTTGAGTAAGCAATACATCCATTTGGTGCATCAAGTCTCTTCCTCCCTGCTCATAGTAGGGAATTGGACTAGTAGTCATAAATGGCTGTCCGATGTGTTGCTCGTATTGAGACCGGTCACCAGGAGTCAAATAATAAGGTAAATCAGGGAAGTGAGTGGCTCTTCCTCCCATTCTAATAAAAGAGTTGATGTTAACATCCCAGTTATAAAAGTGGGGCTCATCATTCTCTTCCATTGTGATCAATGCTTTGGTATCCATTTCCATCCAATCATTGATTTTATAATTAACCTTGGCCAATACGTTATAACGATCATAGTTAATATTATGAGCGTCGTCGTTCAACCATCCCTCCTTGTTAAGGAAACCAAGCGAAACATAATAATTGGAGTTATCCGTAGCACCCGATACACTCAAATTGTGTCTTTGTTGAGGAACCCAATCCTTAAGATACATATCCATAAAGTCATTATATCCAACATATCTTATTACGGATCCATCAGCATACCATGCATTTTCTGGAGTTGGATTCTGGCTGTAATTTAATGCAGCTGCCATGTAATCATCGTCATAAGAAGGAGCGCCATTGGTTCTAATGTTGGCAATATTCCTTGCTTTAGCGTATTCGTATGGGTCTGTAATTGGGTCCATACGCATGATAGGCTTACCCCAAGAAAATTCTGTAGTAAAGTTAACTACCGTTTTTCCTTTCTTACCTTTTTTGGTAGTAATCAAAATCACACCAAATGCAGCTCTTGCCCCATAGATGGCTGCAGAGGAAGCATCCTTCAAAACACTGATACTTTCAATATCATTGGGATTAAGACTTCCGATGTCCATAGGAACGTTATCCACCAAAATAAGAGGCGTACCTCCATTAATGGATTCAAAACCCCTAATATTAAATTCTGGAGCACTAGTCGGATCACCATTTCGAATGTCAATATTCAAGTTGGGAATTACACCTTGTAATCCTTCACCAACATTTACAATGGGTCGGTCTTCAAGCACCTCTCCCGAAACCGCAGCAACGGCTCCCGTTAGATTTACTTTTTTCTGGGTTCCATAACCCGTCACAACTACCTCTTCCAACTCGTTATCCGCTTCAAGAGTTGCTGAAATATCAGCTTGATTGGCAGAAACAGAAATGAGTTGTGTCTGGAATCCGACATATGAAAGTTCCAAAACATCACCTTCATTGGCTTGAATTGAAAAATTCCCATCAAAATCTGAAGTAACTCCGTTGTCAGTTCCCTGAACCAAAATGGTCGCACCGGGAAGCGGCCCATCTGCATCAGAAACAGTACCATTGATGGACTGTTGTCCCATCACTTGAGATCCTACAAAAACCAAAATCATAAACAAGCTTCTTTTGAAAAAATTCAAAGGTGGACTTTGGTTTGATAAACTTTTTAAGTGAATCATAAAAAAATTTTTAGTTAATAAATAGTTTAATGGTTTATTTAATCATTGCGCACTATTTAAATAATTCATATTGCAATGAAATAAATTAATATAGTAAACAATGATTCCGTGTTCGAACACATTTTAAACCGTGTACGAACACGTAATTATTGCAATATATTAATTATGTTAATATTATCTGAAATTTTTATTCACTTTTTTTAAAATAAATTTTGAGAATTTATAATTTAAATGGGTTGAGAATAAAAAAATAGATGGCTAAACCTTCTATTTCTTTTGAAATCACAAATTACATAGCTTAATTTTAGTAATCCCTAAAATTCATTGATGCCTCTTGTGGGGGTGGGGTACTTTAAAGTACTTCACCAAACGAAGATCATTAATTATTTTTCAAATCGTGTGTTATATTCACCTTTTTGATGAAATCCCGAGAAATTACGCATACTGGAATAGCGTGGGTAACTATCAAATACAGGATTGTCCAATACCCTTGGGTCCCCTTGCTCCGTTAAATCTGTCATTAGCTGTTGCTTTAGTTTATCGACAAGCTGTTTGTACTCTGGAAGAGAGACTATATTTTGGGTACAATAAGGATCATTTTTAATGTCATATAATTGTTCTTGGGGTCTTTTAGCAAAAGCCAACTCAAAATAAAAAGAGTCTTCCATTCCCATGATGACATCTTTTGAAGGGGAAGGATCGACGTCGTGATAACCAGGGTAAAGATCTTTAAAACCTTTTACCCTACTGCGTTTATCATTCTCTGGGTTTTTAGGCACAGGATTCCCTTGAGGCCATCGATCGGGCATAAAATGGTGCACATATAAAAAACTTTGGGTTCTGATCGCTCTGGCTGGATAGCCTAAATTATCGGGGCGTGCGTGGGTGTGACGCTCTCTGCCCGTAAGAACATAATTTCGATGTGGGGGATGCTCTTTTAGGGTCAAAACAGGTAGTAAGCTCTTCCCACGGGTGGTCATGGCCTGTGGTACTCCAACTAAATCCATCAAGGTAGGAGCCAGATCGATCATACTCACTGGATCATATACCTCCTTAGCTTTTACCCCTTTGGGCATCCGTATGGCCAAGGGAACATGTGTGCCAAATTCTTGAACATTAGCCTTAGCATAGGGAAAGGGCATTCCATTGTCGGCTGTAACCAATATAAAAGTATTGTCCAACTCTCCCTGCTCTTCGAGGAATCTTATCATTTGAAGTAGGTGGTCATCAAAATGTTCTATTTCAAGAATATAATCCAGCAGGTCGTTCCGCACCACCTCTGTATCAGGAAGAAAATCAGGTACTGCTACCGCATCGATATTTTTTCCAGCTTTGACACCAGTTTGATATTCATAAACGCGATGGGGTTCAAAGGCACCATACCAAAAAACAAAGGGAGTCCCCTGCTCTTTTTGACTGAAAAAATCTTTAAAGTTTTTTACATAATTATTGGCCCTAATTCCTGAGGTGGGTGGGGATTCTAGTTGATGACGGTTATATTGTTTTCCTACGGGGTTTTCTTTTCTGCCTGAAATCTTCCAATTACCAGGACCCCATGGCTTGCCCGTATAGCCAACAAAATATCCTTGCTCAGCCAAAACTTCAGTAAAGACTTTAAATTTTTTAGGAAAATTACTGGCGTGGGTGCCTGCTTCCTCCAACTCCCAAATATTTTTTCCAGTTAAAATCGCAGCTCTAGAAGGGCTGCACTGGGGTGCTGCTACAAAAGCATTGTGGAAAAGCACTCCGTTTTGGGCTACAAAATCAAAAGCGGGTGTTTGAGTTTCGGCAAAGCCGTAAATTCCCGTATGTGGATAAGAATGATCATCGGCAATGGCAATGAGTATATTGGGTGGCTTTTTCATCTCTTTGGCTGGAGTTTTACAGCCAACTGAAACGATTAGTTGTAATATCAAAGCAAGTGTAAATAAACATTTCATCTAGTAGAAATTGGGTTAAGTTGTCGAATCGAATCGAGCTTTTGTTTCATTTGATCGAGTTTTTGGGGAAATTTTAAAGCGAGATCGACCTCTTCCGAAGGATCCTCTTTTAGATTAAAAAGACGTTCTTGCCTCTCCCCATCGGGAGTGTGATCCGTAACAGGAGGAGTAAAGCCCCCTGAGCCTCTTTTTTCAATGAACTTCCAATCTCCATAGCGCAGGGCAAAATGCCCTCGAGAGGAATGGTGTACAATAGGTTTTGGCACCAGTATATTTTCTTTCTGAGTCAACGCATCCAAAATGCTATGGCTATCCAATGCCTCTGAAGGTTTCTCTAATAGGTCGGCTATTGTAGCATAAAAATTAGCCAAAGAATTCTGCTGTTGTGATTTACTGCTTGAAGGTATTTTTCCGGGCCATTTTACGATAAATGGCACCCGATGTCCCGCCTCATATATATCACCTTTCATTCCTCTGAGGTGAGCAGCTGCCAGATGCTCATACTTTTCTTTGTGGTGCGGTTTCCAATAAGGACCGTTATCGCTCGTAAAAACCACAAATGTCTCTTCAGATATTCCTTGATCTTCTAGGTATTTTAGTAAATATCCAAGCTGATCGTCCACCATTTGAACAAATTCTCCATACATCCCCACAAGTGATTTTCCTTTGTAATTTGCCGAAGGTACCCAAGGAGTGTGGGGAGCAGCCAAAGGAAGGTAAAGAAAGAAGGGAGCTTCTTTTTTTTGTGCTTGACCGATAAATAACTTGGCCTTTTCAATAAACGTAGGCAGTACCTTGTAAAAATCAAAATCCTCAGCCATAGGGCCAGGGCGCCAAAAATCATAATCCTTATCTCCCTCAAGATTACTCCCATTGGTAGAAGAACGTATGGATTTTGTAAAGACACCATCTTCCAAATATACATAGGGTGGAATGTCAAGGGAAGCGGGGAGAATATAACTGTAATCAAAACCGACATGAGCTGGGCCTTTGGTAGGGTTTTTCGAAAAGTCAATAATTTCTTCCTTATAATCCGTGATCAATCCCCATTGATTTCTTTTAATTTGCTCCTGTTTAAATGGAGTTTTAAGTTGCCAATCCAACCCCAAATGCCACTTCCCCACAACAGCTGTTTGATAACCATTGCGCTGCAAGAGCTTGGCTACGGTTTCTTTCTCATCCGGAATCATCAAAGGACCATAGCTCCACAAAACACCTGTTTTTAAATTCGTTCGCCAAGCATATTCTCCGGTAAGAATACTGTAGCGTGTTGGAGTACAAACAGAAGAGGTTGAATGCATATCCATAAACCGCATTCCTTCTCGAGCCATTTGATCTAAATGAGGGGTTTTAATTTTAGAAGCCAAATTGTATATCGATAAATCACCATAGCCCAGATCGTCTGCCAAAATATAAATGATGTTAGGGCTTTGTGATTTTTTTTTATCGGCGGTAAAACTACAACCCATCAGAGTAAAGAATAAAAAGGTGGTGAATATTTTTTTCATATTGTGTTTTTAGGCAAAATGGAGGTTAATTTTTACTTACATTTGCGTGTACGCACACTAAAAATAAAATTTAATATTATATCATGAAAAACAAATTTAACTTTTTTAGAGAACTGCTCTTACTGTACATGGCTTTATTTTTGTGTACCATCACGATGGCACAATCTGACTGGAAGCCTCTTTTCAATGGGAAAAATTTATCGAATTGGGAAGTGAAAAATGGGACAGCAGAATATCACATCGTCAATAATGCTATAGTGGGAACCTCAAAAACAGGAACGCCCAATACGTTTTTGTGTACCAAAAAAATGTACAGCGATTTTATACTCGAACTAGAAGTGCTTGTAGCTCCCGGTCTGAACTCTGGAATTCAATTCAGATCCAACTCTTTTAAGGATTATAAAAATGGAAGGGTACACGGCTATCAGTCAGAATTGGATACCAGTAAAAGAGCTTGGACGGGTGGTATTTATGATGAAGGTCGTCGAGGCTGGGTATATCCTCTTACCATTAATCCCAAAGGAAGTGCAGCCTTCAATAATGGCGAATGGAATAAAGTAAGAATTGAAGCCATTGGAAATACCATTAAAACTTTTATCAATGGCATTCAGTGTACCAATCTTGTTGATGAGATGACTTCTGAAGGATTTATAGCCCTTCAGGTTCACTCCATAAGAGATGAGTCACAACAAGGAAAAACCATTCAATGGAAAAATATCAAAATAATAACCGAAAATTTAGATCGATACGCAACTGAAAGTCACCCCTACGCAAGGCAAGTGAGCTACTTAAAAAACTCGCTCACCAAAGAAGAAAAAAGAAAAGGTTGGAGATTGCTTTGGGATGGAAAAACTTCTAAAGGTTGGAAAAGTGCCAAAAGTACTGAATTCCCTGAAAAAGGGTGGACAATCGAAAACGGTGTGTTGACTGTAATGGAGTCTGGCGGTGGTGAATCCAGAAATGGTGGAGATATCGTCACCAAAAATAAGTTCGGTAATTTCGAATTAGAAGTTGATTTTAGATATACCCCTGGTGCCAATAGTGGTATCAAATATTTTGTTGACACCTCCCTCAATCAGGGGGCTGGTTCTTCTATTGGTTGCGAATTTCAGATTCTAGACGACGAGCTACATCCCGATGCCAAAAAGGGAATACAATCAAACAGAACCCTTGCCTCTTTATATGACTTGATTCGTTCTGAGAGCCTTCAAGAGCCTCGAACAGATAGACGGTCTGCTGGAGCTAATGCTTGGCATCGAGCAAGAATCATCGTTAATGGTGGTCATGTAGAACACTGGCTCAACAATATGAAAGTGGTTGAATATGACCGATACTCACAAATGTTCAAATATTTAGTTTACTATAGTAAATATGCAAAGTATCCTGGATTTGGGACGGCAGCAGAAGGAAGAATTTTACTTCAAGACCACGGAAATACTGTACATTTTAAAAACATAAAAATCCGTGAACTATAAGCTTATAAACTTATTATTTCTATTCAGCTTAATCAGTTGTCAAGAAGCAATCAAACCGAAAAGCCTGCCCAATGTCATTTTGATTTTGGTTGACGATATGGGCTTTTCGGACTTGGGGGCTTATGGAAGTGAAATTGAGACCCCCCACATTGACCGATTGGCTTTTGAAGGAATCAGGTTTAGCAATGCCTACAATACCTCAAAATGTTTCCCTTCTCGTGCATCCCTTATCACTGGGTTGTATTCCCAACAAACCGCATACAACAAGAGTTTTCATCAACCCATGAGCAATGCCATTACTTTAGGTGAATTATTCAAGTTAAAAGAATATACCACGCTATGGTCGGGAAAACATCACAGTAGGGAAAACCCTGTTGATCGTGGTTTTGACCATTACAGTGGATTGTTGGATGGAGCTGCCAATCATTTTAATCCCGGATTGCAAAGAGGAGGTGAAGGACAACCC
>JABGSU010000082.1 GCA_018647605.1 Flavobacteriaceae bacterium | reverse complement strand
TTGACGCCTGTGTTCATAATACAAAAACAACCCGTGCCATAGGTGTTTTTAACCTCTCCAGGCTGCAAACATAACTGACCAAACAAAGCGGCTTGCTGGTCACCAGCAATACCTGCTATTCTAACAGCACTTCCTAAAAGAAATGCAGCAGTATTTCCTACGATTTCTGAAGAATTAACCACCTTGGGCAACAGAGACTGGGGAATGTCTAGTAATTCTAAAAGTTCTGTATCCCATTGATTTTCATGTATGTTGTAAATCATGGTTCTACTGGCATTGGTTGCATCGGTCACATGAGTTGTTCCTCCAGTCAAATGCCAAATCAGCCAACTGTCAACCGTTCCAAAGGCCAGCTCTCCTTTTTGAGCGCGATCTCTAAGTGCGGGGTCTTGATCCAAAATCCACTTGATCTTGGTAGCAGAAAAATAAGCATCGACAACCAGTCCTGTCTTTTGAGTAAAAATATCCGACTTGCCCTGTGCAATCAGTTGTTCACAAATTTTAGCCGTCCTACGATCTTGCCAAACAATAGCATTAAAAACAGGCATACCTGTTGCCCTATCCCAAATTATGGTGGTTTCCCGTTGGTTCGTGATTCCAATAGAATCTACTTCTTCAATATCAATTTTGGACTGTTCTAAAACGGATCTCACCGCCCTAAGTTGGGTCTCCCAGATTTCTACAGGATCGTGTTCCACCCAACCTTTTTGAGGGAAAATTTGTGTAAATTCCTGTTGAGCTAGGCCTATTTGTTTTCCCGATTCATCAAATAAAATCGCACGAGAACTCGTCGTTCCTGCATCAAGTGACAAAACATAGTTTTTCATAAAAAAGTCAATTTATATCATCCCCTAAAGTACAATAAAACACCAACCACCAATCCAACTAAAACTAGGGATAAAATCAAATCGGTTCGGTTGAATGAATTTCGATACTCTTCCTTCATCTCGGTGGTCATGGTTCCAAAAGATAATCCTTTTATTTTGGTATAATCTGGAACGGCAGTCAGTAAGCTTACCGACACACACAACAGCACTGAGAAAATAAACATAAAAATCGCCATATGGGCAAAGTTGATTGTAGCAAATGCAAATGCAAGGTTGTCAATTTTGGCTCCAGAAAGAATTTCTTCTTGGAAATATATTTCACTCCCAAGCCTCATCATCAGTAAAATCAATCCACTGATAAGGGTAGCGATAGCGGCATCCGAAGTCACCCGCTTCCAAGAAATTCCCAAAAGGAAAACTGCCGTTACTGGGGGGGCTATATAGGACTGTACATTTTGTAAATATTGGTACATAACTCCACCTCCAATTTTTTCCATAATAGGAATCCAAATGATACCCAAAACGACAATGATCGCAGTGGCAATTTTACCTATATTGATGAGTGATTTCTCGGACATTTCGGGTCGTATTTTCTTGTAAATATCTATAGTGAAAATTGTAGAACAGGAATTAAAAACTGAAGCCAAAGAGCTCATTAGAGCTGCCATCAATCCACCTGCAACCAAACCTTTAAGTCCGACGGGTAGGAGTGTCTTTACCAGCATTGGAAAAGCTCGGTCTGCTCTTTCTACAACAAATACATCAGGTTGTTGAAGGGTTAAAGCAAAAGCTATAATCCCAGGAACGAGAAATATCAAAATGGGTAGTAGTTTCAAATAAGCTCCAAATATAGCACCGCGTCGAGCAATGGTAATATTATTGGCAGCAAGGGTTCGCTGGACAATGTATTGGTCTGTACACCAATACCAGATTCCAACAATGGTTCCTCCTATCAACAAGCCTGTCCATGGGAAGTTTGGATCAGACATGGGACGCCACATGTTAAAGTGATCGGGACTTACTGCGGTAACGGTTTCGCGGAGTTGTCCCCAGCCGCCTACTTCTTGAAGCCCTAAAATGGTAATGACTACCGATCCAAAGATCAAAACTATAGTTTGAAGTGTCTCGGTGTAAATCACTGCTTTCAATCCCCCAACAACCGTATAGATTCCAGTAAAGATAACGATACCAATGGCTCCATACCAAAACGGAATTCCCAACAATTCAGATACCACTATACCTCCTGCATAGATGGTAATGGAGACCTTGGTCAGTACATAGGCAAAAAGGGAAAAAACTGAAAGAAACCAACGGGATCTACTGTCAAATCTTTTTTCCAAAAACTCAGGAGTTGTAAAAGCACCACTTCTGATGTAAAAGGGTAAAAACAACCATCCTAAAAGCAATACGATCCAAGCGTGCAATTCGTAATGTGCCATGGGGGTTCCAGACTCAAATCCTGTCCCTGCCAAACCTACCACATGTTCAGAACCAATATTGGAAGCAAAAATAGAGGAGCCAATCACAAACCAACCTACATTTCTACCAGCTAAAAAATAATCCTCCGTATTTTTATTTTTTTGAATAAATACCCAGACTGCAACTCCGATAAGAGCCAGAAAATAAAGTCCTAAAACAATCCAATCCAATTGATGAAGTACCGTTGTCATATTTAATTTTAGTGTATAATTGTTAAATATAATTTTGAGCAATATAGGCAAAACTAAATGCTGTTTTAACTTTTTTTATTGCTGGACAACTCAGAATTATGCATATTAAATTCATTAATAATTTTTTTAATGCTTTAAAAATTAAAACACAGAACATTATTTAAATGGACTATTTCACCAATGCAATCTTTGAGTAAAAAATTTATATATTTAAAAAAAAATCAATGAATCATTTCTCACGCAGGTCTTTTATAAAATCTACTACTGCTGCATCAACAGGTTTATTTTTAATTCCTGATTTTTTAAAAAATGCACCGAACAACAGGCTAAATATTGCCGTAATTGGTGTAGGTGGGAGAGGACGTGCCAATTGGAGTAAAGTGCTCAAAGAAAATATAGTCGCCATGTGCGATGTGGATGACAATCGTGCTGCAAATGGTTATAAAATGTTTCCCAATGCCAGAAAGTTCAAAGACTTTAGGGTAATGTTTGATCAAATGGCCAATGAAATTGATGCCGTAATCATTACCACCCCTGATCACACCCATTTTGCTGCCACTATGATTGCTATGGAATTGGGCATGCACGTCTATGTGGAAAAGCCCTTGGCACACAACATTTGGCAATTGAGAACCCTCAAAAAAGCTGCGAAATACTACAATATTGTCTCACAGATGGGGAATCAAGGACATACCACCAACGGTATTCGATTGATTAAAGAATGGTATGATCAAGGCATTTTGGGAGAGGTAAAAGAAGTTCACGCTTGGCATGGTAAATTTAATTATGGTCCAGGAAAATATTGGACAAAACCAGAGCGTTTTCCTGCTCCAGTTCACCCCATTCCAAATTACTTAGATTGGAATCTGTGGTTGGGTCCCGCAAAATACAGAACTTTTAATTCCGCTTATGCCCCAAAATCTTGGAGGGGATTTTATGATTTTGGAAATGGTCAATTGGGAGACTGGTCCTGTCATACTTTGGATGGTCCCTTTTGGGCACTCAATTTGGGAATGCCACATACCGTTGAGGCAAGAGTCCCCAATCCCAGAACCCAACACAATTTCATTGCCGATGAGTCAGTAACTAATTTCCAGTTTAGTGCCAGAGATGACAAACCCTCTGTTACGCTAAAATGGTATGAAGGGGGCAAAAGACCCGAAATAAAACCAGAGTGGGGAATCAAAGAATTTGACCGCTCAGGGATGATCATGATTGGTGATAAAAAAACATTATTGACAGGAGGAAGACCCAACAAACCGAGGCTTTTGGTTTCCAATGAAGAGTTGGAAGATTTCCAAAAAAATCCCCCAGAGAAAACCATACCGAGGGTAAAAGAAGAAGCCCCTGTAGATGAATGGGTCGATGCCATTAAAAACAATACCCTTCCTGGTTCTCATTTTGGCTATGGTGCCGAATTGACCGAAATGGCCTTGGTGGGTGTATTGGCTCAGCGCTTTGCTGCCAAGATTGAGTACGATGCTGATAAAATGAAAATTACCAACCGTCCTGACATTGATGCCTACATCAAAGAACCCTCAAGAGAGGGTTGGTCTTATGGAGAAAATTTATAACATTAGGTCACCTCTGCTGATGAGAACATTTTTATTTTTTTTAGGTATACCAATCTTTCTTATGTCACAAACTGAAATGCAAACTTATAGTGTAATCCATTCTATTTCGGAAGTAGAAATCAGATTCTATCCTCCAGTAATGATGGCCAAACACACTTCTACAAATCAAGGATCGGGTTTTGGAAAACTATTCGGTTACATTTCTGGGAATAATACTGGCAACACTAAAATTGCAATGACTACTCCTGTTCATATGGAAAAAAATAAAGTAGGAAGCTCCATGGCTTTCGTATTACCCAAAATATTTACTGATGAAAACACACCAGAACCCAATGATGTTTCCTTAGAGGTTTATGAAGACGAAGGGGGTTATTTTGCTGCCATCAGCTATTCAGGTTACACCAGTTTGAGTAAAGAAAAAGAACACACCGAAATTCTTAATTCCTTGCTTAAAAAAGAAAAGATAAATTCATCGGGGCTTCCCAAAGTTTTGGTCTACGATAGCCCTTATAAAATTATTAACCGACGTAATGAAATTTTAATCCCAATAATTTTTGATTCAAAACAAAATGATTGATTGTACCATTACTGATATTGAAATAAAAGACATTCGCTTTCCCACCAGCGAAAATTTAGATGGCTCCGATGCCATGAATCCCGACCCAGACTATTCAGCGGCCTATGTGATTCTCAAAACAGACCACCCCCATGGACTGGAAGGACACGGACTTACTTTTACCATAGGTCGAGGCAATGAACTTTGCGTGCAGGCAATAAAATCTCTTTCCTATTTACTGCTTGGAAAACCCATGAGCGGTTTTATTGAAAATATGGGGGAGTTTTGGAAAATGATAACGGGAGACAGTCAACTACGATGGTTAGGTCCCGAAAAAGGAGTCATTCATTTGGCCACAGGGGCTTTGGTGAATTCCGTATGGGATTTGTATGCCAAAATGGAACAAAAGCCCCTATGGCAATTGGTTACAGACATGCCAGCTGAGGAACTCATTAAGTGTATTGATTTTACGTATATTACCGATGCCATTACCCCAGAAGAAGCTTTACAAATCCTCAAAGAAAAAGAAAAAGGAAAAGAGGCACGCCGTACTCAGTTAATAGAGAACGGTTATCCCGCCTATACTACTTCGGCAGGGTGGATGGGTTATTCTGATGAAAAAATAAGACGCCTATGCAGGGAAGCAAAAGCCGAAGGATTCACCCATATTAAAATGAAAGTAGGTTCCGATTTGGAAGACAATATCAGAAGGAGTAAAATCATTCGCGAAGAAATCGGCTATGACATTAAATTAATGATGGATGCTAATCAAAAATGGGATGTTGATGAAGCCATTGAGAACATGAAGCATTTGGCACAGTTCCAGCCTTGGTGGATCGAAGAACCCACCTCTCCCGATGACATACTGGGTCATGCCAAAATAGCCGGAGCTGTAAAACCCATTCATGTGGCTACTGGAGAACACTGCCAAAATCGTGTTATTTTTAAACAACTGATGCAAGCCGATGCACTGGGCATTTGTCAAATCGACAGTTGTCGTGTGGGTGGTGTTAATGAAATCTTGGCCATACTTTTGATGGCTTCAAAATTCAATATTCCCGTCTGTCCTCATGCAGGAGGAGTAGGGCTTTGTGAATACGTTCAGCATTTGTCTATGATCGACTACCTTTGTATCAGTGGATCTATTGAAAATCGAATCATTGAATACGTAGATCATCTACATGTACACTTTTTGGATCCAGTGATCATCAAAAATGGACATTACCTAGCTCCAACATTGCCAGGTTACAGTATTGAAATGAAAATGGACTCCTTGAAAACCTATGATTTCAATACAGGGCCGATATGGAAGACCAGAAAACAAGCTGCGCAGTAAAATGAAGGTCAAAGGTTTTATGTGTTTGATTTTGTTTTCTGTGGGTTGTTCATTAGCCCCACCAAATAAGATAATTCAGTCACTTGAAAGTGCTCCTTTTTTTGAAACTCAGATGCTCTTTGAGGGGGAAAGGTTTCCCAATATTGTGGTGACTACCGATGGTTCGGTTGTTGCTACATGGGGTCAAAAAAACTGTGTGAGCCGAAGAAGCATCGATGGAGGAGCCACATGGGAGCCATTGGTTAATATTGACCAAGGCATCAATGGCGGTGGCCTTACGGTTGATGAAAACAGTGGAAACCTCATTACTTTTTTAGAAAAAGGAAAACATCCCCCTGCCCCCATTTTGAGTTACATCAGTAAAGATCAGGGAGCATCTTGGAAAGCTCATCCCATAGAAATACACCCCGACAAAAACGGTAATCTTCCTTCAATGCACATGAACGAACATGGAATTACACTAAGAAAAGGAAAGTACAAAGGAAGGCTTCTCAGAACTACAAGGTTTTATTCTCAAGGCAATGAGAAATCTTATTGGCCCGAACATTATACCAACGCTATATTCAGTGACGATGAGGGGAAGACATGGTATAGCAGTGATCCTTTTCCTACCAATGGAACTGGAGAAGCCGCTGTAGTCGAGCTTGAAAATGGTACTTTGTACTACAATTCCCGCCGGCATTTGTCTACCGACGGCTTAAATCCTAGGATGCGACATATCGCCACTAGTAACAATGGAGGTCAGCGTTGGGACAGCCTCTATGTTAGTAATGAACTGCCCGATGGTGTGCAAAATGGAGATTATGGCCTTATGGCGGGTCTGGATCGGCTTCCTTTTGAAGGATATGATCTTTTGATTTTTAGTAATATTGAATCAAATAAGGGAAGAAAAAACGGAACGGTTTGGTTGAGTTTTGATGCAGGGAAATCATGGCCCATCAAAAAGCAAATCGACCCAGAGGGATTTAAATATTCCTCCTTAACCGTTGGAAGAAAAAACACCCCTAGTGAAGGTTATATTTACTTACTTTATGAAACTGGTAAAAAAGAAGATATCAATGCCTACGGTGGAGGAAAAATAGTACGATTCAATTTGTCTTGGCTTATGGAAGGAAAAAACATCAATCAATATTTAAAATAGGTTTATGAAGTTCGATTTGAGCGGAAAAAAAGCTGTCGTTACAGGAGGGAGCAGTGGGATAGGGAAAGCAATAGTAGAGGCTTTAAGTGAACAAGGAGCCAAAATTTTCATTATCGATTTGAACGAAAATACTGATCATTCCAAAGCTGGTATCACGACCATTATTACAGATATTACCCAAACAGACAAACTCAATGAGGCCGTCAATACATTACCAGATTCAATAGACATACTGGTCAACAATGCTGGGGTTGGTTTTGTAGGAAACATAGAAAAAACCGAAGAAGAGGATTTTGATCGATTGTATCGTGTGAATATAAAAGGGGTCTTTAATTGTGTAAAAGCTCTTTTACCCAGAATGAAAAAAAAAGGTGGCGTTATTATAAATATGGCATCTATCGTTTCTCATGTTGCGGTCAAAAATCGTTTGGCCTACACCATGACTAAGGGAGCGGTTTTGGCCATGACAAACGCCATAGCCAAAGATTACATCTCTGACAAAATTCGATGCAATAGTGTTTCTCCAGCACGAGTACACACTCCTTTTGTGGATGATTATTTGGAGAAGAATTACCCTGGAAAGGAAAAAGAAATGTTCGATAATCTCTCTCAAACCCAACCTATCGGAAGAATGGGAAAACCCAAAGAAGTCGCCCATTTGGTATTGTACCTTTGCAGTGACGAAGCCTCTTTTATTACGGGTTCAGACTTCCCTATAGATGGAGGATTTATAAAACTTAACGGAAATTAAAACAGTATGAAACTCATTAGATTTGGAAAAACAGGAAAGGAAAAACCTGGAGTTGAACTCCCCAATGGAAAACGATTAGATGTCTCTGGTTTTGGTAGCGATTATGACGAAATTTTTTTTGGTTCTGGGGGTATTAATAAACTCCGAGGGTGGCTTTCTCAACATCAAGACACATGCCCTCAGATAAGCAATGATGAAAGAATGGGTTCTCCCATCGGACGTCCTTCAAAAATTATTTGTGTCGGCTTAAATTACGCCAAACACGCCCAAGAAAGTGGAATGGAAGTTCCCAGCGAACCAGTCCTTTTTTTCAAGGCCAGTTCTGCGATTGTGGGGCCTAATGATGATGTAATCCTTCCCAAAAACAGCAAAAAATCGGATTGGGAAGTCGAATTGGCAATTGTCATCGGAGCAAAAGCCAGTTATGTTAATGAAGCCAACGCCATGGATCATGTGGCAGGTTATGTATTGCACAATGATATTAGTGAACGAGAATACCAATTGGAAAGACTGGGGCAATGGGTTAAAGGTAAGAGTTGTGATACCTTTGCGCCTTTGGGACCTTATTTGGTAACAACAGATGAGATCAAAGACCCCCACAACCTCCACTTATGGCTCAAACTCAATGGTGAAACCATGCAGGACAGCAATACCTCTGACTTGATATTTGGCCTTCCCAAATTGATCAGTTATATCAGCGAATTTATGACCCTTCTACCAGGAGATGTCATTTCTACAGGAACTCCTTTCGGAGTAGGACTTGGTCTCGATCCTCAAATGTATCTCAAAGCAGGAGACTTAATGGAATTGGGTATTGAAGGGCTGGGTGTGTCTCGTCAAAAAGTAATAACACATTAATTGCACTCATGAGAATCGATTCCCATCAACATTTTTGGCAATTTGACCCCCTGCGTGATGCATGGATCGATGCATCCATGGGAGAAATTGCCAGAGATTTTTTACCTCAACATTTGAAACCTCTACTCCAAAAGAGTCAAATTGATGGTTGTGTCGCTGTTCAAGCTGATCAATCGGAAACAGAAACCGAGTTTTTATTAGATCTTGCTCAACGTCATTCTTTTGTAAAAGGGGTGGTAGGATGGGTAGATCTGTGTGCCGATGATCTTTCTGAACGTCTGGTATTTTATTCTAAAAACCCTTTTTTTAAAGGAGTAAGGCATATTCTTCAGGCAGAAAAAGAAGGCTACATGGTAAAGGAATCTTTTATCAAAGGTATAGGGCTATTAAAAGATTTCGACCTGACTTATGACATTTTAATCTATCCTCACCAATTAGAAGAAGCCATCGAATTGGTCAAACAAAACCCAGACCAGCCTTTTGTTTTAGATCATTTGGCAAAGCCTTATATCAAGGATAAGAAAATTGAAAAATGGGCCGAATATATCAAACAACTGGCCGCATTTAAAAATGTTAATTGTAAATTATCTGGATTGTTGACAGAAGGTGATTGGAATCACTGGCAAGGTTCAGATTTTAGTGACTACCTTTCGGTTGTTATGGAGGCTTTTGGCCAAGACCGTTTGATGTTTGGTTCTGACTGGCCAGTATGTTTACTGGCTGGAAGTTATCAGCATGTCCTTCGTATAGTTGAGGACTTTATTGAGGGTCTCAGTCTGGCAGATAAAAATAAAATCATGGGAGAAAATGCACATAATTTTTATAAACTGTAAAGTATGAATTTACAACTCCTAGACAAAGTCATAATCGTTACTGGAGGTTCCAAAGGAATCGGTCATGCCATTACCCATATTTTGGCAGAGGAAGGAGCCATTCCTTTTATCATAAGCAGAGACGAAAAAAGCATATTGAAAACCGTCCAAGAAATCGAAAATAAAGGAGGTAAATGTTCCTATGCTCTGGCAGAGCTAACAGATCCAGAACAAGGGCAAGCTGCCGTAGAAAAAGCTGTTGCTTCTTATGGAACTGTTCATGGCTTGGTCAACAATGCAGGGGTCAACGATGGCGTAGGGCTTGAAAATGGGGATGTCGAAAGTTTTATCGATTCTTTGAAAAAAAATGTAGTTCATTACTTTATTATTGCGCAGGCTTGTTTGCCTTTTATTAAGGACAATAAGGGTTCCATTGTAAATATTGGATCAAAAGTATCTCTCACTGGACAGGGAGGAACTTCTGGCTATGCCGCTGCTTGTGGAGCGAGAAATGCGCTTACCCGTGAATGGGCGATAGAATTACTCCCATATTCCGTTAGAGTGAATGCAGTTATTGTATCTGAAAGTTATACACCGCTTTACGAGAAGTGGATGAATACTTTCCCCAACCCTAAAGAAAAATTAAATCAAATTGAAAG
>JABGSU010000081.1 GCA_018647605.1 Flavobacteriaceae bacterium | reverse complement strand
TGTAGACAAATATTTTCATGAACTTTTTTTTATTTCCGATATAATCCAAGTATTGATCTGAGGCGGTGAGATTGACTGTCAAACTCGAGGCCGCTGTTCCAGCAATGAGTTGAAAAGTAGTTTGGGCCCTTTTTAAAAATGCATTACTAATGGTGTGCAATGCGCCAATGGCATCCATTACCCCACCAAAAACCATAGCGCAGATAATCAACCACACTGTTCCCAACATTCCCTGCATTCCACCCGAGGAGAAAAGCTCATTTAGAAGCGGGTCGGTCGTCTGAATTTGAGTGACTACTGTTATGGAATTGAGAATGGTTTTATAGGTGGTACTAAAATCTAAAATTGGACTTCTCGACAATTCCATTATCAACTGAGGTTGAAATAATAAAGCAAAAATACCCCCGAGAAGTGTCCCCACAAAAAGTGCTACCAGCGGTGGTGTTTTTTTGATAATCATCAAAATAACAGCCAATGGGACGATGAATAGCCAGAGGTTGATGTTGAATTTTTCACGAATAGAAATACTTAGGGTCGAAGTATCCACCTCACCCGTTGTTGCAAATCCCCAACCTAAAATAACAAAGATAATAAGCGTGATGATGATGCTGGGTAGGGTAGTGTAAAGCATATACCGTATATGGGTAAAGAGTTCACCCTCTGCCATAGCAGGAGCCAGATTAGTGGTGTCACTGAGAGGGGAAAGCTTATCGCCAAAGTAAGCTCCCGAAATTACTGCTCCTGCGACCATACCCATAGGCAAGCCTAAAGCCTTTCCGATACCGATCAGAGCAATCCCAATGGTAGCAGAGGTAGACCAACTGCTTCCTGTTGCCAAGGAGACCAAAGCCGATATCAATAAACAAGCGGGCAAGAAAAAACTGGGATTGGCGATTTGTAAACCATAATAGATCATTGCTGGGATGATTCCACTCAACAACCATGTTCCCCCCAAGGCACCCACCAATAATAAGATCAGTATAGGGCCAGTTACGGATTGTAAGTTTTCTCCCACTTTATGCAACATTTGCCCATAACTCACCTTGTTTTTGATTCCCACTAGTCCCGCTACTGCCGCGCCTACCAAAAGAATGAATTGGTTGGAACCACTCAAAGCATCATCGCCAAAAACAGTAACGTTATAGGTCAATAACAAGACCAAAATGATCAAAGGAACCAAAGCGGCTTTAAGGGAAAGGATAGGGGTTTTCAATTTTTTTATTTTTATGAATACAATTTACCCATTTTTTTACAACAGCTAATACCCTGCACAAGTCATACTTTTGTATTTTTGGCTGTAAATAAAATTAAACTATGCAATCATTTGACGTTGCCGTAATCGGATCGGGCCCAGGGGGCTATGTTGCCGCCATTCGTTGTGCTCAATTGGGGATGAAAACCGCACTAATAGAAAAACACAATACTCTAGGGGGAACATGCCTCAATGTGGGCTGTATTCCTTCCAAATCTTTATTGGACTCTTCTCACCATTATGAAGATGCCGTAAAACATTTTGAAGAACACGGTATTGAAATTCCTGGAGAGGTCAAGGTCAATCTCGAAAAAATGATTGCCCGAAAAGCATCGGTTGTGGAACAAACCACCAAAGGAATTGACTTTTTGATGGACAAAAATAAAGTTACGGTTTTTAATGGTCTAGGATCCTTTAAAGATGCTACCACCATCCATATTGAAGGTAAAAAACCTGAAGACATCACTGCCAAAAATACCATCATTGCCACCGGTTCCAAACCTGCCAACCTTCCTTTTATCGATATTGACAAAGAACGTATCATTACCTCTACGGAGACACTGGAGCTCAAAGAAATCCCCAAACATATGATTATCATTGGGGGTGGAGTCATTGGACTGGAACTGGGACAGGTGTATAAAAGATTGGGGGCAGAAGTGTCGGTCATTGAATATGCCGATCGTATCACTCCTGTTATGGATAGTGCCCTTTCTCGTGAATTGACCAAGGTGATGAAAAAACAAAAAATCAAATTCTATCTATCGCATCAGGTGAACAAAGTGGAGCGTAAAGGAGATACCGTTATTGTCAGCGCTTTAGATAAAAAAGGGGAAGAAGTCACTTTTGAAGGTGACTATTGCTTGGTCTCCGTGGGAAGAAAACCTTATACCGATGGATTGAATGCCGAAGCTGCTGGAGTTCAACTTACAGAGCGAGGACAAATTCAAGTCAATGACCATCTGCAAACCACTGCAACAAATATTTACGCGCTTGGTGATGTGGTTCGTGGTGCCATGTTGGCTCATAAGGCTGAAGAAGAAGGGGTGATGGTTGCCGAAATTCTGGCAGGACAAAAACCTCATATCGACTACAACCTTATTCCCAATGTCATCTACACTTGGCCAGAAGTAGCTGCTGTAGGTAAAACCGAAGAAGAACTCAAAACCGAAGGGATTAACTACAAAAGCGGACAATTCCCCATGAGGGCACTTGGACGTTCCCGTGCCAGTGGAGATACCGATGGTTTTGTTAAAATTCTCGCCGATGCTCAAACCGATGAGGTATTGGGAGTTCATATGATTGGTGCTCGGGTAGCAGATTTGATTGCCGAAGCTGTAGTGGCCATGGAATTCCGTGCTTCAGCCGAGGATATTGCCCGTATGAGCCATTCCCATCCAACTTATGCAGAGGCAGTAAAAGAAGCCGCTTTGGCCGCTTCCGAAAACAGAGCCTTGCATATCTAATTAAGAATTGAGAATTGAAAATAAAGAGGACTTAGGATAGATTTAGCTTCTTAAGCTCTTATTTTTCCTGTATTAATTTCCTCCGATGGCTTTTTCCATCTTTTGTTTAATGGCATCCAAAGCAAGTCTACCCAAGCTGCCTAGGTGGGTATGATCTAAATTTTTCTTAGGAATATAGTTTCCATTTTCAATATCAGCTCCCATTTTCTGGTAGGCCTCTCTAAAAGGCATACCTTCTTTAACCCATTCATTGAGCGTATCGACACTGAACACATATTGGTATTTAGGATTGTCCAGTATATTTTCCCTGATTTGAATTTCCTTCAAACTGAAAGTAAACAAATCCAAACAAGCCTTAAGGTCTTCAATGGCCTCAATGATGGGTCCTTTGGCCAATTGCATTTCTCTATGATAGCCCGAGGGGAGGTTGGTCATTAGTAAAGTGAGTTGGTTGGGTAAGCCCTGCAACAAATTACACTTTCCTCTAATGAGTTCAAACACATCGGGATTTTTCTTGTGGGGCATAATACTAGAACCTGTTGTCAATGCTTCTGGAAAACTCACGAAGTTGTGCTCTTGCCCCATATAAAGACAGATATCCATCGCCAATTTTGAAAGGGTAGCCGCCAAGGAAGCCATGGCAGTGGCAGTTGTTTTTTCTGCTTTGCCTCGGCACATTTGTGCGGCAATTACGTTGTATTTTAAATCGCCAAAGCCCATACTCTTTGTCGTGGATTTTCTGTCAATGGGAAAAGAACTGCCAAATCCTGCAGCACTACCCAATGGATTTTGATCCACGGTTTGATAGGCTCCATTAAGTAACATCATATCGTCAACCAAAATTTCTGCATAGGCAGAAAACCAAAGTCCAAAAGAAGAAGGCATGGCCACTTGAAGGTGCGTATAACCGGGTAAAAGATGCTTTTTGTGTTGCTTCGCCAAATCCATCAATAACTTAAAAAAATTATGGGTGAGCCCTTTAAGAGTTTCGATTTCTTTTTTTAGATACAAATGGAGTGCTACTAATACTTGGTCATTTCTCGATCGGGCCGTGTGAATTTTCTTCCCCAAATCCCCCAATTTTTCTGTAAGTACAAACTCGATTTTGGAGTGCATGTCCTCAAAATCGGGTTCGATGACAAATTCCCCTTTTTCTGCCTCGTCTTTTAAACCGTTTAAAACAGTGGTGAGTTGCTCTACCTCTTCGTTAGTCAATATCTCTATTTGTCCCAGCATTTGGGCGTGGGCAATTGAGGCTTGACAATCATAGGCTGCCAAGTGGAGGTCATACTCTCGGTCTTTTCCCACCGTAAAATGGTCAATTTTTTCGTGTGGGGCTTGGTTTTTTTGCCAGAGCTTCATGATTATAAAATTTTTCCTAATAGTTCAATATAAATCTTTATGGCTTCCTCGATCTCATGGACATAAATGAATTCATTGGCCGAATGTGATCTTGTGGAGAGTCCTGGACCCAACTTTAGGGAGGGACATTCGAGTGCCGCCTGATCCGAAAGGGTGGGGGAACCATATGTTTTTCTACCCATGGCAATACCTGCATGCACCAATTCGTGTTCCATACCGATGGAGGAGGAATTAAGGTGCAGTGACCTCGGTGTCATTTCACAGGGTGCTGCTTCGGTGAGTATTTTAGCTAACTCATTATTGCTGTATTGATCGTTGACCCTAACGTCTATGACCAAATGTACACTTGCAG
>JABGSU010000080.1 GCA_018647605.1 Flavobacteriaceae bacterium | reverse complement strand
CTAAAACTCTTCCCGGTATACCCTACTATGGAAGAGCTCCACACACGAAGAAAGATTTCATCACCTAACTCGGCAGTAATTTTGGTAACATTTTTTTCTATATCACCAAAAATTTTCACCCTCTCCGGGCTTGCTTTTATAAAAAAAAGCACCTTCCCAACTTTTTTTCACCGGACTTGGCGATATTATGAGATGCATCCACTGCATACTGCAAAAACTCTGTCCTAGATGAATTGGTTATTTTTGGACTTACATTTTTTCACCACCACTCATTTCCTTTTTTGGGAGAGGTTTCTATTTGACCAAAGCTGTCAGTATATAAGAATTTGACTAATTGACCATCTTCACCAACAGCGACTTGGAACGTATAAATTTTTTCATCTTCTAAGGTGTTGTTAAATTTTTTAGTTTTTTCACCAATCAAAGATTTTATCTCATTGGTGTCCGCAGTATTAAAATCAAGATACATGATACTGCCTACTTGAACGAAAGCTGTGGAAAAAGCCAAGCTCAAAAACAGGAAAATATTGACTATTCTTTTCCTTTTATTTTAGTTGAATTTATTTAGAAATAATAGTTGATTGTTATTTTTAAGGACATTGTTACTTTTTCATTGAAACCTCAAAAGATAAGTACTGCTGTGAGGTCAAAAACGTTAGTTATAACGAAGATAAATGCAGAAAGAGAAAGTATAATAAAATGACTTTTCTTTCTGCATCAATATGAAAGTTTAAATTTTTGTTAAAATAAAATCAAACTTATTGTGTGGAGAGTCCTGGCATGAAGACCGCATTATAATTTCCCCTTGACCATTCCAATAAGGACTCATTGTACAATTGGAAATCGTTTTTCCAAGAGCCATCCCCGAACATTTCATCATAGGTCTCTTGGACACTTTCACCCTTAGAGGCACCTTCTGGTAACTTGATGTCATTGTAGGTTGTAATAATTCGTACCGTATTAGAATTTCCTCCGGAATCAAGATAAAAAACACCCTGTCTGATTTCTGGGCGTACTTTGGTTAAAACTTGATTATATCTTTTCAAGTACCGCCAAAAATGATCCTGATTACCATTTTTCATTACCCTAGTTAAGCTTCTCATGTATCGCTGAGGTTCTGATTTTTCAAAGTTTAAGCTCAACTCTTTTACTCGAACCCAAATATAGGGTCCTTCACCATTTTGGACATACTTGTCTACGTTATCCATCCAAAATTTATCTTGGGCTGGATTATCCATCAAAAACCAGTCGATGGATCTTCTTGGCATAATCCGCTCATATCGACCATTTTCAGCATCTGCTCCACTTGTGAGTTTAGTTGTATAGGCAGACGTTTCTTGAGTTTTGTTATATAGTTTCGTTTTTTCTGCAATAGCTTGTTCGAATTTTGAAACCATCCCTTTCTTGGGTGTATATTCAAAGGTGATCCAATATTCGGCATCAGGGCTTGATTGCGAAAACCCAAAATAGCTTGGGAAAATTAGGATAATGATCAGTAGAAAATTTTTCATTTAATTGCTTAGTTTAAATTTGATTATTTGGTTAAAATAAGCATTAAATATAACCAAATTTTTTAATAGAAGGGGGAAATCAAACCTCGTATTAAGGGCCCCAAAAAACACGTAGCATTTTGTGGGCTAGCACGTTACTTGCCAAAAAACGAAATAACGGGCTATGAAATAAGTCTCATTGTAGGGATTCGATCGGTTCCCTACTAAGGTGAAAAAAGGCGGGAACGGGCGGTTCATTTGAACACGATCAGCATAGATACTACTCCCTAACTTATAAGGGTTTTCAAACGGTTGTACATTGAGGATGAAGCTTAATAAAAAAAGGTATTAAAAAACAGATTTATTGGATAGGTATTTAGATTTTTCTATTCGTACTTTCCCACCTCGCCGGCTTTGGGAACGTTTTTTCTAGATACTTGCTTACTTCAGGACAGGGTTGCTTATTTTTATTTCGGAGGTCGGCCACACAGATAAACGAAAAATCAACGGCCAAAAATATTCTCAATTTATTAATGATACGGGAAAAATAATCTGATTGAATAAGGATTAAAGTTTTCTTCTCTTTCACAAAGTTCAACATCTTATGATGTGAAAAGTAATAGCAGTATGCGTCTAGAAAGCAAAAGGTATCCTCCGACCTAAACAATATGTTCCTGAGATGGTCAATAGCCTCCGGGTAAAGGCCAATGAATTTTTTGACATAAGTTTTATTCAAAATTCTGGGGCTATGCCCAATTGGGGGTGGCATTTTTTTGTTGAGATCTAACTGTTGAAAGGTATTTTCTCTTGCCTTAGAGACCTGACCATCTAGGTTAAAAGGGTTAATTAAATAAGAATTACTGCTAATGAATCTCAATAATTTATCAGATTCTTGGTACCAAATGGGTTTCCCAGTAGTATCGAATAGGTCTTTTAGTGACAGGGGCGCTGTTAAAAGCATGTCATCGTTGAAATACAAAAAGTTTTCGGTTAAATTAGGGATTTCATGTAGCACCGATTCAAATGTGCAAGAACAAAAAGAAATGCCCTTTAAAAGTTCGTTGCCATTGATTATAACAAGATCGGCCCTACTTTGATCTATAAAGTCCGGAATAGAACCATGATTGGTAACTAAATATATTTTATGGATGCATTCAGAAAAATACAGATCTAAACTCCTTAAGGAATACTTTAATTCAT
>JABGSU010000079.1 GCA_018647605.1 Flavobacteriaceae bacterium | reverse complement strand
CTTAAATCATAATCATTTGAATTATATGTTGAACCGCTTCTAACATATAAACTTCTATTACTGGAATTAAAGTTGTCAAGCTGACTAAAGACACCTCCACTTTTGTCAATATCTAGGTTACCCGTGTTATGACCAGCTGATATGAGAGCAGAGTTTTTTACAGATGAAAATTTATGAGTTCCTGGGCTCGATATGACCATTTCGGGGTCATAGGTTACTGAGCCATATATCATCAATGTTTTCCCACTCATATTAAATGTTGGGTTATTACTTACTCCAAACCAGGAGATATCTCCAACGCTTTCATTGTCTGTATCAAGAGTGACAGTCTGATTTTCGCCGTTAAAAGAATTATTATCAAAGATCGCATTGTCTTCAGATCCTGGAGAAGTTGTATGAAAGATAGCTCCACCTGTTGAAGTAGCCCAATGCGATGAATAATTCGACCAATTACCACTTCCCCCAACCCAATAATAATTCTGTTGACTAAATATATTTAAAGAAAAGAATAAAAAAAGGAGGTAAAATGGTATTTTCCTAATCTGAAAAAGCGATAAATATTGTTTCATATTAACAATTTATTATTATAATAATTAATTGCATTACAATTCAAAGAATAGTATATATAATTACTATTTTTGAAACAAGATATTTCAATAATGAAACAATAATTAAGATATTAGATTATTCTAATAAAAGTATTTAATAATGAAAACATAATAATTATTTAAGGAGTTTATCCTTAAAATAAGTTTAAATACTACTGACTAATTCTTTTTTTTTAGAAGCACGATAAAAACCTAATTTATTTATATATGAAACGCATTTTTTTTAAATGATTTTTGATTTAACTGGTCTTTTTGTTAGTTTTTTATGTATTATCATCATAATAATGATATTAAGATCAAATAAGTTTAACAAGCCATTTAATCTTCCTTTTTCTATAATTATTGTTTTAGTTGGATTTCAAAGATTTCAGAATTCACTTATGAATATGAATCTAATAGATTTAAAATCTCCATTTCAAACATCCCCTTTTATTGCACTGATATTCATTCCATTTTTTTTATTTTTTTTTAAAAATGCATTAGAAGATAGAGGGACTTCAATTCGTGATTTGACACATCTTATTTTGCCTTTTTTTTTACTTTTTTTAAATAAGTTTCAAATTCTAAATGATCTAACTAATAAGTTAGTTTTCCTATCATTCACAACAATTTACTGGCTTTTAATGATCGATGTAATGATGAAATATTATCGAAAAACAGTATTGAAATTTTCATTTAATAAAATACAGTTTCGTTGGTTAATTCTGATGTTTTCAAATGCTACAATCATTACATTTTTTCTTAATTATCATGTAGTTTATTGGCAGGCAAATCAGACGGATATAACTCTAACTGACTTTTACAGAGGCAGTTCTATTATGTGGGTTATTTGTCTTTTATACCTTGTTTTAAATCCTGTTATTATTTTTGGAAAGGATTATCTTTTATATCAATTAAATACAAAATCTAAGATCTATGATCCCTGGAAGTATAAAGCTTTAAAGAATTTCCAAAATAAGGAAATTATTATCCATGAAAAACTAGTAAAATCAATACCTAATTTAATATACTCAATAAAGACTTTTGAACAAGATTTTAATTTTCTTAACAATAAAGAATTAAGCTTGAAAACACTTTCAGAAAAATTAAAAATCCCTAATTCTCATTTAAAGTTTTTAATTAAATATTATAATAATTTGACAATTCATGAATACTTTAATTTGCTTAAAGTATCTCTTTCTATTAAATTTATTCAACAAGGGTTTTTACACGAGCATACAATAGAAAGTTTATCAAAAGCAAGTCATTTTGAATCCAGAATTACTTTCTTTAATAATTTCAAGAAGTTTACTGGAAAAAGCCCTTCAGAGTTCATTAAAAACTAAATGTCAAAACAATATTCATCACCTATTTCATAGTCGTTGTAAACCGCTTCTGAAACTTTTCCAGAAACATATTCATTGTTTAACCCTGAGCCTGTAATCGAATTCGCTTGTGAATTGGAATAATATCTAGCGCGAAAATAAAAGTAAAAATTACCGCGAGCTTCTTCTTTGTTGCGAATAGTATTGCATTCTTCATCTTTATTACAAGAAAGAAACATAAGCACAGCCAATATGGGTAGCAGACTTTTCATCGGATTTTAATTACAAAACTTCAAAAAATGTAAAACAAAAAAGTGCGTATTTTTACAAAGTTAGTGAAATAGCATGGTTAACTCGTCTCCTAAATTAATTACAATAATATGAAGATCGACACAAGAGATAGTATTCAGTTTGGAGAAGGTAATTTCTTAAGAGCCTTTGTAGAATATTGTATTCAAGCCCTAAACGAAAAGACTTCTTTCTCGGGAAAAGTAGATGTTGTTCAACCCATCTCGGAGGGAATGATTGACCAACTCAAAAAGCAAAATGGAAAATACCACCTCTTTCAAGAAGGCGTATTGGGAGGGGAAACTGTTAGAAAAAAACAAAAAATCAATTGTATTGATCAAATGGTAAACCCCTATCACGATTTCGAGGCCTTTTTAGCACTCGCAGAAAATGAGAATTTACACTTTGTTTTTTCCAACACAACCGAAGCGGGCATTGCACTTGACCCCGAAGACCTATTCACATCTACTCCCTCCAATTCTTTTCCTGCCAAGCTTACCCAACTATTGCATCAACGATATACAAAATTTGATGGCGACCCAACCAAAGTACTTCACATCATTCCTTGTGAACTTATAGAAAAAAACGGCAGTAAACTCAAAAAAATCATCCTAGAGCTTTGTGACAGATGGAAACTAAAGGAAGACTTTAAATCATGGATCAATAAAAATCATTTTTACAATACTCTGGTCGATAGGATCGTTCCTGGTTTTCCTAAAAAAAACCTTGATTATTATAACAAAGATTTGCCCTTCAGTGACCAGTTGATTGTCACCTGTGAACCCTTTTTCCTCTGGGTAATTGAAGGAAGTTTAAAACTGCTAGAGATATTTCCTGTAGATCAACTTAAGGATATAGACGTTATGGTGGTTCCAGATTTGGGGATCTACAGGACCCGGAAAGTTCGAATCCTAAACGGAAGTCACACTACCTTGGTTCCCCTAGGACTAATTCATGGCACCCCAACAGTATCAGAAAGCCTACAAGATGATTTCCTTAAACAATTCCTTTCCGAAACACTCTTTCAAGAAATCATTCCCAGTATAGATTTTGACCGACAGGCATTGGAGAACTATGCTCATTCTGTACTAGAAAGATTTACCAACCCTTTCATCATCCATCAATTAGAGTCCATTGCTTTAAACTCCATTTCAAAATTCAAAGTCAGGGTATTGCCCAGTATATTATCCTACTATAATAAAGAAGGTAAGGTTCCCCAAAACTTAATCTTTGCTATGGCGGCTCTTTTCTACTTTTACGGAAAAGAAATATCAAAACACTCCTATTCCCTAAAAGACGATTCTAAATACATCTTATTTTTCAATCAAGTTTGGAAAGAAAATAAAAAAGAAAAAGTGGTAGAAAATATTCTTTCAAATACTACCCTTTGGGATCAAAATCTGGCGGAAATAATCCCACTAAAAGACAGCCTAATCGCAGCACTTAATGCTATTACTTCACACCATAAAATTAGTGATGCCCATAAATTTTTTCAAAAAAATCCATCATGAGTAAAGCCATCAAAATTCATCCCCAAGATAATATGATTGTTGCCCTTGAAAACCTAAAGGAGGGAGAACTAATCCCAATAGATGGCCAGCAAATTAAACTACTCGAGGATATTAAACAAAAACATAAATTCAGTCTAGAAGCCTTAAAAAAAGACGAACCATTACTCATGTATGGAGTAAAAGTGGGCATTGCCAATCAAGTGATTAAGAAGGGAAGAGCTCTGACCACCGAAAACATGGACAATGCCTTCAATGAAAATATCAGTTTTGAAAATACTGGCAAATCAAAAGTCCAAAGTCCTGCCAAAACTGAAAAATTCTTTATGGGTTATCCCCGAAAAGACGGTACGGTGGGAACCCAAAATATCTGGCTTTTTTTTCCGCTGGTTTTTTGTGAAAACAGAAACGTAGAACTCCTAAAAACTGTTTTCGAAAGAGAATTCTATCCCGACACCTTGTCTGAACATCAACATTTTCTCAGAACATTAATTCAAGGCGAATCAAAAAATAGAGAACCCACAAAAGCCGTAAACCCTTTCCCAAACGTTGAAGTAAGGTTCATTACCCATCACTCAGGTTGTGGAGAAACAAGATCCGACTCCACTTTGTTGGGAAAACTTTTGGCAGGCTATGTCAACAATCCCAATGTGGTCGGAGCGTCAGTTTTAAGCTTGGGCTGTCAAAACTTACAGGTAGAGCTGTTCCTCGAACAACTTAAAAACACAAATAAAAATTTTGATAAACCGCTACTGATTTTCGATCAACAAAAAGTAGAAAAAGGAGAAAATCTAATTCAAAAAATTATTAAAGACTCCTGGGTTGAAATAGAAAAGGCCAACCAAATACAAAGACAAAAAACACCTCTTTCCAAACTTAACATAGGCCTGGAGTGCGGCGGATCAGATGGTTTTTCAGGCATCTCTGCCAATCCCACTCTAGGAAGCACCATGGACAAAGTACTAGCCCACGGCGGCAGTGCCATTCTCTCAGAATTTCCTGAACTCAGAGGGGTAGAACAAGAACTTGTTGATCGCTGTACCGATGTCACAATCGCAAAAAAATTCATTTCCCTAATGCAAGCCTATGAAAGTAAAGTCATTGCCTCGGGAACTGACTTTAGCACCAATCCTTCGCCCGGTAACATCAAAGATGGACTGATAACCGACGCCATGAAATCTGCAGGTGCTGCAAAAAAAGGAGGCAACTCTCCCATAGTCGATGTCCTGGACTACGGCGAATATTTTAAAACCCAAGGTTTGAATCTACTTTGTACCCCAGGCAACGACGTTGAAAGCACTACCGCAATGGCGGGTTCAGGAGCCAATCTTATTATCTTCACTACAGGTCTCGGAACCCCTACAGGCAATCCGATTACTCCCGTGATCAAAGTTTCATCCAACACCACTGTCTTTGATAAAATGACAGATATTATCGATTTCAACACTGGTGCTATAATTGAAGGCACAGAATCTTTGGAGGAATTATCTGATAAATTACTTGGCTTTATCATTCAAGTGGCCAGTGGAGAAATCACAACAAAAGCAACTCATAACAGACAATTTGATTTCCTACCATGGAAACGCGATATCTCCCTTTAATATCAAAAAAACTTCAAAATATCAAAAAACTTGATTATTTTTATAAAGTTCGAAAAAATTAAAAAATGAATAAAAAACAATCGAAATCACGTAGAAACTTCATTAAAAAAACAGGAATGATTGGAACGGGAGTATTTATTGTCCCGCGTCATGTTATTGGTGGACAAGGGTACACAGCTCCCAGTGATCAACTGGCACTTGCCGCTATTGGTTCAGGTGGTAAAGGAACCTCTGATATCAGCAATGCATATCAAAATGGGAAAAACCGAATTGTCGCCCTTTGCGACGTTGATCCTTCTAGAGCAAAAAGTTCTTATACCCAACACGCCGATGCCAATAAGTATGTCGACTACCGAGAAATGCTCGACAAAGAAAAAGACATCGATGCACTCACCATTTCGACACCAGATCACAACCATGCTAAAATTGCCTATGATACTATGAACAGAGGCATACACGTTTACGTGCAAAAACCCTTAACCCATACTATAGCTGAGGCAAGACTATTGGCAAAAACCGCTGAAAAAAATAAGATCGTTACCCAAATGGGTAATCAAGGAGGGTCTAGTATTGGAGTTCCTAAAATCCAAGAGTGGATCGATCAAAATAAAATTGGAAAAGTTCACACCATATATGCTTGGACCAATCGTCCTGTGTGGCCACAGGGAATCAATCACCCAGGTCCCGATGGTGCAAAAAAACCAGATTCATTGAACTGGGATTTATGGTTGGGAACCGCCAAATCCAAACCTTATTCCCCTGGTTTACATCCCTTCGATTGGAGAGGTTTTTGGGAATATGGAACAGGTGCACTAGGAGACATTGGTTGTCATACCCTAGATGCTCCATACAAAACATTACAGTTGGGTTATCCCAGCAGCGTAGAATGTACTGCAACCAACGTTTTCAAAAAAATGTGGACACCAGAATATACCCCAGAGGGATGTCCCATCTCCTCCATGGTTACACTGGAATACAAAAACTCACCTCACAACAAGGACGGCATCAAGCTCATTTGGATGGATGGAGGACTCACCCCCACCATACCAGAAGAAATTCAGGAAGAATTCATTATGAACTACGATGTTGGAAACTCAAGTGGAATTATGATGCTTGGAGGAAAAGGAGTCATAACTGCTGAAATTTATGCCAACAATCCAACCCTGTACATTAAAGGTGAGGACCCCGTTGTATTCGACACCAGTAAACAAGCTAATGTAAATGATGTTCACGCCTCCACTTGGACCGAAGCCTGTAAAGCTGGATTTAATAGTGCAGAGCACAAGGCTTTAACCTCCTCCTTTGACTATTCTGGACCCTTTACAGAAACCGTAATTATGGGTAACCTTGCCCTGAGAAGTCGCGACCTTCGTAAGGTGGTCGGAACCAGAGGTAACGGTCGAGAGATTATGAAATACTATGGCAGAAAAAAACTGCTTTGGGATGGAGAAAACATGAAAATCAAAAACTTGGAAGAAGCCAATGCCTTTGTCAGTAAAGAATATCGCCAAGGCTGGGAACTTCCCATTTAAATTTTAGTTACCTTAAACATAACAGGAATAGCAACCTTATTAGCTGTTCCTGTTTTTTTATATTAATAAAATGAGTCAGACCGAAAGTTTCACAGAAATAAAAAGTCATATAGAGTCCTTTGGATATCAAATAATAGATTTTGATTTTGAACGACCTTGGGGAGGATTCTTGGTCATTGACGAAGGACAAGCCCAAAAATTTGCCGATCAATTTTTTGAAGGCATCGCCATCGACAGCCTCAAAATCGGAGGGAAACTCAGTCCCAAAATCCTCATTGTCAATCCCAACGCCAGACTCTCTTGGCAATTCCACCACCGTAGGGCTGAAATATGGCGAGTCTATCGAGGAACCGTAGGTATAATCCGTTCCGATGATGATCATCAAAAACCACTGATAACACTACAGCAAGGAGCTCAGGTTCGACTACAACAAGGAGAACGTCATCGACTCATCGGTCTTGACCAGCAGGCCTTAGTGGCAGAAATTTGGCAACATACGGATCCCGAAAAACCTTCCAACGAAGAGGATATCGTTAGACTCCAAGATGACTTTGGTCGTTAAAATAAATATTGGTCGTTTCAAAATATTTTTACTTGACAATTTTGGCATTCACAAAAATTGAATATATTAAATTTTAGATAAACAAATAGTTATGCCAAGAACAAAAAACAAAGCGATTTTATTTTTGCTTTCTGTACTTCCTTTTTGGATTTCCGCACAGGAGAAATCGTTTTTTAAGGCACCCGACGGGCGCTCTATTGTAAGTGCAGACCTTCATATCCACACTACTTTTTCAGATGGATCCGTATGGCCCAATATCAGAGTAGAAGAAGCCCTAAAAGAGGGGCTCGATCTCATTTCCATCACTGACCACCTGGAATACCAACCTCATCGTGCTGACCTCCCCAATCCCAATAGAAACCGATCCTTTGATATCGCATTGGGAACGGCCATCAATTCTAAACTATCAGTCATAAGAGGGGCAGAAATTACCCGATCAATGCCTCCTGGACACATCAATGCAGTGTTTATTGAAGACGCCAATAAACTTTTATTTCCAGACGATCCCAGAGCAGGGATCGAAGAAGCCAACCGTCAGAATGGATTTGTATTCTGGAACCACCCCAACTGGGAAGCCCAACGCAAAGATGGAATCGCACGACTCGATCCAATGCATGTAGATCTTATTGAAAAAAAACTCCTTCATGGAATTGAGGTGGTCAACTTCAACACCTTATCCGAAGAAGCCATAGAAATTGCATTAGAAAATAATCTAACCATGGTAGGAACCTCCGATGTCCATAAATTGACCCTCTGGGATTTCGATATTCCACAAGGAGGACACAGACCCATGACTTTTGTTTTGTCCAAGAACAATAGTCCAGAGGAAATCAAAAAATCCCTTTTCGAAGGAGAAACTGTGGTTTGGTTTAAGGAAATGATGATCGGAAAAGAAAAGTGCTTGAAAGACCTCATCAAAGCCAATCTAACCGCTTCCTCCCCCAACTACAAAGGTGATGAATTGATTGGAAAAGTAGTCTTGAAAAATCATTCGGCCAATACCCTCCACCTTAAATACACAGGACCCTATACTTTCCATAAGGATGGAGTCATTTTCAAAATTGATCCCTACGCTGAAAAAAGTATTGACATCAAAACACTCGAAATAAAAAGTAATCTAGAACTCCCTTTTGAATTACTCAACGGCATCATTGGTCTCAAAAAATACCTTAATTTTAAAATCATAACCGATTAATCTTTGAAAACATTTTTTTACCTCTTTAACCTTATTTTAATTTGCTATGGCTCAAAAAATAACTTAGCTCTGTATGCTCAGACGGTAATTTACAAGACCCAACTACCAAAAAAAATTGAAGAAACCTCAGGCTTAGAGTTTTTTGGTCAAGACTTTCTTACCCACAACGACTCTGGGGGAAAGGCCGTACTCTATCGCTTTACTACCCAAGGAGAACTTTTAGAACAATACAACATTGAAGGGGGTGAAAACAATGACTGGGAAGACATCGCACAAGATGAAAATTTTATCTATATCTCTGACAGTGGAAACAACAAAGGAAAAAGGAAAAACCTCAGCATTCTGATCGTAGATCCCAAAGACAACTTTAAAAAAGTAGGGCAATTAGCATTCCACTATAACGATCAACAAAATTTTGACAAAAGAAAAAAACATCCCTTTGATGCAGAAGCTCTGATCGCTACTCAAAAATCTCTGATTCTGTTTTCTAAGAACAGAAAAAATCTCACCACAGAGTTATATTCCCTTCCCAAAACGGAGGGTAATTATTCATTGAGCGCTCAAAAATCTTTCGATGTCCAATCCCTCATCACTGGAGCAGACTATCATGACAAACTCAACCTCGTTGCGCTAGTAGGTTACACAAAATCTAGAGCACAATTTTTATACACCCTCAGTTCTTTTGATATGTACAATTTGAATTCTGTCAAAATAAAAAAATTCAAACTGCCGCTAGACGGAAAACAAATTGAAGCCATAAAAATCGTCGATCAAAAAACCTTTTGGATTACCAGCGAGAATGAAGGAGATAGTCATCCCATGTTATATAAAATTCAGCTTTAATTCTACTGAGGTATTAGATTGTTATCCTAAAGGAGTCTATTTCAACCCATCTTCATGTTGGGGTTTATCCTATATAGTAATTGGATCCCAATCATTTTCCCAGACCCTAATTTAATTAGCTCCGCGGTCTAAGACAATTTTTTTTGAGAGTTTTTTGGAAACCATTGAAAGCTTACTATAGACCCTCAAAAGCAAATGGATTTTTACAAAAAGTTGAAACCAATTATTTTTTTATAAAGAGTGAATTGGTTTTCTAAAGGCCTGTTAAATAACAATAAATAAAATTAGTAAATAAGTTTTGTGATTTCTGCAGTTTTTTCTCTTAAAAAAACGATTTCAGTAAAAAAAATAAGAAGAATTTTTGTTCAATAGAACTTATTGGACTTAATTTTGACCACTTGATTCATTCTTTGAATTGATTTATGGTTAATACGAGGGCACCTGTTTAGGTGCCCTTTTTTTCATATCGATTTTAACTTCCATTTAACCTCCCTTTACCAATTTTTTAACACATCAAGAAGTACCTTTATGGTGAGACTTTTAATAAGCTTAATTTTGTTTGTTTAATTGGTTTAACCCGCTAAAGTTATAGATTTACTTGGCGGGTTTTTTCTTACTAAAAAAGTCTAAAACTACTGTGAAACTTCATATTCGAATTCCCAATTGGGATCGTCCAATCTGTTGATGATGTATTCAATAGTAATTTCTTTGCCTTTAGCAATAGGCTTAAGTGCCTGAATTCGAATGTGTTTTAGTTTTCCCATTTGCTCATCCTTTTCAGCTTCAAAGGCTTTGCAATTCGGAATTTCGTGATGGTTAATAAAACCTCCCAAGGGCAAGCGAATGTAGCCATCAGGAAAGCGCTCATCGAAAATATGAGAAATTCCTAAATCAAATCCTTTGGGCAAATCGCGAGTGGCAAAAACACCCAAACCTTCGATTTTACTTTCTTTGATGGTCAAAAATTCTGGTAGCGGCCGCCAACTTGTCTTTTTTATCATAACGCAATCTTTAAAGTCATCCGATGCTGTGGAATCAATATTCCAAATTAAATATCTTTCCCTTGATTTACTACAAAAGTACCTAAAAACTTACGGATCTAAAACTCCGGTTATTTATAAAAATAACTCCTTATTATTACTCTATGTTTTAATACTGTTTGAGCATTGCCCTTAAAACGGGTTCATAGGCATCAGCATAGCGTACCATCCCCAAATCATTAGGGTGAGAACCATCTGTAGCGCCCTCTCCATCGGAACCCAACAGGTAATCTCCATCCAAATAATACAAGTTACTTATTCCTGCAGCAGATAACTCAGCGTAGGCTTTCTTGAGTGCCGCTCTACTTTTTTGGTGGTGGACTTTTATTTTGGGGAAAAAGGAAGTATTGGTAAAACTTCGATCTTCCACTAGCAATATAGGAGTGTTATCATGAGCCTCTCTCAATTTTTTAACCAAGGGAACTGTCCGTTCTGAAACCGTCGTCTCATTCATATTGGGAAGGCAATCGATCACATATGCACAGGGGTCTAGATCTGCCAACAAATCTGCTACTTCGCCCTCCATACGACCGTTGCCAGAAAAACCAAGGTTGATGGTAGGACGCCTTAATCTTCTTCCCAAAATGGCTGGGAATGCCATCCCAGGTCGAGATGCACAAGCACCATGCATAATCGAAGTTCCGTAAAAAAGTATGGGTTGCTCCTCTCGAGGTGTCATGGGAGTAAATGATTTCCCTTTCAATATCCCAATTTCCAAATCATCAACTCCATTATACAAGGGTAAATAGAGGGTGTAACGACGGGAACCTGGACTAAGGTCTTTTGCAATTGAAGTGTCCATCTGTTGCTTGTCAGGTCTTACTACAGCTACCCATCGGTCCCTACCTTCATCATCATTACCGTACAAATCCAAACCACTTACTCCTGTGGCAGGCATATGGGTCATGTCAAGTCGCTCCAAATGTAAATTATAGCGAACATATAAGTTGGGGGAATCGGTTACAAAACGCACGCACATCCCAGCGGAATGACGAGACAGATTCCAGACGGGTTCACGAACCACGCCCTCTGCTTTGGCAGGCAAACGATCAAAATATCTCTTGGTGTTATTCCAACCTTTCCCTTCTACCCCTATTTCTTTAACATCAAACCAATCTATTTCTTGCTCTAATACGGATGGATTTTGTGCCCATAAGCTTGGAGAGAGACCCAAGGTGATTGCCCCTCCTAACATTTGAGTGGTAAATTGGCGACGGCTATATCGGTTTGATCTCATGAATACTGGCTTTAGTTTTTTCAATTAATTGCTAATCAATATACGATGATTTCTTTTATACTGTCTTATTAATTTGTTGGATAGGCTTAGTCACTTTTATTCTGAACAAGGCTACAAATAGACTTCCGTAGAGCGAATGAACCAAACTCGAAATGGCCGCAGGAATCGCCACTGCGGGATTTACAAAATTTTCCTTGGCCAACACCACACCCAAGCCTGAATTCTGCATCCCCACCTCCACAGAAATGGTCCTACTCACTGCTTCATCCTTCAACAAAAACTTACTCAAAAAATAGCCCAAAACAAAACCAATTAAATGGAGCGTCATAATAGAAAAAATCAATGACACCCCTGAGCTCAAGATGATTTCTTTTCCCTGTCCGATAATACTGGCTACGATCAAAGTGATCAGTATTACGGCTATTGAGGGAGAATAAAATTGAATTTTTTGAGTGTATCGCGGCAGTTGAGCGTTGAGAAAAATACCCAAGACAACTGGTACCAGGACCACCTTCAAAGTACTATAAAACAATCCCATGGCATCCACGTCAATTTCATTTCCAGAAAGGCTACTCGTCAATAGGGGGGTCATCACTATAGCCGCCATGGTCGAAAGAGCTGTCATACTAACCGATAATGCCAAATTGGATCGGGATAAAAACACAATTACATTGGAAGCCGTTCCTCCGGGACAACTTGCAACCAAAATCAGTCCCACCGCAAAAAAAGGAGGTAGATCAAAGGCCCTAGCCAAAAGCCAACCCATAAAGGGCATGACCGTAAATTGCAATAACAAGCCCGTTAAAACCCATTTGGGGGTTTGGGTTACCAGACGAAAATCTTCCCATCGCAATGTCAAACCCATACCCAGCATAATGCCTCCCAACCCTAGGGTAATCCATTGTCCTGAAAACCATGTAAAAATAGGAGGGTGATAGAGCGACAGGCTAGAAGTCGTTAAAACGATCCAAGGAAAAGCTCTAGGAATATGATTAAATATTTGCAAGGGTTAAGGGTTTCTAAAGGTCCATATTTCGTGCAAAGGATCCCCTTTGCTGCTAAATCCTTTGTGGTGCCAGTCCAACCCTTTTTGGGTGTATTCAAACTCCAATGAAATCCCTGCCTTATTATTATCTCTTGCGAAAAAGTCAATCGTTTCCGTATAGGTGCCATTTTCTGCGTTATACCGCCCTCCTCCTGAGCCGTGGAAAGAGAAAGTAGCGGAATTGAAAGCAATCCATTGGAAAAAACCATCAATCAGAATTTTCATCGTTTTTCGGGGAAGGCTGGTGTCCCTCCTTCGCTCTTGATTTTCTTTGACCCGACCTGCCATCAACCATTTACCCTGAAGCGGTAGAGTATCTAAGGAGTTTTTTTTCCATTGATCTAAATTGTCAATCACAACAAATTTTAAGCTGTCTTTGGAAAAATTAGAATTGAATTCCAAACTAACCCTAAGCCCGTTACCCCTCTTTTTATAAAAACCTCCTATGGTTTTTACAAAGTTATTGGGATCAGTGGTAAACTGTGTTTCTACAAAATAAGACTCGTCCATCAATATGCGGTGTTCAAGACTTTGCCCATTTTCCGAAGTCGTAAAAGAAAAAGCTTGTCCCGACACAGTTGGGGAAATAAGCAAAAAAGCCATCAAAAAAAATAGGAACTGGTTTTTCATAACTGTTCCTTTAAGGTGCGATCTAGGTGCTTGGTCAAAAACATTCTTAAATGTAATAAATTGACGCTTTTTTAAGCTTTTTTAAAAAAAAAATTAGGTGGCTCTCTATTTTTAAAAGCGTTTAGACATAATTTATTACTTTAATCAAAATTTAACCTCAATTAAAATATGAAATTACTTAACCCAATCATTTTTTTAATACTACTGGTTAGTTGCCAATTTTTTTACGGCCAAAAGGTAGCGTTTGAAGAATACGATCTCGAAAACGGTCTTCATGTGATCCTGCATCAAGACAATTCCGTACCCATCGTGACTACCGCTGTACTCTATCATGTGGGTTCCAAAGATGAAGATCCTGAAAGAACAGGTTTTGCACATTTCTTTGAACACCTTTTGTTTGAGGGTACTCAAAACATTCCCAAAGGAAAATGGTTCAGTATCGTTACAGGTAACGGGGGTTCGAATAATGCCTATACCACCAATGATTTTACTTATTATTATGAAAACTTTCCTTCCAATAACCTCAAACTAGGACTGTGGATGGAATCCGAACGTATGCTTCACCCCATCATCGATCAAACGGGTGTGGATACTCAAAATGAAGTAGTCAAGGAGGAAAAACGCATGCGATATGACAATAGCCCTTATGGCAAATGGAACGAAGAGGTCAAATCCCATTTGTATCAAGTTCATCCCTACAGCCAAACGACCATTGGAAAAATGGAACATCTGGATGCTGCTACCCTTGAGGAATTCATGGCCTTCAATAAAAAATACTACATTCCCAACAATGCTATTTTAACCGTTGCTGGAGACATTCACATTCCCCAAACCAAAAAATGGATTCAGGAATATTTTGGCTCTATTCCCAAGGGAGCCGAAATTGTAAGAAAGTTCGCACAAGAATCGCCTATTGAAGAGACCATCAAAGCAGATGCTTTTGATCCCAACATACAGATTCCTGCAATTTTCTTGGCCTACAGAACTCCAGGGCGAAATTCGAGAGATGCCCGAGTACTCGACGTTATTTCTTCTTACCTCAGTCAAGGAAAAAGTTCCAAACTATACAAAAAACTAGTAGACGTCCAAAAAATGTCACTACAAGTGGCTGCTTTCAATATGAATGACGAGGACTACAGCACCTATGTGATTTTGAGTTTACCCCTAGGGGAAACCCAACTCGAAACCTTGATCTCTGAGATTGACGAAGAAGTAGAAAAAATTCAAAAAGACTTGATCTCCGAAAAAGACTACCAAAAACTGCAAAACCAGTTTGAATCTGAATTTGTCAATGCTAATTCCACCATAGAGGGCATCGCCAATTCACTGGCTGAGTACTACACTTTTTACGGGGGAGACACTGATCTGATCAACAAAGAGTTGGATCTTTACAAATCGATTAGCCGTGAAGAAATTCGCAATGTTGCCCGAAAATATCTCAACTCCAACCAACGATTGGAATTACACTATTTACCTGAACCTCCAAAAGAAGAAAAATGATAAGAGCCTTAATATTATTCGTTTGTATTGCCTTTTTGAGTAATGCACAAGCGCAAATTGATCGATCCATTCAGCCCCAACCTAGGCCCGCACCCCAAATTAATTTTGGAACACCAAAAGAACACCAGTTCAAAAATGGTTTGACCCTGATGGTGGTTGAAAACCACAAACTTCCTCAAGTTTCCGCTTCCCTTCGAATCGACAATCCCCTCTCTGTAGAAGGAGAAAAAGCAGGAGTATCAGGTCTTCTTTCCAGTATGATGGGCAAGGGATCCAAAAACGTCCCAAAAGACGAATTTGAGGAAGAAGTTGATTTTATGGGAGCTCGTTTGAGCGTGAATGCTGAAGGGGCCTATGCCAATTCATTAAAACGATATTTCCCTCGAGTTTTTGAAATGATGGCCGATGCAACATTACATCCCGATTTTCTCGCCGAGGAATTCCAGAAAGAAGTGGACAAAACCCTAGAAGGTTTAAAGTCTACTGAAAAAGATGTCAAAACCGCAGCTAGGAGAGTAGAAAACCTCCTTTCTTATGGCAAAGATCATCCCTATGGTGAATACGTATCGGAAGAAAGCATCAACAAGATCTCTATTGATGATCTCTTACAATTGTATCAAAAAAACTTTCACGCTCAGAATGCCTACATCACAATAGTTGGAGATATTGATTTTGAAACTGCAAAAAAACTAACCAAAAAATATTTTGGTAAATGGTCTAAAGGCCAAGTGACACCCTCCTCGTTTCCCCAACCAGAAAACGTCTCTCAAACCCAAATTGCCTTTGTAGAAATGGCCAATGCCGTTCAATCTGAGGTATCCGTTTTAAGTACGGCAAGCATTGACCGAAACAATCCAGATTACTATGCGCTAACCATTGCCAATCAAATTTTGGGCGGTGGTGGAGAAGCCCGATTGTTCCTCAACCTCAGAGAGGACAAAGGCTATACCTATGGTTCTTATTCTCGTTTTAACACCAACCACAAAACCAAATCCCAACTTCGGGCTTTTGCAGCCGTCCGGAATACTGTAACAGACAGTGCTGTAGTACAATTACTCTATGAAATTGATCGGATGAGGAAAGAAAGGGTCACCGAGGAAGAACTAAAACTCGTCAAAGAAAAATACGCAGGCTCCCTCATTCGCTCTATGGAAGATCCTGAAAACATTGCAAATTTTGCCTATAATACTAAAACACAAAATCTACCTCCCCATTTTTATAATCATCTGCTAAAAAATGTCCAAAAAGTGAGTCGGGAAGATATATCTAGGGTATCAAAAAAATACTTTAATCCCAATCTGATGCGGGTGGTGGTGACTGGCAAAGGCAGTGATATTCTAACTCCTATAGAAAACATAGAGTTCAATGATCGGAAATTAGATGTCTTTTATTACGACAAATATGGCAATACTACAGACCGACCCGAATTTTCAAAACCCTTGCCAAAAGGAGTAAACGCCAAAACTGTTATGGATGGCTATATCGAATCTATCGGTGGCAAGTCCCTATTGGAAGAGGTAAAAACGAAAACATCAATTTCGGAGGCCAATATGCAGGGTATGACCCTTCAAGTATCCAAGCGACAAACCACCAAAAAACAAATGCTGATAGAAGTGAGTATGATGGGAAACGTCATGCAAAAAACGGTTGTTAACCCCAACAAAGGGTATAATGAAATGCAAGGGCAAAGAATGGACATGGTAGAGCAAGAACTCCAAAATGCCCTGAAAGACGCTGCCATTTTCCCTGAGATGGAAGTCGACCCCAATCAAATCTCCTTAGAAGGAATCGTTGTCGTTGATGGAAAAGACGCTTATGAAATAAAATGGTCGGACAACAAAACCAATTTTTACGCTGTTGATAATTTTCTAAAACTCCAAACGGTAGAGACAATGGAAATGCAAGGACAAGTTCAATCCTCCACAACCTCCTTTAGTAATTATAAGACCGTCAAAGGCATTCGCTTCCCTCATACTGTCCAACAAGATATGGGGCCCCAAAAAATGGATTTTACGGTAAAATCCATAACCCTAAATGACCCAATGTACGACAGTTTATTTGAATAAAATTTTATACTAAAAAATGAGTAAATTAATTTGGTCTCCTTTAAAGACGGATTGAAATCAAATCAAGATTTTCAATGGGATAGAATTCTAATTGTCAACGACGATTTCCTAAATCATTAAAAAACATCCTAATTTTAGTATTATATTTAAACAATGAAACATACACTCTTTTTTACACTTTCGATGGGACTTTTGGTTTTGAGTTTCACCGCATGTAAAAACAATACCACTCCCAAAACCGTTACCGTATCCACGGCCGTCAAAACCGTTGAAGTGACCTTTAAAGAAGCCCAGCCAATGTCTATGGATATTGAAGGTATGGTTTGTACAATGGGATGTGCGGCTGTCATTGAAAAAAACCTCAACCAAACTGCTGGGATCAAAGAAGCCAAAGTAGATTTTGAAACCAAAAAAGCAACTTTGATTTACGACGCTGATGTCCTCAATCCAAACGAAGTTACCCAAGTTGTTCTCAATACGGGAGAGGCTTACACAGTTAAAAGTTTTGAATTGTTGGATTAATACTTCCAACGCAAGCTTTCCATCAGATGCATCACGTCTCGCTCTACATATTTGGCAGCTGGCATGATAGAATCGTAATTGGGTCGGGAATAAAAATAAAGCGATCCCATCAAGAAATGATCTGTGGAATCGGTTAAAAAAAACTGCAATTGAGAAGCTGCATTTCCAACCACAGTAAACAAGGTTCCATAAACCCTTTCTTTGGGGGCCATAAAAACCCTTTCCGGAATTTCTTCCGCCTTGATCATGTGCTTTCCAGGAAGCTGATAGGCGTCGTTTAACAAAGAATCTATGTTGTTCTCGACAGCAACATAGGACAAATAAAGTGTTGCTTTCATTTTGGGATAATATAAGTACGGAGCTTTTTTGTCAATTCCTTTCAATTGGACCCAATTGTTATATTCAAAATCAAAAGGAAAAGTATTGGGAACAGAGCTATATTGAGGCTCAGGGTACTGCAATCGCAATAGCGCTTCAGGCTTAGGTTGTTGGATACTTTCACAACCCACCGCCAATATCAATGCAAGAATAAGTGTCGTCTTGGCCTGTATTATTAAACTCATGAAGAGGAGGGTAAAATTACCTTAATTCTTTTGATTCTTTTGCGATCTACAGATTCGATAACAAACTGATAGTCTTCAAATTTGATGAGTTGGCCAGCTTTGGGAAAAGCTTGGGCCACTTCAAGTATAAAGCCCGCAATGGACTCCGACTCTCTCTTGGCTTTTTCAAAAATTTCCTCCTCCTCCAACTCAATGACCTTATAAAAATCTTTGAGGTTGATCTTGGCGTCAAAAACAAAAGTATGATCATCCAATTTGGAATAAACCAATTCATCATCGTCAAACTCATCGCTGATGTCCCCAACGATTTCCTCAATCACATCTTCTAGGGTAATAACCCCCGAAGTCCCTCCATACTCGTCGACAACCACAGCCAAATGAATTTTTTTCTGTTGAAACTCTTTTAGAAGGTCATCCAGTTTTTTATTTTCAGGCACATAAAAAGGAGGTTTTAGAAGCTTTTGCCACTTAAAATCGGGCTGCTCTAGGTGGGGTAAAAGATCTTTTGTGTAAAGTATACCCACCACATTGTCCATATTGTCAGTATGGACTGGAACCCTAGAAAATCCTTTTTCAAGAATTAGGGGCACTATGGTTTCCATCTCCATGTCCTCTGATAGGGCAAACACATCTATACGGGGACACATTACCTGTTTGGTATCGGTATTTCCAAAATTTACAATACCCTGTAAAATTTTGTGTTCCTCTTTGGTCGTTTCTTCCTCATTGGTCAACTCAAGGGCTTGAGACAATTTGTCAATCGAAAATTCATTGTTCTTTTGCGCCAATCTCGATTCCATAAATCGGGTGATCTTGCTCATGGGAATGGTCAGAAAAAACAAAAAATAACGGTCAATTGTATAGATGGGAAAAGCTATGGTTTTTGAAAAACTCAAAGCGTTCCGGTTTGCATAAACTTTAGGGAGAATTTCACCAAAAAAGAGAATTAAAAAAGTGATAATCCCAATTTCGATCAAAAGGACAAATAGAGGGTTTTCTATTTGACTAAAGAGTACCTCTCCTATGGAAGCAAAAAGCAATACGATGGCAATATTGATAAAATTATTAGTAATCAATATGGTAGCCAAAAGACGTTTGGGTTTTTGGAGCATCTTTTGGATAATCTCCATTTGTCGAGACTTCTTTTCCTCCTCAGAGTCAAGTACTTCTTTGGTCAAGGAAAAAAAAGCCACCTCAGCACCAGAAACCAGTCCTGAGGTGATCAGTAAGAATACCAGTAGAATGATTTGAATCCAGAAGGACCCCTCTATATCTAGAAAAATAATGAATATGCTTAAAGGGTCAGGATCCAATTAATTTATAATTTGATTAAAACGGAAGATCGCTTTCTGGTGGAGCTTCTTCCTTAGCAGGAGGGGCTGCTTCTGGACTTGATCCACCTCCCTCATTCTTCTTGGTTGACAAAAAGGTAAATTCATCTACGTTTATTTCTGTGGTGTAACGATCCTTATTTTCTTGATCTTGCCACTTTCTGGTTTTGATACGACCTTCAATATAGACTTTATCTCCTTTGCTAAGGTACTTTTCACAGATCTCTGCCGCTTTATTTCTTAAAACGACGTTGTGCCATTCTGTATTAGTAACTTTCTCTCCTGAAGTTTTGTTGGTGTAAACTTCATTTGTCGCAAGTGAGAATCTTCCCACGCAACCTCCACCATCGAAATAATGCATTTTGACATCATCTCCGAGGTGTCCAATTAACATAACTTTATTTAATGTACCACTCATGATAAAAGATTTTTGGATTATTGTATCAAATTTAGCAAATCACAGTCAGTTGATAAAAAATTTATCTCTAAAATTTTGGAGTACCCTCGGCATGGGATAGTCTTGAATTTCACTGCTTTCAGTGTCCAAACTATCACTTTGATTGAGCTTGACAATCCAAAAATTAATCTCTAAATGTTGGTGGGTGAGTTTATGTAAGACAGGCTGGTCATTCCATTTTTCCATTATAAAATCAGCATTAATCTGGTGCTCACTCAATAACCTTTTAAATTCTTGATCTGTAAAATTTTTTCGCTTTTCAAAGGTCTCAATAAGTGGAAATTGATACAAATTTTGCCAAATCCCCTTGCCCTTTCTTTTTTCCAAAAGGGTATTTTTTAGATCATCGATCATTACAAAATAATGGAGATAACGCTTTTTTACTTTTAGTTTTTTGCCTTTGACCGGAAGTAAACTTACTTTTCCTTGTTGGAAAGCCAGACATTCGTTTTGGAAAATACAGTCCAAACAATTGGGATTTTTGGGAACACACTGAAGTGCACCAAACTCCATCATGGCCTGATTGAAATCGCCTGGAGGAGCTCCTTTCATTAAAATTTGTGCTTTATCTTTAAAAACTTTGTGCGCACCAGAGGTGTCAATAGGATGGATGATCCCAAAAGTTCTAGACAAAACTCTGTACACATTTCCATCCACGACGGCTTGCTCTTGATTAAAACAAATAGAAGTTATAGCACTGGCCGTATAATCTCCAATTCCCTTTAGGCTTTTAATTTGATCAAAATCATTGGGAAACTTTCCATCATATTGTTCAGTGATTTGTTGTGCAGTGGCGTGCAAGTTTCTGGCTCTAGAATAATAGCCCAAACCTTGCCATAGCTTCATCACTTGGTCTTCACTAGCCTTGGCCAGTGCAGTAACAGTAGGAAAAGCTGAAAGAAAACTCTCATAATAGGGAAGCCCTTGTGCTGTTCTGGTTTGTTGTAAAATGATTTCTGACAACCATACATTGTAGGGTTCCTTATTTTCTCGCCAAGGAAATGATCGACGATTTTCATCAAACCATTTGAGTAATTTTTTTTGGAAACCCATTTAAGCTGTAAAAAGTAAATTAAGCGAAAATCGCAACTGCTAAGATAAAAAGGTAAGTCTGAATGGATTATCATTTTAATTTTTATATTTGCAGACCTCTAAATGCTAACATTAATACAAATAAATTAAATATGACAAAAGCTGATATCGTAACCAATATATCTGATCAGCT
>JABGSU010000078.1 GCA_018647605.1 Flavobacteriaceae bacterium | reverse complement strand
ATGGAATGCTTAAAATATCTTAGAAAAGACTTAAAGTTCATATCTCCATAGAGAAACTTTAATTGATTCAGCAGGGAAGGAAAACTATGCCAAACCACAAAGTAAAAGGCAAAAGCAAATAACAATGAGCCCACGTAAAAAATCCCTGACAAAAGGACAAGTATCAAACACTCCTTTATAAGGTGTGGTCGTAATGATGAATGGAACAACATAGTTGTCAATAAAGTAATTCCTAGGCCAATAGCTGTATATAGAAAAAATTCGAAGGGCAGTAGCCGTCCAGATATCTTTTGTATTACCTCCACCACGGGCTCATATTGTAGGCTAAACATCAAAAAGAACAGAAATGCACCATATAATATATAAAAGACAAAATTCGCCACAGAAATAGGCAAACGATCTTCCCAATGTTCCTCTCCAAAGTGATAACTGCTAAACATTACAAAAATGATTAATGCAAGACCAGGGAGGGTAAAAAAGAAGACGGCACCCAACAAAACAACCAAAATATACACTAAAATGGACTTAAAATAGAGATGGTTTAACTTTCCTTTAAAACTTTTAGAAATTATTTCAAGGTCATTTGCTCCGTGTAAAATTCCTAGGGTCAAAACAGCAAAACCCCATAAAAAATCGGTAAAAACATCTGATAACAACGGAACCACCAGGATAAACAGAAAAGTGACTAAAATACTAATTTGGTAATATTTGGTCGCCTGAAATATCAATTTGATAAAGTTTTTCTCAAAAAATATTTAATAATATAGTGAGTAAGTTTAATTTTTTTTAAATTTACCTAAACAAAATAAATAATTAATTTAATTATGGAAAATCTTTTTAATTTATCAGCTGTGGCACCTGCGATGGCTACAGACGATTATGTAGGGTTCACTTTCTTTGTGGGTTGTATGGCAATGATGGCAGCATCAGCGTTTTTCTTCCTATCAATGAACTCATTTGACAACAAATGGAGAACCTCTATTTTGGTATCAGGTTTGATTACCTTTATCGCTGCGGTACACTATTGGTACATGAGAGACTACTGGGCAACTAATGCTACTTCTCCAACATTCTTCCGTTATGTGGACTGGGTGTTGACCGTACCATTAATGTGTGTTGAGTTTTACCTTATTCTTAAGGCGGCTGGAGCCACAAAATCATTAATGTGGAAACTTATTTTCCTTTCTGTAATCATGTTAGTAACAGGTTACTTTGGAGAAGCAGTTCACACAACGGGTAACGGTCCTGCATTGTGGGGTCTTATCTCTGGTTTGGCTTACTTCGCAATTGTTTATGAAATATGGAAAGGTGGAGCTGCTAAGCTTGCGGAAGCTGCTGGTGGAGCCGTTCTTTCTGCTCACAAAACACTTTTGAAGTTTGTATTCATTGGATGGGCGATCTATCCTATCGGATACATGGCCGGTACTGAAGGATGGTACAGCGGAATCTTTGGTGGTCTTCCCATGGACGTTATCTATAACGTTGGTGATGCGATCAACAAAATCGGATTCGGTTTGGTTGTTTACAACTTGGCTGTTAATTCTAAGTAATCTTACAAGTAGCAGTTTTACTGCACAAGATAAAGGAATCGCTCTTCGGAGCGATTTTTTTTTACATGCTATCGGGCAAAGTCATACCCAACAGACCACTGGCAGATTCGATATTGTTTGCTACCGCTTGGCAAAGCAACAAACGCAGGGACTGTAACTTTTGATCCTCCTCACCAAAAACACTGACATTCTGATAGAAGGAATTGAATAATTTGACCAAATCGAATAGATAATTGGCCACCAATGCGGGACTGTACTGCTCCCCAGCCGTTTTAATGAGTACCGGATAAGTACTCAAATGTTTTAGGATCTCTTTTTCCTTGTCCACCAAACTCAAATCGGAGTGCAGTTCTAACTCCCCCTCTACTCTACGGATCAGGGATTGAATCCGTGCATAGGCATATTGTATAAAAGGACCCGTATTACCGTTGAAATCAACAGAGGCCTCAGGGTCGAATAAAATCCTCTTTTTGGGATCGACCTTCAGGATAAAATATTTTAAAGCCCCCAAACCAATCTTTTGATACAGTTGATTTCTCTGATCTTGATCAAGACCATCTATTTTTCCGTGTTCGGCAGCGATGATTCCTGCAGTATTTTTCATTTGCTCGATCAGATCATCGGCATCGACCACCGTACCCTCACGGCTTTTCATTTTACCACTGGGCAAGTCCACCATACCATAACTCAGGTGGAAAAGGGAATCAGCCCAAGAATAGCCCAACTTTTGTAGTACCAAAAACAGCACCTTAAAATGGTAGTCCTGTTCGTTCCCCACCGTATAGACCATTCCCTTTACTTGGGGATGATCGACCACCCGCTGGGTCGCCGTACCAATATCTTGGGTCATATAGACCGCTGTACCATCAGAACGCAACAATAATTTTTCGTCCAATCCTT
>JABGSU010000077.1 GCA_018647605.1 Flavobacteriaceae bacterium | reverse complement strand
TGAAGATAGAGTAACCGCTCCATTCAATAAACTCTGATTTAGGGTTGTATTGACCTCATTGGATGCTTTTGAGGAGATCCCGGAGCCTAAGCAAACGTACTGCTCGTCGAAGAAAAACCAACTCTTTCGGACTACCAAAGGGTCGTGTATGCTTTTAAAATCAAATCCTACCACTCCATAATGGCCATCGGTGGTCGCTCCCACAAAATCGGTTAATCCCAACTTTTTGATTTCGCTAGGAGGGGGTAAATTTTCTTTTTGAACGACAGTAGTTCCTGAGATCTTTTGATAATCCAAAACAGGGGAAATATCATCGTACTCATCTCCGCTTGTGTAAATATGGTTAGCACCATCACCCCTATGATGATTCAATAGACCTTCGCTATTGTAGGGGCTTTCCATATTCATGTTTCGGGAAGAATACAGTCGGACAGAGGTAAAAAAATTGGGTCTCTGGAAGGTGAAATGCTCACTGTTCCAGTAAAAGGTGGCGTGTGAAATAATCTCCTCTGACTTTCGCCCAGACCTCAAACCTATTATACTATTCATTTCGTCTTTTCTATAATTGGTTAGAGTAACTATTTTAATGGGAATTTTACTGTCGTAGTTTTTTGTTGTCCCAGGTCTAGAAATACTTCTGTTTTTGACTCCATAATCAGGTTTTATTCCAAAAACGGTAGATTTGCAAACCCCATCCAAATAATAATCCACCAATACTTTAGTTTTTTCAGCAGAAAAAGCATATTGGGTATCTCTGCAGTAATAAGCCCACTCCACGAAAGCACTTGCCCAATTTAAACCATAAGACAAGGTATTGTTCACTCCATCGGTTCTGTGATGGAAGCTATTATCATATTGCAACCCTCTTCCATTGGCTTTCAGAAAAGCTATAAAACCACCAGTATTTGATTGGGAATAGGTATAACCAAATTCGTTTCCAATCCAGTTTACATACTTGATTTCATTTTCAATGATGTCGATGATCTCTTCAAACTGTTGTTTGTCTCCTAGGAAAAGTTGATTTTTTGCAGCAATCGAGGAAACCTTAATTCGGTCGCCTCCAGGGCGTGACCCTCCCTTATGAATATCGGCACGATTGATCATTAATTGAGATTGAGTGATGAGTTTTTGAGGTAATTCTTCACCAACAATCAACATCAATTCCACCATACTTCTGGGGGTTCCTATTTGATTGTTCCACCAATTATCGCCAATAAAATCATTTTCACACCAAAATTGAAGTCCCTTTATTATTTTTTTAATCAAGGTTTTATCTCCATAATATTTTGACAAGGAGTTTTTGTAAGCAACACTCATTCTTACTATGTTATTGAGGTGTATTCGGTTATCAAAACCTTCCCTTGAAACATCACTGTAATCGATTTTAGGCCATTTTTCCCCATCAAAATCATCCAATATCTGATTGATCATCAAATCGTCAAAAACTTTCGAATTAAGATTATTATTTTTAACTCCCGAGTAGGAATCAAGAATCTGATTGTAAATCCTGTTTCTTATAATCTCTAAATCATTTTGTTGCGCCCCCAATTCGTGAACAACAAAACACGTATAAAAAATCAGTATAGAACGTGTTATATAAATGGACAAAGTACTCATAATTACAAATATTTCAGCTAAATATACAAGTAGTGTAAAGGAATTGGATTATTACCAAAAAATTAATTCATCCATAAAAATCCAAGAATTTCTATTTTTGGACTTTCGGTATACAGGAGCGTCTGGGAATTTCATGTGATTTAGGGCACAAATTTTTAATTCTTCATATCCTTTTAGATCAACGTCCAGGTTGAAATCTTTAAAATAAGAAATCCTTTCATCTGGCATATGCTGTAGCGGTATCGATAGATCTTTCAATAATTTATATTTCCCTTGTGCTGTCTTTCCATAAACCTCTATTTTTTTTGGATAAATAGTTTTCATGTCGTGATTTTCCAACAAGCTCAATGTGATATGTTTTATTTTTTCAGCCGCCTTCAGTTTTACCTCAATTTCCAAATCCTCCTCTACGACAGCTAACCAAGTTTTCCCGTGCTCGATACTGGTTCCACGGTATACTTTCTCCCCTTTTTTACCATCAAACACTATAGATTCGTTGTCTTTGAAGGTAAAATCCACATGATGACTGATCGAAAAGTTTTTTTCCAAATCGTTGTTAATTTTATAATCCACAACGTGATGATTGTTTTTAAAAATCATCTGTTCGAACAATTCACTGTCTATCCATCCTTCTTTAATTGATTTAGCCTTCAACATTGAAGAGGCTTTTAATTTTATAGGAGTCGAATAGATGGGAGACGTTGGGTAGGGATCACTTCCATCCAAAGTATAATGAATATTAATGTTCTTTACTTGGGGGGTATCAAAGACAATACTTATGGAATCATTAAAAATAGTATTGGAATTTACTATCTCAGGAGGGCTAAGGCTTAGTTTTTCCGAAAACAAATCGGAAGTTCCAAAATTGATTAGTGAAGGAGCGATTGATGCCAACTGTTTTTGCTGATTTACATCAATTTTGGTATTCCAAGCATAAATCTTTTTGGGGGGAGCTTTGTAGAGCAAGCGCTGCATTCCCTGATGTGTTACTTTGGTATTGCACAAATTCAAAACCTCTAATGAGGTATTTATTAGATGAGACAATCCGCCATCACTGATATCAGTCTGGTCGAGTCGCAATGTTTTAAGACGAGGGAAATCACCCAAGACAAAGGCCATTTCATCGTTAAAATTAGTATTGCTGACATCCAGTTCTATCAGTTGGTTTTTAACTTCAACCAAAGCATCGATATGCCGATTCGTCAATTTACTCTTTGTAAACTTTAACTTTAATAAATTATCGTGCAAAGCATTGGGTTGAATCCTAAAACCCTGAGTTTGAAGTAATGTTAGGTCACTCCTATCAGCCGGTTTTACTTTCTCGTCGGCACCCATAAATGACAATACGTTTGCTTTTAGGGAATCGTTTTTGGTCAAACTGACCTGTATTTCTTTACCGTAAGCTCCAGATTTAACCCAATGGGTCAACAGCCATTTTTCTTTTTCCGTAAGTTGGGACTTATTTTTTGGAGGCATATGTAGTTTGTCCTCCATGGGCAAGCTGATGTATTTTACCAAAAGACCTTCCTGAAAGTTCTCAGGATCAAAAAGACTCCCGCGTTCCCCACCTTTTAAAACCAAATCATAACGGTCCAATCGCAGCTCACTTTTACTTTTACTGGCATTGTGACAACTGGTACATTTGTCTTCAAAAATCACGTGAACTACCTCTTGGTATAAGTCCACACTGTCTTTAACAACAATAGAAGTTGGTTTTTTAAATAATTCAGCAGTGGAAAGATAGTCGTCTCCATGAGTAATCTGTGCCCCTTTGTGTCCCGTTATGGTCAATGCTAACAGGGTGAGAATATAGCTTCCAAAAAAGAGATTTTCTTTCCCTTTCATTCGGTGCAGTATCCCCAAACTGATGCTTAAAACCAAAGTAATGATACCTGCCCAGAAATGGAACTTAAGGGTGTTAAAATCATAGGCTTTATCCAGAGATAGAAAATAACCGAATAAGGCAGCCAGCAGGCCCCCTGCTATGGAAAAATCAACCCCTATTCTTATGGCTTTATCCAGATCTACCTTTTGAAACCGTGAGAGTAATAGCATCAGAAAAGTCAACAGTAATGACCCAATGGGTAAATGCAATACTAAAGGGTGAAACTTACCGATATATTTGATTATTTCTAGAGTATAGTCCACCATCAGCTTGTTAAAATCTCTCTTTTCACCTCTCCAGCAACATCAGTAAGTCTGAAACGTCTTCCTTGGGTTTTGTATATCATTTTTTCGTGATCAATGCCGAACTGATTCAAAAGCGTAGCTTGGAGGTCATGGACATGCATGGGATCTTTTACAATATTGTATCCAAAATCGTCTGTCTCTCCATAACTGAAACCTGGTTTAATTCCTCCACCAGCCATAAAAATCGTAAAAGATCGGGGGTGGTGGTCTCTTCCATAGTCCGTATCACTCAATTTGCCTTGACAATAATTGGTGCGACCAAACTCTCCTCCCCAAATGACTAATGTATCGTCCAACAAACCTCTTTGTTTGAGATCCATGATTAAGGCTGCTGTACCTTGGTCAACATCCTCTGCCTGACGTTTTAATTGCAAAGGGAGATTATCGTGCTGATCCCAACCCGTGTGGTATAATTGAACAAAGCGAACATCCTTCTCGATCAAGCGACGAGCCAAGAGACAGTTGGCAGCATAGGTTCCAGGTTTGTATGAATTTTTTCCATACATCCTTAAAATATGATCGGGTTCATTGCTAATATCCATAACGTCTGGAACAGAAGTTTGCATTCTATAGGCCATTTCATAATTAGAAACGCGGCTATTGATTTCTGGATCGCCAAAGGTTTTTTCTTGCGCCTCGTTTAGAGCGGCCAAATGATCCAACATTTTTCTTCTTTCACTACTGGAAACCCCTTTAGGGTTTTGCAGGTACAAAACGGGATCCTTGCCCGATCTGAACTGTACCCCCTGATGTAGCGAACTCAAAAAACCATTGCCCCATAAACGAGAATACAAAGGCTGTGGCTGTGGCTTTCCATTTCCTGTTGAAAGCAGAACAATAAAAGAGGGTAAATTGTCATTGAGGCTGCCCAAACCATAACTCATCCACGAGCCTATACTGGGTCGACCTGGTAATTGTGAGCCTGTTTGAAAAAAAGTGATCGCAGGATCATGGTTAATGGCTTCCGTGTGCATGGATTTAACAAAACACAACTCGTCCACTACTTTGGAAAGATGGGGCATCGCATCGCTCACCCAAGCCCTAGATTCTCCGTATTGTTTAAAATTAAAAAGGCTTCCTGTTACAGGAAATTTATCTTGACCTGCTGTCATCCCTGTCAACCTTTGCCCTTTGCGTATTGAATCTGGCAAATCCATACCCCTGTATTTATTTAGATAGGGTTTGTAATCAAACAAGTCAAGCTGAGAAGGGCCTCCACTCTGAAATAAATAAATGACTCTTTTGGCTTTGGGTGCAAAATGAGGTAAAGGCAATGGACCTGCTTGTAACTTAGGGCCTACCCCAGCATTGGAGTTAATCCCCAATGGGTCCATCAAACTACCCAAGGCCAAACCACCGATACCAAAACCCAAGTTCTTGAGGAAATGACGACGATTGTTGTTTAAAAAATATTTACTTAACTCTTGCATAGTTTAGCTTTTCTGGGAAGTTTCATCTAAATTATAAATCAAAAGGGCCAGTGATGTATATCTTTTGTGTTCCAAAATTGTTTCACTAATCTCTTCAGCATTTTCCTCATGAAGTGATCCAACTGAATTAAGATAATCAATCATTTCAGAAAGGGCTTTTTTGGTAGGTTTTCTTCCTGTTATACGGCGATGAATTTCAATTATACGATCCTTACTTTTCTTAATATCACTTTTTAGAATCAACGAGGCAATGGCCTCGGCAGCATTTTGTACTTGTGGATCATTTAGTAGAATTAGTGACTGCAAAGGGGTGCTGGTTTTTTGCCTTTCTACAGTACAATAATCTCTTGTTGAAGCATCAAAGGTGATCATTCCTGGAGGGGGAGCTGTTCTTTTCCAATATGTATAAAGACTTCTTCGATACTGATTTCCATCCGAAGACATAATATATCGTTTCAGAGAATTGGAAGTACTCCCTCCCGTCAAATCGTCCCATAAACCTGGTGGCTGATATGGTTTTACACTGGGTCCTCCTATTTTATCGACAAACAAACCACTGCTCACTAATACATTGTCTCTGATCATTTCAGCGGTGAGTTTTTGTCTCGGATATACTGACAAATATTGGTTTTTGGGATCTGTCCTTAACTGCAAAGCATTAGGTTTACTCGACTGCTGATAGGTAGAGGACATAACCATTCTTTTTACCATCTTTTTGATATCCCAGTCCTCCTCCATAAAAGTTACGGCCAACCAATCCAGTAATTGGGGGTGTGTGGGTAAGGCCCCTTGGTTTCCGAAATCTGAAGGAGTAGCTACAATGCCCATACCAAATAACTGTTGCCATAAATTATTTACTGCTACTCTTGCTGTCAAAGGATTGTTGGGGTCAAAAAACCATTGAGTTAATCCCAAACGATTTTTTGGAAAACTAGGATCAAAGCTTAAAATAGTATCAGGCATACCACCCTCTGCTTTAGCATCTGTAGGAGCATCATAGGCCCCCCGATTCAATATATAAGTGGTACGTAAATTTTCTACCTCATCCATTACCATCACTTCAACATCGGGAATACTGTCGGGCCACTGCACAAAGTGAAGTTCGTTATTGACCACTTCTTGGTTCAATTTTATTTTGGGCCCCGCTACTTCTTGATAGCCTATCCTCCCCTTTTCTTCCAATCGGTTAAAAAAGCTATACAGGTTAAAAAAGTCCTTTTGTGTCAGTTCATCATATTTGTGGTCATGACAACGAGCACACTCCATGGTGAGGCCCATAAATGACTTGGCAGCTGTTACCGTTCGATCCGCCACATACTCTACTCGGTATTCCTCCTCGATGACCCCTCCTTCCTGGGTAATCATATGGTTGCGGTTGAAACCTGTTGCCAAAATTTGTTCTTTGTTAGCTTCGGGAAGTAAGTCCCCTGCTAATTGCCAAGTAACAAATTGATCATAAGGCATATTTTGATTATAAGCATGAATCGCCCAATCCCGCCAAGGCCACATAAAACGCTCAGTGTCGTCTTGATACCCATTGGTATCAGCATAGCGGGCAATATCCATCCAAACCGATGCCATACGCTCTCCATAGGAAGAGGATTGCAACAATCGGTCTACCACCTTTTCATAAGCATTATTACTTTCGTCTTGAAGAAAATCATCGATTTCATTCAATTTGGGGGGAAGCCCAATAAGATCGAAATACAAGCGCCTTAGCAAAAACTCCTTAGGAGCCTTTGGTGCAGGCTTCATTCCTTTATTTTTCATTTGATCCCCAACGAAATGATCAATCTCATTGGAATTCCAATCGTCAAAGTCATTTTCGGGAGGGGTGATTTTCTCAGGGGGAATATAAGCCCAATGGGTTTCCCACACTGCACCTTGCTCAATCCATCGCTCAATAATTTGCTTTTCTTTTTCCGTCAACACCAAATTGGATTCTGGTGGGGGCATTTGGTGAGAGGCCCTTGTAGAGCGAATTCGATCAACGAGCTCACTTTTAGTAATTTGAGAAGGGTAAATTATCTGTTTCTCAGGGTTCTCTTCACTGACCCTATACCAATGATCACTAACATCCATTCTAAAATCTCCTTGAATGGCCTTGGGGTCGGGACCATGACACTTATAACATTTATCAGAAAGTATCGGCTTAACATCAAAGTTATAGCTTATCAATTCTGGGATTGAAGTGTCTTCTAGCGCTTCCAATTCAGAAGAACTCAAAACATTGATTTCAGTTTTCGGCTTTTGATTAAAAATTCCCCTAGTAAACAGAGTGAGTCCAAAAGCTACCAAAAAATAGAGTACAGGAGTGAATTTTT
>JABGSU010000076.1 GCA_018647605.1 Flavobacteriaceae bacterium | reverse complement strand
GAAAGATTTTCAAAATAACGCAAAGCGTATTCATTTCCTGATAAATTAAAGTCATTTTGCTCCTCCAAGCGGTTCTGAACCTGAAAAATAGAATCTTTCAGCTTTTCATTAAGGGTTTTTGTAACCATTAATTTACGCTCTAAGTCCTCAAATACTTTGTTGGAATTGACCAACTGAAAGATCAAAATCAAAGCGGTGAATAGGAACAAATAAAGTATGATGTTTTTTTTCATGTCATTTTTTTATTTACAAGCATTGTACGCTCTACTGTGATGCAGGGGATAAAATCAGTTAGCATAAATTTCAAGTTTATCATAGGCTAAAAATACATTCTCTGGCAGTTGTTTTGAAAGAGTTTCGTGAAATCCCAACAAATGGCTGATATGGGTAAAATAGGTGCGTTTGGGCTTAATTTGAGCAACCAACTCCAAGGCTTCTTCCAAATTCAGATGCGTAGGGTGTGCTTCAATTCTCAGGGCGTTAAGTACCAATACATCACAATTATTGAGTTTGTTAAGTTGATCCTCTGCTATTGACTTTACATCGGTCAAATAACAAAAGTTGTCTATTCTAAAGCCCATTACTGGCAATTGGTTGTGCATCACTTCAATTGGGATTATTTTTTTGTCAGCTAGGGAAAAAACAGTGTTTTTATGAATGGTGTTGATTTGGACAGCAGGCGCTCCAGGGTACCTATTTTTTGTGCGAAAAATATATGAAAAACGGCGAGTCAAGTCCAGTATTACCCTTTCGGTGCCATAAATAGGTATATCGCCCTGTCTGAAAAAAAAAGGTCTAATATCGTCAATACCAGCCGTGTGGTCAGCGTGCTCATGGGTAAACAGTATACCATCTAAATGATTACAGCCTGCTTGTAACATTTGCTGACGAAAATCAGGACCACAATCGATGACATAGTTGTGCTCATCCCATTGAATCAATACCGAGGATCTCAGCCTTTTGTCTTTGGGGTCTTCACTCATACAAACGGGATGATTGCTCCCTATCACAGGGATCCCCTGAGAGGTACCTGTCCCTAGAAAAGTTATTTTAATCATATGGCAATTCAAAAGTAAATATTTAAGGAGATATAAAACAAACTTTGTAATTTTATGTCATATACCATAATATGCCAATTACCCTTCCTGGAGACAAAGAATTTGAAAAACGGCCCTCCACCGAACGCAAAGCATTAAGAATCAATTTAAACGATCGTATCTACGGTACTTTTGCCGAGATTGGAGCAGGTCAAGAGGTTGCCCGACATTTTTTTAGAGCTGGTGGTGCATCGGGAACAATTGCTAAGACCATCAGTGCTTATGACAAAAACTTTAGTGACACCATCTATGGTGAAGAGGATGATGGAAGGTATGTTACCGAGACAAGATTGCACAAAATGCTGAAAAGGGAAATCATGTTGCTGGAAACAAGGATTCCTCGCACCAACCATCCCGATAAGATGTTTTTTGCCTATGCCAATACGGTGGCCACCATTGATTTTGCTAAAAAATACAAAGGTCACGGATGGATGGGTATTCGCTATCAAATTGCTCCAGAAGAACCCTACAATGAAATTATGATTCATATTCGTTTCCATCAAACGGAGGCCAGACTTCAACAAGAGGCCATTGGAATTATGGGTGTAAATCTCGTTTATGGCGCATTTTACAATTATGATGAACCCAAGAAAATCATCAAACATTTGTATGATCATATTGACAAAACATCCATTGAGATTGATACCATTAACTTTTCAGGGCCCATTTTTAAGGGAATTGACAATAGGATTTTAAGTCTTTTGCTTTTAAAAAATAAGATGACAGAAGCCGTCATGTTTAACCCTGAGGGAAATAATGTATTACCAGCTCGTGTACTTTACAAAAAAAATATCTTGGTTTTAAGGGGGAGTTTTAGACCTGTGACCAAAGTCAATATTGATATGTTCAAAAAGTCTTATAATATTTTTGTTAAAGAACAAAATGTGAATGAGGATAAAACGGAGGTGATTTTTGAAATTACCCTCTCAAACCTAACCTCGCAAGGCGAAATAGACGAATCAGATTTTATGGATCGTGCCAAACTACTTTGTTCCTTGGGGCATACTGTGATGATCTCAGATTTTAAAGAGTATTACAGGATGGTGGACTACCTCTCAGAATACACCAAAGAGCAAATTGGTCTGACTATGGGAGTCAGTAACTTTGTTGAAATCTTTGATGAGCAATATTATAAGGATGTAAAAGGAGGAATATTAGAGGCTTTTGGTAAAATGTTCCACAACAACCTCAAAGTTTATTTATACCCCATGAAACAGTCTGAAAGTGGAGAAATTATCAACTCTAACAACCTGAAGCTTCACCCGAGAATGAAAGATTTTTACAAGTTCTTTAAATACAACGGTAAAGTGGTAGACATCTTTGACTATGAAAGTGAATACCTATCCATCTTTTCACGTGAAATACTCTCTAAAATTAAAAAGGGTGCAGACGGATGGAAGGACGAACTACCCGAGGGTATTGCAGAGATGATAATGAAAAATAAAATGTTTGGATGGAAAGAAAAAAAGGTAAAAGCCTAAATTTCTTCCAAGATCTGTGCCGCATGGTCTTTGGTTTTGACCTTGCTAATTACTCTTTCTACAATCCCTTTTTCATCGATCAAAAAAGTAGTTCTGTGAATACCATCGTATTCCTTTCCTTGAAATTTTTTAGGTCCCCAAACACCAAAAGCATTGATGACCGATTTGTCTTCGTCTGCCAGTAATGGGAAGGGTAATTCATACTTATTAGCGAAATTCTTTTGCTTTTTGGGTACGTCAGCGCTCACGCCAAACAATTGATACCCTTTTTCTTGTAACTCCTTATAATTATCCCTTAGATTGCATGCTTCGGCAGTACATCCAGGAGTATTGGCTCTAGGGTAGAAAAAAACAATACTTTTTTTCCCATTTAAATCTCCAATACTAATGGTATTTTCATCTTGATCAACCGTAGTAAAATGAGGAACAGTATCCCCAGCTTGTAAAGTATTCATATTATTTTTTTATTTTGAATCGAAATAACAAAAAATCTCAATGACTAAAAAGGAAAAGGTATCGTTTGTGATAGAAGCGTTGGACAAACTCTATCCTGAAATTCCCATTCCTCTCGACCATAAAGATCCTTATACACTGCTAATAGCCGTTCTAATGTCTGCTCAAAGCACTGATATAAGGGTCAACCAAATCACCCCTCTTTTGTTTAAAAAGGCCGATACTCCCCAAAAAATGATCAAACTAACGGTTGAAGAGATCAGAGAAATAATCAAACCTGTTGGGCTCTCCCCTATGAAATCTAAAGGAATCCATGGTTTGTCTCACATACTAATCAATGAACATGGAGGTGAAGTACCCAAAAGTTTTGAAGCATTGGAAGCCCTTCCCGCAGTTGGGCATAAAACGGCCAGTGTGGTCATGTCCCAAGCCTTTGGTGTCCCTGCTTTTCCTGTGGATACCCACATTCATCGGTTGTTGTATCGATGGGGTTTTTCTAATGGTAAAAATGTAGTTCAGACGGAAAAAGATGCTAAACGTTTGTTTCCAAAAAGCAGATGGAATGACTTGCATCTTCAGATCATATGGTATGGCAGGGAATATTGTCCTGCAAGGGGGTGGGATATCGAAAAGGACTTGATCACCAAAAAAATAGGAAGAAAAACAGTGCTGAAAAAACAGTTAAAAAACTAAAGTTAGTCTGATTTTTCTAAATCCTTGAATTCATTTTTTTTCTGATTGTAGTATTTAGAATAGGCCAAAATACGTTTAATGACCAAGGGTCGAGGACCGTTTACGAAATGTTTTTTATCAAAGTAATTTTGCTCCATGCAATGGCTTTACTTTAATAACGTAACAAAAACTAAAAAATTATCTACTGGGTCAAAACTATTTGATGATCTTCAACCATCTTTCTCAAGTTGATGATGGCATAACGCATTCTTCCAAGAGCTGTGTTAATACTTACTCCTGTTATTTCTGCAATTTCTTTAAAACTCATGTCTCTGTATAGACGCATGTTTAGGACTTCTTTTTGATCTTCGGGTAACTCTGTTATTAAATTTTGAAGATCGTTAACTACTTGATCTTTGATCAGATTGTTTTCCGCATTGGGCGTATTGTCGGTAATGAACTGAAAAACATCATAATCATCACTAGCCTCAAATTTAGGCATACGATTGGATTTTCTAAAGTAGTCTATAACTAGGTTGTGTGAAATACGCATAACCCAAGAAAGAAACTTACCTTCTTCGTTGTATACCCCTTTTTTGAGGGTTTTAATCACTTTTATAAAGGTCTCTTGGAAAATATCTTCTGCGATATCACGATCGAGTACTTTAGAAAAAATAAAGTTGTAAATCTTTGATTTGTGTTTATAAATCAATTTTTCGAGTGACTTTTCATCTCCTAGTATATATTTATTAACAAGGTGAGCGTCAGTTTGTTGATGAAGTTGTGAGATTTGCATAAACTACTTTTTTCAGCGAAGCTGTTTAAACGTTTCGTTACGGTTTAAAAGTAGTTTTGTGCTATAGGCCTTTTTTATTTAGTACAAATATAGAGATATTTTGATGAAAATCAAATGTTTATTTATTTCATCGAATTTTAAAGGGGGCGGGAAGAGAGTTTGCCAAGATTAGTTGTAATTTTACTTTTCGATTATAATAAATGGCGAATATCCTCGATTTAGACACCAAAAAGTATATCATCATTAAGGGAGCTCAACTCCACAATCTTAAACATGTTGATGCAGTATTTCCTAGAAATAAAATGACGGTTGTCACGGGACTGTCGGGCTCTGGTAAGTCCTCATTGGTTTTTGATACGCTCTATGCAGAGGGGCAAAGGCGCTATGTAGAAAGTCTTTCTTCTTATTCCCGTCCATTT
>JABGSU010000075.1 GCA_018647605.1 Flavobacteriaceae bacterium | reverse complement strand
TAGCCATTTTATGGGAGCAACCGACGAAACCCGACACGTTTGGATGGCCAACGAACAAGCCATCATTTCCCCTCCTTGGTCAATTCATGCTGGGTCGGGAACTTCCAACTATACCTTTATATGGGGAATGGCTGGTGAAAATTTAGACTATGGAGATATGGACGGTTGCCCCATTCCTGATTTAAGATAACGATATGAGTACAAAACTCTTTGATTTGAGTGGTAAAGTTGCTTTGGTGACTGGTGCCACCCATGGTTTAGGAATGGCCATGGCCATAGGAATTGGACACGCAGGGGCGACTATTATCATTAATGGAAACAGCTCACAGGAAAAAATAGACAAAGCAGTTGCCCAACTCCAGTCGGAGGGAATAAAGACTTTCGGCTACCGTTTTGACGTTACCGATGAAACTGCTGTGATAAAAGCCATTGCAAAAATCGAAAAAGAAGTAGGTTCCATCGACATCTTGGTCAATAATGCTGGAATCATTAAGCGTACTCCGTTGGCGGAAATGGAAGTCACCGATTTTGAACAGGTCATCAAAGTAGATTTGGTCAGCCCTTTTATTGTTTCAAAAGCTGTCATTCAAGGCATGATGCAAAGAAAATCAGGCAAAATCATTAACATATGTTCCATGATGAGTGAATTGGGAAGAAATACTGTAGGAGCCTATGCAGCAGCCAAAGGAGGCCTTAAGATGTTGACACAAAATATGTGTGTAGAGTGGGCGCCCTACAATGTTCAGGTCAATGGAATCGGTCCAGGTTATTTTGCAACCGAACAGACCCAACCCATCCGGGTTGATGGACATCCCTTTAATGATTTTATTATCAACAGAACGCCTGCTGGTATCTGGGGAGATCCAGATGAATTGCAGGGTGCGGCTGTTTTTCTATCGTCCAAAGCTAGTGATTTTGTAAACGGTCAAGTGCTTTATGTTGATGGGGGGATACTGGCCACTATTGGAAAACCCTCTAACGAATAATCCTTTTCTCTCCTTAAGAGATTTATGACCTCCGTTGTGTGGCCATCTTAGTCGTTGTCCCTATTCCCGCTGATCCTAAGAACTAACTTAAGGTATTTTCCTATTCTCAATTTTGAAAGGCAGGCAAAAAAATTGAGTTTGCAACACTTAGAATTTAATTTTATTCAATTTGTTCTTAATCCTCAACGCTTAAAAGAAATAAAAAAAACGGTAGCTAACAATCGGTTATGACAGCAGATCTCTCCTCTGTCGAGATACGTTGCATACCATCATCCGTTACCCACCATACTTATTCAACTACAGAAAATTTATAGGTAGTTTGGGTTTTATAAACCTCTCCTACTTCTAATATGGTATTAGGAAAATTGGGCTTATTGGGGGAGTCTGGATAATGCTGAGTTTCCAAAGCAAAGGATCCGCGGTATTCAAATGGGATACCATACTTACCAACATCACTACCGTTCATAAAATTCCCCCCGTAAAATTGAACTCCAGGTTCTTCTGTTAGAATATCCAATTGCCTTCCGCTTTTGGGGTCAATGACCCGAGCTGCCAGGCTCATGCTACCATAGTTGTCTTTTTTAAGCACAAAATTGTGGTCATAACCCCCACCACGACTAAGTTGAATATTGGATTCTTCTTGATTCAAATCCCTTCCTATGGTTTTAGCCTTTCTAAAATCAAATGGGGTTCCCTCCACCGATCGGATCTCTCCCAATGGGATGAGTCCTTCATCTACTGGAGTAAAATGAGTTGCTTTGAGCATCAGCAGATGATCGTTGATGGTGCCCTTGGCTTCCCCACCAAGATTGAAAAAAGCGTGATTGGTCAAATTGACTGGAGTCGCCTTATCGGTAGTTGCTGTGTAAGCCATATTTAATTCATTTTTATCGTTGATCGAATAAGTAACACTCACCTCTAAATTCCCTGGATATCCCATTTCTCCATCTTTTGAAAAACAAGTCATGACGATGGAACTTTCATCTGCTGAGACGACATCCCAAACCTTATTATGAAATCCGTCTGGCCCGCCGTGGAGGTGATTTTCATTGTTGTTGATCGGCAAATCATAAACTTTGCCCTCCAATTCAAATTTGCCTTTAGCAATGCGATTGCTATACCTTCCGATCAGGCATCCGTGATAGGGCGTAATGGCTTTTTGATAATCAGCTAAGCTTTTAAAGCCCAATACTACATCTCCCATCTTACCTTTTTTGTCTGGGGTTATAAGACTTACGATACGACCCCCGTAATTGGTGATATAAACTTCTATTTGCTTATTTTTTAAAAGATAAAGATCGGTAGACTTTCCATCTATTTCACTTTTAAAATCAATAGCTTTTAGCATGAATTTTTCATTTTTAGTGTTTTCACAAAATACAAATGTTAACAAAAGTAATGTGGAACTGATTTTTTTTAGTTTCATAAGATGAGATTATTCCTTGTATAAATTTTGATGAAGTTCTTTTAAAGTTTGTGCAGGGATTTTAATCACCTCACGGTCATAAGTCATTAAACCATTGATTTCTCCTTCAACATCAGTAGTCTGGGTATAAACAGCTGCGGAAAGCCCATTTTTTTCTTTCATTTGAACAATCTGATCCAACTTGTAAATGTAGTTTTTAAGTAAGTCCTCCGGGTAGTAATAAGTTTGATATCCCCAGTTTCTCATTTCAGGATTCCAAAGATTCTCTTTAATGGGGAAGCCGATGCCACCAAATTCTCCTATCACTGTGGCACGGTCAAGGGCGGTAGGGGGGACGCTAAGGTTAACATGATAAGTGTGGATATCATAAATATCTCCACAGGGTCGCAAGGTCCATCCACTAGTAGGATTCACCAATCTATTTGGGTCTAAACTTTTTACAAATTCAGTAATTCTGCAAGTATCATATTGGCCCCAACCCTCGTTAAAAGGCACCCACATTACAATGCTAGGCGCGTTATAGTGGATGTTTACCATACGGCGAAGTTCTCTTTCAAATTGGTCGGCATCTTCCGATCTTCGATTCAAATCCGCTTGACCCACTCGAATCCTTTCCAAACTGTTATAAATTCTGTCTTTGTTTTTAGTTTTTTCCATCTCTTCCGGGGTTTTCAATGCGAGTCGATTATAGGAAGGCATGTCTTGCCACACCATGATCCCTAGTTGGTCACAATGATAATACCATCGATCGGGTTCAATTTTAACGTGTTTTCGAATCATATTAAAGCCCATAGCCTTAGTCATCTCAATGTCATAACGCATGGCTTCGTCCGAAGGAGGGGTAAGCAAACCATCGGGCCACCACCCTTGGTCAAGAGTGCCATAATGGAAAAGCGGTTCATTATTTAAAAAGAGGTACTTAACTCCTTTATGATCTCCCAAGCTGATTTTACGCATTCCAAAATAACTTTCCACCCGATCGATCAATTTACCATTGGGGTTGGCAAAACTCATTTTTACTGTATACAAATGAGGATGATTAGGTGACCACAAATGAGGATGATCTATTTTTAGTGACAATGCCTCATTGGACTCTGTGCTTCCAGAGGTAACTTTTTTTCCTTCAAAGAAAACCTCCACTGCAACCTTGTATCCAGAAACCAAAGCCTTATTAGCCAAAGGAGTCAATGTTACCAGACTTCGGTCTAGGTCGGTGGTTGTTTTTACTTCCTCCAAATAAGCCTCAGGAGATACAGCCTCTAACCAAACTGTCTGCCAAATCCCACTCACGGGAGTGTAGTAAATACCAGAAGCATTGATTTGTTGTTTGCCACGGGGTTGGGAACTAAAATTGGTAGCGTCTTCGACCGAAAGAACAACTTTTTGATTCCCTTTGAGTTTTAAATAGGGGGTAATATTAAAAGAAAAACGATCAAAACCACCTTTGTGAGACCCTGCTAAAATATCATTGACCCAAACAGAACAATGATAGTCAACGGCCTCAAAATGAATAATGACATCCTTTCCATCCCAATTTTTAGGGAGGCTAAAGGATTTTTTATACCACATTTTATCTTCGGGTGTGATTTTTTTTCCTACCCCTGACAATGGAGATTCAAAACTAAAAGGAACTAAAATTTTGCCTTGAAACCTTTTGGGTTCACTTTGATTGGTTTTTAAAAGTGAATAGTCCCACAATCCATTGAGATTCTTCCATTCGGTTCTTTCAAATTGAGGACGTGGGTACTCTTGCCAAACATTTTCAGGACTGACTTTTTTGCCCCATTGACTCATCATTTTACCCCCTACGGCTTTCCAGTTTTGGGCTTGTAGAGAGGTAGATAGTATAAGTACAAAAAATATCAATCTAATCATCCTTATCTAATTTTTATTTGTTGTAAGATAGAAAAAACCAAATCCAATTAAAACTATTTAACCATTCGTGATTTACTGTTAATGATTCTCAATTTATTTTTTTAAAAAGCATTATATTGTAAAATAATCAATTTTTCAATGGAGATATTTGAGATATTTTGGAATGAAATCATCAACTTTTTTGGAATCACCAATTTTTTCCAAATTCTTAATACTGGAGCCTATGACTCTTTTTTGACTTACGATGGTATAATAGCCATTATTCAGCCAATTTTGCCACTACTTTTGATATTGGAATTTATAATGGGAATGGTTCACAAGAAAACGCAAACGAAGGTTTATCAAACTGTTTTTTTGATTTACATCTTTAACCGTTTTATTGGTCGATTTATCGCTATTGCCATGACTGCCATTTGTATTGGACTTTTTCAAAAATACGCCCCTTTTCAAACCACCATGACATGGTATTGGTTTGTTTATGGTTACATTATTTGGGAGTTTGCCCATTTTATCTACCATTATTTGGGACATAAAGTCAGGTTGTTTTGGTGCCTCCATGCTACCCATCACACCCCAGAGGATATGAATTTAAGTGTGGCTCATGCCCATTTCTTTTTGGAAGCCCCCTATGCCGACGTGATTCGCACCACGATTTGCATTCTGTTGGGAGTGCATCCTGCTCTTTTATTTACAATTATGTTTGTTGATGGTACCTATGGGACGTTTATCCATGTAGGTGAAAACCTAATGAAAGATGCGAGAATTGGTTTTCTATACAAACTTATGCTGACGCCCTCTCATCACAGGGTTCATCATGCTAGAAATCCGCTCTATATCGACACCAACTACTGCAATCTCCTGAATGTTTGGGATAAAATTTTCAAAACCTATCAAGAAGAGCAAAAGGATATTGGCATTGAATATGGGATTACTAGGGAAATCAATTCTGGTAATTTTATAGATGTTTATTTTGGTGAATTTATAGCTCTTTTTAGAGATGTCATCGAAGCTCCTGGACTTAAAAACAAATTAGCTTATATCTTTTTTCCACCCGGATGGGACCATACAGGAAATCACAGAACCGCCAAAATAATTCGCAAAGAATACATAGCACAGGTTCGAAAATAATATTTAAAAAATCATCATATCTTATAGATTAAATTATATGAAAAAAAATATTTGTTTGTTCCTTTTTTTGACCATTATTTCTTGTCAAAGTAATGATATACAACTTTTTAACGGAAACGATTTAAAAGGTTGGGTGAATTATGGTGGAGGAAAATTTTATGTCGAAGATGAATGCATTGTAGCCGAGGCCATAATGGGTTTACCCAACTCCTTTCTTTACACAGAGAAGAAATATCAAAATTTTGAATTGAAGTTTGATGTCAAACTAGACACCGTTTTAAATTCTGGTGTTCAGATCAGAAGTAATATTTATGATGAAGATACCCAAACCATCCGTTGGGGCGGGCGTTTTGATGAAAATGGAGAAAAAATAGTTATTCAAAAGAAAAGAGCTGCAGGAAGGTTTTGGGGATATCAAATCGAAATTGATCCTACTTCACGATCATGGAGTGGCGCCATCTATGAAGAGGCTGGAAGAGGTTTTCTCCACACCCCAGGTGTCAACGAAACCGTAAAATCAGCTTTCAAACCTTTGGAGTGGAACCATTTTAAAGTTAGGATCAAAGACGATCATATTCAATCTTGGATTAATGGCGTGATGATTGGCGATGTATATGATGACCTTACCGATAACGGATATATTGCACTCCAATTGCATGGAATTGGTAGAAAAGCTTTAAAAGCCAATAAAAAAATACGTTGGAAAAACTTTGTTCTAACAGAACTCTAATCACAATAGGAATGAGGCTACAAAAGATATTTTTGGTCTTCCTTCTATTCTTTAGCATGGGTTGTGATAAGGTGAGTAGTCATGATGAATGTAAAGGGCCATCAAAAATCATAGCTTGTACCAAAGAATATATGCCTGTTTGTGGTTGTGATAATAAGACCTACTCCAATGATTGTGTAGCAGATGCCAATGGTATTAAATTGTGGACAACAGGAGTTTGTGATGAGAATTAATTTTTTTAATTTATGTATTAAAGTCACTAATACTAAGATGCAAAAAGAAACTAAGCTACTGATAGGACTGGGTTCAATGCTTATTTTGATTGTTGTCCTTTTTTTAGGGCTTCAACCCCATCACGAGGTTGATTTTTCTACGGAAGTAAAACCAATACTCAATAAGCACTGTATTTCCTGTCATGGAGGGGTGAAAAAAACTGCGGGTTTTAGCGTTCTCTTTGAATCTGAAGCATTGGGTGTTACTCAATCGGGCAAACCAGCAATAATTCCCGGTAATGCAAGAAAGAGTGAATTGATCAAACGATTACACTACACCGATCCCGAAACGCGAATGCCCTATAAAAAACCTGCACTTGCTGAGGCGGAAATCAAAACCCTAACCGAATGGATTGATCAAGGTGCAAAATGGGGAACCCATTGGGCCTACCTTTCGGTCGATGAAAAAGCTACACCTGAAGTCGCTACGGCCTTCGAAGAACAAGCTTTTCTTTCCAATCCTATCGACTATTTTATTGCGGCCAGAATGGAAGAAAAAGACCTTTTACCCAACCCTCCTGCTGCAAAAAATATTATCGCTAGAAGGGTAGCTTTTGATATTACGGGTCTTCCTCCAGACACACAACTTGCACATAACTTTATCAATGAAAAAATCTCCTATGAGGATTATGTCGACAGTCTTTTGGTTAATGAAGGCTATGGAGAGAAGTGGGCCAGTTGGTGGTTGGATTTGGCCAGATATGCAGATTCAAAAGGTTATGAGGCAGACAGAGGAAGATCAATATGGAAATATAGAGATTGGGTAATCAAATCCTTAAATGAGGATGTGGGATTCGACCAGTTTACATTAGAGCAATTGGCAGGGGACCTTCTGCCTGAAACTTCTACTGATCAGTTAATCGCTACAGCCTTTCATCGTAACACAATGAATAATGACGAGGGGGGTACCGATGACGAGGAGTTTAGGGTTGCAGCGGTAATCGATAGGGTCAATACTACTTTTGATGTTTGGCAAGGCACTACTATGAGTTGTGTTCAGTGTCACAGTCATCCCTATGATCCATTCAAACATACTGAGTATTATAAGTTAATGGCTTTTTTTAATAATACGATGGATGAGGATTTGGTTGATGAATCACCCAACCTAAAAAAATACAGTAAAGAAGATAATTTAGAGGTTGAAAAAGTTTTAAAATGGATAAGTCAAAAAGGGAATAAAAAACTAAATTCAATTTATAAAAACTTTCTTCAATTTCAGGAGCCAAAATATCCTGCCCATGATTTTTCAATTGTCGATTTGGAAAATGATCTAGGAACCATCAATGGATTGTGGCTTGCATTGAGAGACCGCGGAGTTGCTACTCTTAAAAATTTTGATACTCAAGGATATCAAAACTTATATTTTATGCACGATGCTAAACCAGGTACGAAAATTTACCTCAGGATCAACAGTAAAAATTCAAATTTAATAACTGAGATAGATTTCAAACCTGATTATGATAACGAATCTGATAATGAAGTAGGGAAGGATAACTCAAATTACTTCAATCCTCGACTAAAAATCAAAAAAGTTAGGATTCCAAAATTTGATGAACCTTTTGATCTTTTTATTGAGGCAAGGAACCCAAAATTATTGGATGCAAAAAAATCTAAAAATCCACATAATAGTAATGCAATAAATATTATCTGGGTTGCAACCCTTCCAGATTTACCAGAAAAAGGAACCAAACAAAATCAAATCACAGTCAAAAAATTTATGAATTTGCTGACTAAAGATGTGGACAACAAGACACCAATCATGGTCGAAAACCCTGACCATATGAAAAGAAAAACCCACGTTTTTGATCGAGGCAATTGGATGGTTAAAAAGGAAGAAGTTCAAACGGGAGTTCCTCAAATCTTAAATCCTTGGGAAAACCAATGGAAAAAAAATCGTTTGGGTCTTGCCCAATGGCTGGTTGACAAGGAAAACCCATTGACTTCACGAACTTTGGTCAATCGTATATGGCATCAGATTTTTGGTAAAGGCTTGGTCTCTACACTAGAGGATATGGGCACAATGGCTGACCCACCCTCACATCCCGCACTCCTGGACTGGCTTTCTCATCAGTTCATGCATTCTATGAACTGGAGTTTAAAAACTTTAATCAAAAAAATGGTGATGTCCGCTACCT
>JABGSU010000074.1 GCA_018647605.1 Flavobacteriaceae bacterium | reverse complement strand
GTGCACACCAATTGCCAGGGGCTCAACAATGGCTATTTGGTCATCCGTTAAATTATTTGCAGGCAACAATAGCTTATCAGGTATTGATATTTGCTCCTGCATACCACCATCACCATGAACTCCTATAACACTAATGTTCTCACAACAGTTGGTTTTGCTATTAGTACAAGCAAAACATAATCCACAATTAACATAAGGCATTACCACGACCCTGTCTCCATTTCTAATCCCTTTTGAATTTTTTCCTATTGCTATAACTTCTGTAGCCAGTTCATGACCAAGTATTTTTGGATACTCAAAAAACGCTTGATTCCCAGCATAAGCATGTAAATCGGTACCACAAACCCCGACCTTGTTGACTTGCAAAAGGGCTTCATTATTTTTTCTCACTGGTGCTTCTTTTTCTTTCAAAAGGAATTTTCCAGGTCTTTCACAAACGATGTATCTCATTTATTAAATTTTATGGTTTAACAATTAATGAAGCTCAAATCATTTACAAGTTATACACTAAATAAAACAATTTTTGTGTAAAGTGGATTAATTAACCTTAATTAAGAATTGTAAATAAAATGAATTCATTTCAATTTTTTCATTTCTTAAATTGACAGTGTACTGATATTATTTAAAAATAGAATCATTCTCTATGAATCCGTTTTAAAACACTAAATTTGCGCGTCCTTAAAATTGAGAGGGGGTACAATTCAATAATCATCTTTCCTTTTTTGGTTCAAAAAGACCAATATCAAAAAAAAATAACGCTCAAAAAGCCATCAAAACCTTGGCCATAGGCTTCCCATAACATGAGAGGAAAAAAAAGAAAAGACTATTCCCCCCGGAAAAAAAATAATACACAAAGGGAAGGAACAAGTGAATCCAACTCAAGAGACAAAAACAATTCCACACCGAAAAAGAATAAAGATGCTGGTTCCGACAGTAAAAAAAGTTCAAGAAGTGGAGATAGAAAAAAGTTTGGAGATAGATCCAGAAGTAGAAACCCAAATTCCAAAGGCCAATCAGGAAATAGATCGGGAGGTCCTTCCAGAGGTAGATCGGGAGGTAGATCGGGAGGCCGATTTAAAAAATCGGATTTAGACCCCAATATGATGGTCAACAAAACCATAAAACTAAAAGAGGAGAAAAAAGAAGTTTCAACTAGGGCTTTTAGTGAACTAGAAATCCATCCAGAACTCCAATCTCGAATCCGAAAAAAAGGTTTTCAGAAAGCTACCGAAATTCAAGACAAAACATTTGAAATCATCTCTAGAGGAGATAATATTATAGGTATCGCCAATACAGGTACTGGAAAAACAGGTGCGTTTTTGATTCCCATCATCGACCGACTTCTGACCAACAAGAAAAAACACAAAACAATCGTTTTGGTACCTACCCGTGAATTGGCTCAACAAGTGGAACAAGAACTCAGAAGTTTAAGCAAAGGGCTTGAAATTTACAGCAGTTGTTTTATTGGAGGTACAAGTATCAATAAAGACATTGATAAGCTAAGAAGGCTCAACCATGTTATTATTGGTACCCCCGGAAGAATCAATGACATGATCAACCGAAGGGCCTTAAAATTACACGATTTTGATAAGGTAGTACTGGACGAATTTGACACGATGTTGGACATGGGATTCCTTCAGGAAGTGCAGAAGATCATTGATCAAATGCACAATAGAAATCAAACCATTCTTTTCTCGGCCACAGAAAATCCAAAACAGCAAAACATCATCAACAACTTGGTACAAGACTACGAAAAAGTGAGGGTTTCGGAAGGTAAGGCCAATACGGATAATATTTACCAAGATGTCATCAAGACCAAAGATGATGAGGAAAAAAATCAAATGCTCATTGATCTTTTGAGAAAAGAAGAATTCAAAAAAGTTTTGATTTTCTCCGAAACCAAAAGACAGGTTTCGAAATTATGTCGTTTACTCAAAAAATTTGAGGTAAAAGTAGATGAGATTCACGGAGATAAATCTCAACAATACCGTTCTAAAGCAATTCAAAAATTCAAATCAGGAAGTATACAGGTCATGGTGGCGACTGATGTCGCTTCCAGAGGAATCGACATCGACAACATCTCCCATGTCATCAACTACAGGGTGCCAAGCTCAAAAGAGAGTTATATCCACCGTATCGGAAGAACTGGAAGAGCCGGAAAAGAAGGATATGCTATTACCTTTATATAGTACAAGCTAAGTTTAGGATATACTATTCGGTTTTGTCAACAGCTTGAGTATTCCATTGGGATAAACCTTTCAGTATGGACCTATTCAAAATAGTCTTTTACATCTGCAGAAGATGCCAAGAGATTAAAGTTGACCAAAAAGTCGTCGGCTGCTTGAAGGGTGTCAAAAAAATATTTTGCACTACTTGCATTGGTATCATTAACTTTTGATCTCACTCCATTAAAAAAACCGTGTTTGGCTCCTTCATAAATGACCACTTGACAAATATTACCTTGGTCTTTCATCTGCTCTTGGAATTCATAAGCAGTTTCTACTGGCACTAAATGATCCTCACTTCCAAACAAAACTAGTGTAGGTGGTGTTTGAGTAGTAATGTTGTGAAAAGGTGATAAATCCTGAAAGTTGTTTTTAAAAAGTCTAGCCCACTTTCCATTGGAGGAATTGTATGATTTGCAATAACATCGAAAATCATCTTCGATTAACTCTTTTGCACCCGACCCATGATACCCATTGGGGCCATTATCAAAAACTGGATTAAAAAGTATCATAGCAAAAGGATTGGGGTCAATGGAGAGATCATCAGTCAATTCATTGACGGTATTAAGTGTGGCCGTTGCAGCAGCAATATGTCCACCGGCGGAACCTCCTGACGAAATTATTTTTTCAGGATCAATATTGAATATCAGATGGTTTTTTTTTAAAAAACGGAGCGCAGTTCTTGCATCTTTGATACAGGCAATTGGACTTGTCTTATGACGGGTCTCAACCCTATAATCAAAAAGAAAAGTGGTCAATCCTCTTTGAGAAAAGTACAAAGCCTGCCTTTGAAAATGAGTATAGCTTCCTCCTACCCAGCCCCCTCCAAAAAAGAAAGCGATCGCTCCAGTGGGCTTTGAATTATTAGAGGCAGCATTGTACCAATGAACTTTTAAAGTATCATTATTGATGATTTTATAATCCAACACTTTCAAATCCTTTTCTAACTTGGGGATTTGTGACCACCCGAGGGCCAAGGAAAAAAGAAACAATAAACTCAACTTTATTTTATTCATAATCATCCTTAATCAATGGGTTGATCGGAGGTGGGAATTAGTTTCGCACTCAAATTCAGATTGGGAAATGCTTTGTCCAGAGGAAACATGGGTCGTCTGATTCTTTTGTAGTCCAAGCGTTCTAAATTTTGGTCCACCCCACCCGGAGTCAAGGCCATGATCCATCCTCCTCTAATATGGTATAGTTCTGGTACCAAATATCCTATTTTAACAACCAAAATATCAGTATTTCTTGGATTTAAGCCCAGTTGTGTAAAATCTTTTTCATAGTGGTACGGTTTTCTTTTTTGGGTAACAATAACTTTTACACTACCCACTTGAACAACCACTTCTATTTGGGCATGGACATCCCCTTTACGGATGGCTAAGACGGTTCCTTCTAGTGCTTCGGGCCCAGCATAACGGGCATCTACACTTGCCCCAACATGGCCAGAAACAACAGCACCCTCCCCAGCAATAACAGCTTTTGAAACAAATTCAGCACCAGGTATTGAAGCATAGATCAGCTCAGGTCCATTCGCCTTTTGAAAAATAGGAAAGTTTAAAATTTCCCTTAATGTCCAAGTAACATCACCTGCTCCCCCTGCCGTTGGATTGTCTCCCATATCACTGATAATATAGGGTTTATCATTACTGTTTAGAGCCAATGTCATGCTCTCATCAAAATCAGCTGTAGGAGCAACAAATACAAATTGTTCTCTTACCGACCAATAGTCTTGAGCCAATTGCTCAGCATTTGAAACCACAGTATTTTTATCATCACCTACTACCATTACAACACCGTGATTCCTGGGTTCGTCTGCCCACGGATAGCCCATCCAAATGGCGGCATCGAGCACACCCTCCTGAGCTTCGATTGCTGGAATTTTGGCATACAGACTTTTTCCAGGCTCAATACGGGTACTGGTTTTTTCTCCCGGTAATAAAATAGGGACTGGAATCCAAGCCTTATAAAGCGGTTTTCCTTTTCCGTTTTCCAGTCGATCTAACAGGTTTTCCATCGCTCTTTGTTTTGAGATCAAAGCATCCTCATGAGGTGCCATCCGATAACAAGTGATCAGATCGGATTGATGCGCCAAACGCTGGGAAACATTACCGTGTAAATCCATGGAAGTAGAGAGCAGGGTTTTTTTTCCCACCACGGTTCTGATTCTGGCAATCATATCCCCTTCGGGATCGCCCAATCCTACAACACTCATCGCACCATGGATATCAAAAAAAAGACCATCATAGGGAAGATTTTTTTTAAGTTGATCCAACATTCTATTCATTAATGACTCATAGGCTTCCCGGGTAACAATTCCTCCAGGTAATGATTTACCTCTTAAAGCCGGAAACCACTGTGCCCTTGATCTGTTTTTATGCTCGGGATTCAAAAAAGGGTAATGCTTCATGATCTCCATGCCCTGTTGCGCATGAAAGGCTTCCTCTGTAGTTTGTGCAGGAGAAAATGTGCTAGATTCAATACCCAAGCCTGCAATGGCTATTCTGGGTAAAACATCAGAAGGGGTTGTTTGGCAAGCCAGTAGAGATAGACAAATAATAACGAAAAGAAAGTTGTAGGTTGTTTTCACAAGAACTGTATTTGGTAGTTGATTTATTAGAATTCTACCTACAAATTAAATAAAAATGACAAAGACCTTTATATAAAATACACTAAGCCTAGATAGGTGAGTTGGATTGCCTCTCATTTGAACAAAAAAGCGACGTTTCTTATTTAGAGGCGTTTCTTTTTCTTTCGTTTTCGTCTAAAAATATTTTTCGCAATCTTAAGTGGCTGGGAGTAGCTTCGACGTATTCATCAGCTTGAATGTACTCCAATGCTTCCTCTAATGAGAACTTAATGGGGGGTGCTAAACTAACTTTTTCATCAGTACCTGAAGCTCTGACATTGGATAGTTTTTTGGTTTTGGTAACATTTACTACTAGGTCATCCATACGGCTATTTTCCCCAATGACTTGACCAGTGTATACTTCCTCATTTGAAAAAACGAAAAATTTACCTCTTTCTTGTAGTTTGTCCAATGCATAAGGAATAGCACTCCCTTTTTCCATAGAAATTAAAGAACCATTGATTCTACTTGGAATTTCTCCCTTAAAGGGTTGGAATTCCATAAAACGATGATTCATTATCGCCTGACCAGCAGTATTGGTCAACAATTGATTTCTTAACCCAATAATCCCTCGAGAGGGAATAATGAATTCGCAAAGCATACGATCTCCTTTGTTTTCAAGGCTGATCATTTCTCCTTTTCTAAGGGTTACCATTTCAATGGCCTTACCAGACAAGTTTTCGGGCAAATCAATTGTAAGGGTTTCTATGGGTTCACATTTGACACCATCAATATGTTTGATGATGACT
>JABGSU010000073.1 GCA_018647605.1 Flavobacteriaceae bacterium | reverse complement strand
TTGAATTTCTCTTTATAGTAATCATCCTGATTTTTGGATTCTTGGAGTGGAGGATCAATTCATTATTACCGTTGATGGGCTCTGAAGCATATCCCTTAACGGGCATTTCCATATTAGACTGACCCGAAGCCAACCACACCTCTCCTACCATCACATTTTCTAACGTAATGGTCTCCTTGTTGTTGCTGATTTTAATACTGTAGGGACCTCCTGCTTTAGGAGTCTGAAGCGTTGTTTTCCATTTTCCCTCCTTATTGGATGAAGTAGAAATGGCTATGTTGTTCCATGAAGGTCTGATTTCTACCTTATTGTTTTTATCTGCCCAACCCCAAATATTGATCTGAGTGGATTGTTGAATTACCATATTATCCGAAACCAAAGCGGGAAGTTTGAGGTGTTGTTGTGAAAAGGAAATTTGCCATAGAAAGGAAATGATCAAAAGGAAGTTTTTTTGCATGGTTCTTGAGTTATTTGTTTTTGTAATTATAGGTTTTTTTGTGTAAAATTATATTTTGACTTTGAAAGGGGTAAATAACAATACAAGTGGTAAAAAATATTTTAGAAAATTACTACTGATTTTATTATACACATTTCAAAATATATAAATATATTCAAATTGTATTTGTAAATCAATTAACAAATTGATCTATAAATTACTGTAAAATTAAATATGGTTAGAAAAAACGTTTTGAGATGGATTAATTTAATTTGGAAGTGCTTGAGTTTTCATCCTTCAGTTCTCCCAATTCATAAAATAATAAGCTTGTTTTTTTTTCAATTTCTACTTTGTAGTCATGCTCAAACTCCTATTGAGGAAAATGTAGATTGGAAAGCCTATTGGATTACAGCCAATGGGCAAAAAAATGAACCCAACAATTGGACCGCATTCGGCAAAACCTTTGAACTTGAAAAAGTCCCTGTCAAAGCCATGGCCAATATCGCTTGTGATTCAAAATACTGGATGTGGATCAATGAAACCCTAGTTGTATTCGAGGGGCAACTCAAAAGAGGCCCCAATCCCAAGGACACCTATTATGATGAGGTAGATATCAGCCCTTATCTCAAAACAGGTGTTAACGATATATCTCTTTTGGTTTGGTATTTTGGGAAGGAAGGTTTTTCGCATAAAAGCAGTGGTAAAGCCGGATTGATTTTTGACTGCCAAACATCGGATTTTGAACTGATTTCGGACCGCAGTTGGAAGGCAGTCATCTGTCCCGAGTTTCAGACTGCGAGCCCACCTCTTCCCAATTGGAGACTGCCCGAGTCAAGTATAAGGTACGATGCTCGATTGGGAAATTTTGATTTTATCAAAAATCCTCAAAAAACTCAAAAATGGGATCATGCGATATCCTTGGGGAAATACCCTGCTTCTCCTTGGAACAATTTGGTCAAACGTCCAATACCTCAGTGGAAAAATTATGGTTTAAAGCGGTATGAAAATCCTATTACTTTTCCTTTTGTAAGCAAGGGAGATAGCATTGTTTGCCAACTTCCCTACAATGCCCATATCACCCCCTATTTTAAAGTTGAAGCTCAAGAAGGTCAAGTGATTACCATAAAAACAGACCACTACAAAGGGGGGGGAGAGATCAACGTAAGAAGTGAATACATCACCACCCATGGGGAACAAGCCTATGAAAATTTGGGTTGGATGAATGGTGAGGAAGTTTATTACAGCATTCCCAAAGGAGTAAAGGTGATCGATCTAATGTACAGGGAGACAGGATATGACACCGAATTTTCTGGATATTTTAAATCAGACGACTCATTTTTGAATACACTTTGGCAAAAAGCCAAAAGAACACTTTATGTCACCATGCGAGATACTTATATGGATTGTCCTGACAGGGAGCGATCCCAATGGTGGGGGGATGTGGTCAATGAAAGTGGGGAAGCCTTTTATGCACTCGACCCCAAAGGCCAATTGTTGACCAAAAAAGGGATTTTAGAACTAATGGCTTGGCAAAGAGAAGACAATACCATCTATTCACCTGTGCCAAGTGGTAATTGGGAAAGGGAACTGCCAGGTCAGATGTTGGCTAGTGTGGGATATTTTGGTTTTTGGAATTACTATTGGAATACTGGAGATTTAGAAACCCTAAAAAAAGTTCATCCCAGAGTAAAAAAATATCTTGATGTCTGGAAGTTGGATACCAATGGAATATTGATTGACAGAATCACAAAAAACACAGAAACAGCATGGTATTGGGGAGATTGGGGAAAAAATGTAGATAAAAAATTACTGATCAATGCGTGGTACTATCTTGCCCTGAAAGGCTTTCATTTGATGTCATTAGCATTGGAAGATCAAAATGGGGCCAGTTGGTCTCAACAAGCCATGGTTGATTTTAAACGATCTTTTAATCACGTTTTTTGGGATGGCAACAGTTATAAATCCCCGAATACCAAAGCTGAGCCAGACGATCGTCCCCAAGCCTTAGCAGTAGTTTCAGGGTTGGCAGATGCTGACAAGTATGATGCCTTGTACAATGTTTTCCTTTCACAGGAATTTTCCAGCCCCTACATGGAAAAGTATGTTTGTGAAGCGTTATTTCAGATGGGTAAAGAGGACTATGCCCTTAAACGATTAAAAAAACGGTTTAAGTTTATGGTCGAGAACAGAGAACACACCACACTTTTTGAGGGCTGGGGCGCTGGAAAAGACGGCTTTGGTGGTGGCTCTAC
>JABGSU010000072.1 GCA_018647605.1 Flavobacteriaceae bacterium | reverse complement strand
CTGCTGCCATTCGGTCTATGTTGGGGGTTTGAATGATTGGATGACCAAAGCTTCCAATATCACCATAGCCTAAATCATCACAAAAAATAACCACAAAATTGGGGGGACGATCGGACTGAGCCAAAAGTGTAAAAAAAGTCAAAAAAAACAACACGAAAATTCCTTTTTTCATAAGTCTGTCTTAAAGTAGAGATGATCATTAAAAAATTAATGGTGAAAACCTAATTCAATGATTGACCTCCTTTTTCGCCTGTACGAATCCTGTATGCCTCTTCAACGGGTAATACAAATATTTTTCCATCCCCAACTTGATCGGTTGCAGCCGAGTTTAATATCGCATCGATGGTTTTGTCTACAAAATCATCATTGACTACAATAGAAAGATAGCGTCTTTGGATTTCAGAGGTGCTGTAAGTAATCCCCCTGTAAACATGGCCTTCCTTTTCGTTTCCAACCCCTGTAACATCCCAGTAGCTGAAAAAATTTACGTCCACTTTGTGCAAGGCTTCCTTGACCTCAACAAACTTTGATTTGCGAATTATTGCTTCAATTTTTTTCATCTTTTTTGGATTTTAATTATTCATTAGAGTAAGATTTGACGCCAAAGGAAACGGAATCAATTCCTGCCTCTTCGTCTTCGCTTGTAATTCTAATCCCAACAGTGGATTTCAAAACTTTCATCAATATAAAGGTAATTGTAAAAGAAAACAAGGCAATGGTGAGCACACCAATCAATTGAGTAATTAATAGCTCGGCACCACCACCAAAAAATAATCCTCCCTCGGCAGCAAAAAGCCCAACGGCAAGGGTCCCAAACAAACCATTGACTCCATGGACTGCAACCGCGCCAACAGGGTCGTCTACTTTGATTTTATCAAAAAACAAAACGGCAACATCCACCAGTATACCTGCAATAAAACCAATAAAAATTGCAGATATAGGGCCAACCACATTACAGCCAGCCGTGATGGAAACCAGACCCGCCAAAATACCGTTAATCACCATAGTAATGTCAATTTTTCCATAGGAAAAATAGGTATAGAACATGGTCGCAATGCCTCCCGCAGCAGACGCCAAAAAAGTATTGGCTATCACCTCTCCGATCAACTCCCAATTCCCAACAGCACCTAAAGAAGAACCGGGATTAAATCCAAACCAACCAAACCATAAAATAAAGGCTCCTACGGAAGCCAAGGGTAAATTATGTCCGGGTATGGTATTGGAAGTTCCATCTTTTGAATATTTTCCGATCCTAGGCCCCAAAACAATAGCAGCGGCCAAAGCAGAAAATCCACCCATAGCATGAACGGCTGCAGATCCTGCAAAATCGTTAAAGCCTCTAAGCGAAAGCCATCCGTTAGGGTTCCATACCCAATTGGCGACCAGAGGATACATAATACCACAAAATAAAACAACCATAGTTGCGTAGGCCCACAACTTCATCCTTTCGGCCAAAGCCCCTGAAACAATCGAAATGGCTGCTATAGCAAACCCCAGTTGAATGAACCAAAACAACTTATTGGAAACAGTAAGACCCAGTCCCAAATCTCCTTCCATTATTCCAAAGTCCAAGGCAAACCATCCGTTGGATGCACCATAGGCAATCCCAAAACCCACCACAAAGAAGGCAATTCCTCCGAAGGTGATGTCAATGATGACCTTGGCAATAATACTCATTGCATTTTTTGCACGCACAAAACCCGCTTCTAGGAGTGCAAAACCCGCTTCCATAAAAAAGATAAGCGCTGCACACAATGCAACCCATACCGTATTGATTGCAAAAATTTGTTCGTTAAGTAGTTCCGTGTATTCTTCCATTGGTTTATGATTATTATTTCGTCATAAATATAAATAATATAAATTCAGAAGAAACCTCGACAAAGATTTTGTATAAAGTAGAACTATTTGGACTTGATCGAAGATTTATGTTCTAGATATAGTAATATGATATTTGGCAGTGAAGATTTTACTCCAAAATCTCATTATCACCTACCAACATTTTATCAAATTTTAAATCATCTAAACCTTCTTGATCAAAAGGATCTTCAATGTATTCTTGAATGTTGTAAAGTGCCATTAGAATGAATCCTATCATAACCGAAAAGAAAATAGAGACCACCAATTCCAAAAAATTATTTTTGTCAAAACTTGCCAAAATATTGGAATTATACACCAAAGGAGAAAGGTAAATAAAAACCAAACAATATAATCTAAGAGAGATGGGTGTCGCGTGAATTTTTAAAGTATTGAGTTTTTCAACACATTCGAATAATTCATTTTTTACCCGAATGATACTGTCTTTTTCTCTTTCGTTGTAAAGGTTTTTATAATTCTCGAGGATATAAAAAATCTCTTTGCGTTTGACCCTGATGTCATCCATGCACATTGACCCCTTATCAGTCAGAACATCTAATACATCCCCCTGGAGCCCCAGCAATACTTTGAAAAAAGAGGAGTATTGTTTGTTATTGGTTCCATCCACCGCACGAAAAAGATTGGTCAGCTCAATCATTTTATTTCTAAAGCTGTTAAATTCTCCGATGGCCTCCTGTCTTTTTTGATAGGCACTGGTGATGGAAAAAACAAGAGGAAAAACAATTGCAATACTCAAAATGGTAAAATCAATTTGAAGATTGAAGTTGAATTTATCGTAGAAAAAATAAATGACCAATGTTTCTAGAACAATAAAAATCATTCGAAAATTGATCGCAGAATAAATGACGTTTATTTTTTTGCTCATTTCTTTAAATGTCTTCAATGAATATAGTTTATTATTATAATAAATAATAATATTTTTTCAAAAGTAAAAATATGACAAAATAAATTAGAGTTGATCTAAACTATTTTGTGTTTTGCGGTATAATTGCAGTAATAAAAAACAATTATTGATTGAATTTTTAGGATTTACCCTAGACTATTAGTTGTAAAATAATAAAAATAAATTGAACTCGATTTATAATTGTCCCTCCTATTAATTAATTTTTCCAACAAAAAATCAGCGGTTCATTCAATGGATTACTCCTTAAAACGCAAAGGAAGGCCATACCCTTTTTGTTCCATTTGGGGTAAATTGAAAAGCATCCTAACTGTAGGAGCAAGCTGATGGGTGAAAAGTTGATCCCCATCAACAACTTCACCCAAAGGCTTTACACCTTTTCCAAAAACAATGATCCAAGTTTGATCGGATCCTTTGATTTTTTTACCATGACTTCTCCAACTGTCAATAGGGTCTGTTCCTCTTCCATGATCTGTACTAATAATAAAAGTGGTTTTATCCCGATAATAGTCACTTTGTTGAGTATAATTCCATAAATCTTGAATCAACGCATCGGTGTTTTTAGTAGATTTTATATAGGACTCATAATTACCATTATGGGCAAAATCATCGGTTTCTCCATAGGCAATGTAAATCAAATCGGGTTGATGTTTGTCAAGATAGGCTTTGGCATATTGATGGGTAAAACCGTCCAACCGAACAGTACCCCATGGACTGGGAATTTGTCGTTGAAGCTCGTTGAGTAATTCTTCCTGAGGAGTGAGTGGAAAATCGGTGGAGGGTTCAAAACCACAATTAGTATAGACCCCCGATCGTTCTTCATTTACAATAGCATCAAAAACATCCCAACTACCAAAAGCCACCACTTGTTTCTTACCATATACTTTAGCAAATTGCTCCAAAACAGTTTCGTTGGGATTGGGGATTTTGGCATTACTATTAATGTTTTGATCGTCTGCCCTTCCAGTAAGGATTTCATTATAGCCCGGATAGGAAAACCACATCCCATTGGTAAGGTTGACCTTGCTCCCTCTATTTCTATTGCCATAAAGTTGTCCCATTTGTGCCACTTCTCCCCAAACAAAGGGAAGGAGTGCCAATCGCCTTTTATACGTACTACTTCTCCAATATGTTTCATGTAATAACTTAGGGTGATTTACATAGTTTTCGTTTTGTAGCAACAGGGAATCAACACCTGTAAAAAGCTCTTGCCATCGCAAGCCATCCAGCGTAATTAAAAATACTTTTTGATCCACTACACTACTCTGAGAAAACCCCTGTAAACCCCCAAAAAATATGGTATATACCAATGTAAACTTGATCAATCCTAGCATCCGACTCATTTTTGTAGGATATTGGAGGAGATTATAATTCATTTAATCTGTTTATAGTCATAAAATTATAGCAATCTTCATTAATGACAAAACGAGAGAAATCAAAAGCAAGAATTGGAAAAGGAGATACGATCAGTGGATTGATTAACAATGGATCAGAGACTGCAACAATATCTTGGACACCCACTTCAACAGGGACTTACTATTACCCGTGTTCTTTGCATAGAGGTAGGATAGGAACCATTATAATTCAATAACTTAATGAAAATACACATCAGGTATCCAAACATTCCCTAAACAACACCGCCTTAAAACCACTCAGGGGAATCTTAGATTAAGGGCCATAATATCAATGTATTAGAAGCTAGGAGGAGAAGTGTAAAGAAGAGGGGATCTCCTGCCCAGAGATTAGTAATGAGCTTCAGGAAAAATTTGCTACCCCACCAGTCATTTTAATCCATACTAATAAAGATACTTCAGTTCCCCCTAAAAATAGTATTCTTTATTCTTTAACGTTAATGAAATTTTATATTCCCGCTGCAATACACATTTGGGAAAAAGGGGTTCATGGCCTAGGGTTTGCTATATATGGAGAGTATGCATTTAAAAGTTGGCCAAGGTTAATTAAAGAATGGATGATTGAGAGAGGTATGATTAATATATACTTGCAAAATCCAAAGGGATCCATAATCCAAAAACAATAGTGTGGATTTTCTAGAATGGTTTTTCTTTGGATATTAGGGCTCTTGATAATATATAACGCAAACTCTATATTACTGAACTGTAATCGTTCCATACATTCCATTATGCAGTGAACATTGATAGTAGTAGGTTCCTGCTGTTGTTGGAGTCCAAGAAACGGTGCCATTTGAAGTACCGTTATTAGTAACCCCACTAATTAGATCTTCAGTTCCAGTACCCTGAACTGTTTTCAGGTAAAAAGGATGGCCGCTAGCGTCAACTGCAAAGTTTACTGTATCGCCAACTTTAATAGTTACTGAGGGATCTGAACCAGAAACTGCTCCGCTTCTGTCTGATCCACTAAGTGTGTAGTTACTTGCACTAGATGCAGTAACATTTATTGTATAAACCTCAACTGAGATAGTGTCGGATGATGTTGTTGTTTCAGAATTGTTTCCTCCCCCACCACTACCTGAACCGTCTCCTCCTCCGCTTGTTGATGTCGTAGTACCTGTGTTAGTAGATGTGCCAGTATCTGTGGTGTTGGTTGTTGTT
>JABGSU010000071.1 GCA_018647605.1 Flavobacteriaceae bacterium | reverse complement strand
CTTGATGCCGATGCATTTGAACTGTTTTTAGAAAAAGGGATTTTTGATCCCGAAACGGCTAAATCCTTTGAAGAAAATATCCTTTCCAAAGGCGGTACCGAACACCCCATGACGCTCTATAAAAGATTTAGAGGAAAGGCACCCGACCCCAATGCTTTACTAAAAAGAGCTGGATTAGTGAACTAGGAGTTTCAATAGCTTATTTTACTCTTGATTAGACTCGAATAAATTTTTGGTAAAACTTTTAATGCTTTTGCCAAGGCAATTACAAAACTGATTCCAGTATTTACCTCTCCTTGCTCGATTCTTATTATCTGACTCTTGGAAAAATCTGAAACCTATAAAAACTCGTATTGAGACATATTTTTCTTCTTCCGTAAATTACGAACTTGCTTTACAAAAGCTTTTAGGAAATTATCATCTCTGATTTTTGTCATGATCTTAAATTTGGGACTACCACATTATTCTGATATTTCGATATATGAGACTTTTACAAATTAATTTACAAAACCCCCCTATTCCTTCTCCCAATTTAAAAAACCACCTTCTAAGTCATAGATTTTTTGAAACCCAAAGGAGACCATCACTTGAGCGGCATAAAGGCTTCTTCTACCCGAACGACAATAAACCAATAGTGTATCCGATGGGGAAAGTTTTTGTATTGCTGTAACAAAGGCATCTTCTTTTACGTTGATGTTTTGTGCCCCTTCTATATGGCCTTCCTCAAACTCTTCTGGGGTTCTTACATCAATAATGGTATAGCCTTGTTCAACCAAAGCTTGGTATTCTGATTTTTCCAATACCTCCACCTTAGGCATTTGTAGGACAAAGAAAAGCATCAATATCAGTGCTCTCATAGGATGGGATTATACCTTAAAATTAACCATAAAATTGGAATTCCCTCCACCCAAAAGCTGGAAAAATACTTGGATTGTTCCGCCCTAGAAGTAAAAAGTGTGATCATCAACAATAGCACCATGGATATAGTAATCAAGAGATATTCAGATGGGCGAAAATACCCCTCCAAAGATATAAAAGCGATCAGTAAGATCCCGCCCAGTACTTTTGTTTTGGGTATGCCGTATTTTTGGGGCCAGGTTGACAAATGGGGATCGTCCAGTTTAAGGTCTCGGATTTCAAAAGGGAGGGTAGCGACCAATACAAAAAGGTAACGCTGAAGCCCATAGACCCAAGAGAGGTCGCTAAGATTCTTATCGGCCATACTCAGTGGTAAAAAAACAGTGGTGAGTACCCAACTTAAGGCTACCAAATGAATTTTTAATCCCCTAAGTCCTCTAAAATTAATTTTTACTCCTGGCAGGGGCAAACAGTAGAGCAAAACCAATACAAAGGTTGACAGAAGGAGTAACTGACTGTATAAAGACAGGTAAAATACCCCAGTGAGAAAAAGAAGGGTAGGCAACAACAGGAATCCCAACAAAATAGAAAAACCCTTGGTTTTGATTCCCTCCATCGGACTAAAAAAACGGTGGAACTTGATAAAGTTATAGCCGAAAAAAGGTGCGGAAAAGCAGAGAAGTGCATCTGTTATGCTAAGAGAAAAGTCAAAATTCAAAGCGGTGATTTGGGCGAGTGCCAAAACCGCCAAACCCACGTGAAAGTTGAATTTAATATAGCCGTCAAATACCTTGCTGAGCCATCCCACGCGACAAAAATATCTGTATACTGTTAATAACTAGGATTTTTGTTCAAAAAAAATGGAGAAATGAATTAATGAGGGGTAAAAAGGGGGTGATCTATATGCTAATTTTGTTTAAATCACCTAACGTATGCAACCAGACAAATTTGCTTTACGCCACATAGGCCCCAAAGAGGAGGAAGTCTCAAAAATGCTCACAGCCTTAGAAGTCGATTCCGTTGAGGAACTGCTTTCGGAAACCCTACCCGAAGAAATCAGACTACCCCAACCACTTAACCTCCGTGAGGGAATCAGTGAGTATAGGTTTCTCAATGAACTTAGAGCCCTCTCTGATGAAAACCAATTGTTTGAAACCTATATCGGTTTGGGTTACCACCCCACCATCACCCCTGCTGTAATTCAACGGAACATACTGGAAAACCCAGGTTGGTATACCGCCTATACCCCCTATCAGGCAGAAATTGCACAAGGGAGACTGGAGGCTCTATTTAATTTTCAAAGCATGGTTTGCGAGCTTACGGGAATGGAATTGGCCAATGCCTCCCTCCTAGACGAGGCAACAGCAGTAGCTGAAGCTATGACACTGACCTATGCGATTCGATCACGGGAGCAAAAAGAATCGAAAGCCAACAAACTGTTTGTATCAGAGGAGATCCTACCACAGTCTTTGGCAGTACTAAAAACCAGAGCCTTGCCTTTGGGAATAGAATTGGTAGTAGGCGATGCTGAAAAGGTAGATTTTGACAGCTGTTTTTTTGCTGTCATTTTTCAATATCCTGGCAAAGATGGCGCCATCACTGACCTACCCTCACGGGTGGCCAAGGCCAAAGCCTTTGGACTGAAAACCATAGTGGCGGCAGACCTGCTAAGTCTCACCCTGTTGGAAGCACCGGGAAGCTATGATGTGGATGTGGTGGTAGGTACTACCCAGCGTTTTGGTATTCCTTTGGGCTATGGAGGACCCCATGCGGCCTATTTCGCAACGAAAGCAGACTACAAGCGAAACATCCCAGGACGGATCATTGGACAAACCCGAGATCAGGATGAAAACCCCGCTTTGCGGATGGCACTTCAAACCCGCGAACAACACATCAAAAGAGATAGGGCGACCTCCAACATCTGTACCGCTCAGGTTTTACTGGCAGTAATGGCAGGAATGTATGTCGTTTATCACGGACCCAAAGGATTAAAAAGAATCGCCAAAAGGATTCATATAAACGCGGCTAAACTCGAAAAAAAGTTGGTGGACCTAGGACTGACACAACTCAATAACTATTATTTTGACACACTAAGAATCAAAATCAATGCTGCCGCTGTAAAAGCCGAAGCTGAAAAAAACGAGATCAACTTCAACTATATTGATCAGGAAACTGTAGGTATTTCAATCAACGAAACTACAGATGAAGTGGCACTTTTAAAAGTGCTGAATGTCTTTGAAAAGGTCGTTAATCAAAAAAATATCAATGGAAAAGTGAAAATTGAAAACCACCGCTATCCATTGAATCAAAAAAGAAGGAGTCCTTATCTCCAACACAAAATTTTCAATTCGTTCCATTCAGAAACCGCAATGATGCGCTACATAAAAAGTTTGGAGCGTAAAGATTTGTCCTTAAACCATTCGATGATTTCCTTGGGATCTTGTACCATGAAACTGAATGCGGCTGCAGAGATGTTGCCTTTAAGCTGGCCCAGATGGTCGGGTGTCCACCCTTTTGTTCCTGCAGAACAGGCCAAAGGGTACCACAAGATGCTGCACCGATTGGAAAATCAACTTACTGAGATTACGGGATTCCACGCTACCTCTTTGCAACCCAACTCAGGTGCACAAGGGGAATACTCAGGGCTGATGGTCATCCGAGCTTATCACGAATCCAGAGGAGGAGACACAGATCGCAATATTTGTTTGATTCCCTCTTCCGCACATGGTACCAATCCCGCCTCGGCTGTGATGGCAGGGATGAAAGTCGTAGTCGTCAAAACGGATGTACTGGGGAATATTGATTGGGTAGATTTTTTAGAAAAAACAGAAGAAAATCGAGAGCATCTGGCGGCTTTGATGATTACTTATCCTTCCACCCATGGTGTTTTTGAAGCGAACATCAAAGACATTACCGCCAAAATCCACGATTGTGGAGGGCAGGTATATATGGATGGTGCCAATATGAATGCACAAGTAGGACTGACAAGCCCCGCACAAATCGGTGCAGATGTTTGCCATCTCAACCTCCACAAAACTTTTGCCATTCCCCATGGGGGTGGAGGGCCTGGTGTAGGACCCATTTGTGTGGCGGCTCACCTATCGGCTTTTCTACCCCAACACCCAATGGTAAGCACAGGAGGAAGCGATTCAAAAGACACTATTTCTGCCGCCCCATGGGGATCGGCGTTGGCTTGTTTGATTTCATATGGATACATCGAAATGCTCGGCGGTAGCGGATTGACAAGGGCTACCGAAATGGCGATTCTCAACGCCAACTACATCAGTAAAAGACTGGAAGGAGCCTACGATATTTTATATACGGGAGATAAGGGCAGAACGGCTCATGAGTTGATCATCGATTGCCGTCCTTTTAAGAAGTTTAATATCGAAGTTGTAGACATCGCCAAACGTCTTATGGATTATGGTTTTCATGCCCCTACAGTGTCTTTTCCCGTGGCAGGCACCATGATGATTGAACCTACAGAAAGTGAAAATCTGGAAGAAATTGACCGGTTCTGTGATGCCATGATTTCCATTAGAATGGAGATCAATTCGGGAGATGAAACCAGTATAGCGCTTCTAAAAAATGCTCCCCATACTCTTGAGATGGTAACCTCGGACCAATGGGAGTTTCCCTATTCGAGACAGAAAGCTGCCTATCCACTGGCTTTTGTGACGGGCAATAAATTCTGGCCTTCAGTTAGAAGAGTGGACGAAGCTTTTGGAGATCGTAATTTGATTTGTAGCTGTACTTCTACAGAGGATTACGTAAATGCCTAATTAATAAGGGTTCTAGGTCAATTTCAACCATGATTCAATTCCTCTCACTGCTTTTGGGCATCATACGTTTATTATCAAAAGAGTCGATAATCTTCAATAAAACGGTACTATTGTACTGTTATTATGAGTTATAAAATCACTGGAAGCGGTTGCTGTATCCCCACAATTATCAAGAAAAATAAAGCCTTTCTGGGGCATTCTTTTCTCGATGATAAGGGTTCAAAATTTGATGTTGACAACGAAACCATCATTGACAAGTTCAACTCAATTACTGGAATCGAGGAACGCAAGTACATTTCTTCCGAACTAAAAACTTCTGACATCGCCTACCATGCTGCGAAGGTAGCCATTGAAGATGCCGATTTAGATCCCGAAACACTAGATTACATTATCGTTGCCCATAACTTTGGAGACATCAGCGGCGACAGTAAACAAATTGATACTTTACCCAGTTTGGCCTCAAGAGTAAAAGCCAAATTAAAAATTCATAACCCAAAATGCGTGGCCTATGACATTTTGTTTGGCTGTCCAGGTTGGGTTGAAGCCATGATACAAGCCCAAGCATTCATCAAAGCAGGGATGGCAAAAAAATGTTTGGTCATTGGTGCCGATGCCCTTTCAAGGGTCGTCGATCTTCATGATCGTGATTCCATGATATACGCTGATGGTGCCGGAGCTACCATACTGGAAGAATCCAGTCAAGAAGGTGGAATTTTATCCCACAGCACTTTGACCTATACCGCTAATAACGAAGCTGATTTTATTTATTATGGTAAATCCTATGACAAGCAGGATGTTGAAGGAGATAAATTCATCAAAATGCAGGGTAGAAAGGTGTATGAGTTTGCTCTAAACAAAGTCCCTGACGCTATGAAACAATGCCTTGATCTGGCGGGCGTGGCCATCGATGATCTCAAAAAAATATTCATTCATCAAGCCAACCAAAAAATGGATGAAGCCATAGCGAAGAGGTTTTACAGACTGTTCAAAAAACCCATACCAGGCGGTATTCTTCCCATGAATATTGAAGAATTTGGTAACAGCTCTGTAGCAACCGTCCCTACTCTTTTCGACTTGGTACTCAAACAAAACTACAAAGGACATTCTTTAAAAAAAGGAGATATTATTCTTTTTGCCAGTGTGGGAGCAGGAATGAACATCAACGCCATTACCTACCAAATTTAATCTTCAGTTGACTTTCAAAGCCCATATTTCTATGGGTTAATTATGTAAATTTGTAAATATGCTTGTACTTCATTATATAGGAGCTTATTTTATAATGCTTTCAAAAGTATTCAGACGGTTTACCCGTTGGAGTGTTATGAAAGAGCTCATTATTCGGGAAGTAGATTCATTGATCATCAGATCAATTGGAATCGTCTCTTTTGTTTCCTTTTTTGTTGGAGGCGTAGTCGCCATACAAACAGCCTTAAACCTCAGCAATCCATTTTTACCCAAAAATTTGATTGGTTTTGCCACTCGTCAATCGGTAATCTTGGAATTTGCCCCCACCTTTATTTCAGTTATCATGGCAGGAAAAGTAGGCTCTTATATTACCTCCAGTTTAGGAACTATGAGGGTTACCGAACAGATTGACGCTTTGAAAGTGATGGGAATCAACACTTATAATTATTTGATTTTTCCCAAAATTGTTGCCATGCTCTTTTATCCTTTTGTTATTACCATATCCATGTTTTTGGGGATATTCGGAGGCTATATCGCTTCTATTTATGGTGGCTTTTGCTCTAGTGCCGATTTTATAGAGGGAATTCAGATGGAATTTATCCCCTACCATATTCGTTATGCATTTGTCAAAACCTGTTTTTTTGCTTTTATTTTGGCTACTGTCCCCTCCTTTCACGGTTATTATCTCAAGGGGGGTGCCTTAGAAGTTGGAAAAGCAAGTACAACCTCTTTTGTATGGACGAGTGTCCTTATCATTGTAACCAATTACATAATAACCCAATTATTGCTGACCTGATGATCGTTGTAGAAAAACTTTGTAAATCGTTTAATGGTGTCAGAGTCCTCACAGACGTTTCCACTCAATTTGAAAAAGGAAAAACCAACCTGATCATTGGTCAAAGTGGATCAGGAAAAACAGTGCTACTTAAATGTATTTTGGGGCTGTATGGAATTGACAGTGGTAATATTTATTTCGAAGAAAGATCGTTTCAAAATATGAATATTTTGGAAAGGAGTAAATTAAGACAAGAAATGGGAATGGTCTTCCAAGGCAGTGCCCTTTTTGATTCTATGACTGTAGAGGAGAATATTATGTTTCCAATGCGCATGTTGACCGAAAAAACATCGGAGGAAATGTTGTCGCGAG
>JABGSU010000070.1 GCA_018647605.1 Flavobacteriaceae bacterium | reverse complement strand
GTACCAATAACACCCGCAACAATTGCAAAAATTAAATACATTGTTCCAATATCTTTGTGGTTAGTTGAATAAGCCCAACGCTTCCAACCTTTTGGAGTGTGGTGATCGTCGTGTGATGCTGCTTGTGTATACATTTTATTTACTCGCTAGTTTTTTATATTCATTTTGTAAAATTGGCTCTTTAGCAAATTTCATTTTAGCTTCTGCTAACCATTGTGCATATTCTTCATCTGTTACAACTCTTACTGTGATTGGCATAAAAGCATGTTGTATTCCACATAACTCAGAGCATTGCCCATAATAAGTTCCAACTTTTTCAGCTTTAAACCAAGTTTCATTTATTCTTCCTGGAACAGCATCTCTTTTAACTCCAAAAGATGGTAACGCCCAAGCATGTAAAACATCATTTGCTGTGATTAAAACTTTAATTACTTTATTAACTGGTACAACAACTTCATTGTCTACAGTTAATAATCTTGGTTGGTTTTCTTTTAAATCCTCTTCTTTAATCATGTACGATTCAAAAATAATATTTTCATCAGGGTATTCGTATCCCCAGTACCACTGATAACCGATCGCTTTAATAGTAACATCAGATTTTGGAATTGTGTCTTGTTTGTATAAAATTTTAAAAGATGGAACTGCCATTACAATTAAAATTAAACATGGAATTAATGTCCATAAAACTTCTACCATAACATTATGAGTGGTCTTTGATGGAACTGGGTTTCTTGAGGCTCTAAATCTTTTAGTTTTTCCAAAATATCTGACTTCAAACTACCATCGGCAATTCCAGGATGTACTTTCTTTTGTGGCACAGACAATACAATTATTTCATAAATATATTGAGCCACCTGAATCTCGTGGGAACCGTGGGGTAAAATCAGAATCTCATCTTCATCATGGTTTTCTAGTGATCCGAATTTAACCACCAGCCTAAAAGCAGTATCTATGGGTAGATCGAAAAATTCTGTAGTGATGTCGCAAGGAACTTTCACTTGACCTTTTGCACTAAAATTTAACTCCAAAAGGGTTGGTTTTTTTTCAAAAACCAAATCTACCGCTACCATAGCGTTTTGAAAATCTAAAAAATCGAAGCCTTCAAAGAACGTTTTATCAACCTTAAAATCGAAGTGATGGATTCCATCCTTTAACCCAACAAAAGGTATTAAGAATGCTGAAAACTGCTCCATTTTCCAACTTTTAAGCCTGCAAATCTATAAAAAAATTGCTAAAGCTGGTTGACTAAAGCTATTTTTCGACCCTTATTTTAAGTGCTGGGCATTTTTTTCTCCTGTCTGTTAAAATAAATGTTCCTTGCCGTGAACATCGCATTTCTAAAAGATTCAATTTCCGCTACCCCTTTTCCTGCAATTTCAAAAGCAGTACCGTGGTCTGGGGAAGTCCTAATCTTATTTAGTCCAGCAGTAAAATTAACTCCCTCTCCAAAAGTTAGTGTTTTAAAAGGAATTAGCCCTTGATCATGATAGATCGCCAAAATAGCATCAAATTTAAGATCGGTTTGATGACCAAAAAAACTATCAGCGGCATAGGGTCCATAAACCAAACGACCCGCTTCAAATAATTCTTTAATTAATGGACGGATTATTTGGTCATCCTCCTGCCCGATTACCCCTTTATCACCAGTATGAGGATTAAGCCCCAATACTGCTATTTTGGGTCGGGCGATCTTAAAATCAAACTTAAGGGAATCTTCCAGCTGTAATATCTTTTCTTTTAAGCGTTCTGAGGTAAGCACTTTAGAAACTTCTTTTACAGCAATGTGATCGCTTACTAGGGCTACTTTTAATCGATCAGAAACCATAAACATAAGACTATTACCATTCAATTCTTTGGCTAAATAGTCGGTATGCCCTGGAAATTGAAATGCATCGGACTGAATGGTTTCCTTATTGATGGGAGCCGTAACCAGCACATCAATTTCTCGACTTTTTAGGGCCACCGTAGCTGATTTTAATGATTCAAATGCCAGCGTTCCTGCTATTTTTGAAGCCTCTCCAAAAACGAGACTACCCTCAGGCATGGGTAGGTTGACTACATTGATTTGTGTTTTGTGTAGTCGCTGATCTTTCTTTTTTAAAAAAAAATTTGTGTTTAATTCGAAATGCTTCTTTTGTCTTTCTAGTAGCTTGATCGGTGCAAAAACTATGGGAGTAAAAAAATCAAAAAGTCTTTTATCCTCAAATATTTTTAAAATAATCTCGATGCCGATCCCATTCGGATCTCCCATCGAAATGCCCAACTTAATTTTCCCCAACATTGGTGTCGCTTTTATTCCTAATTTTACAACACAAATGTAATTAAATATAGCTGATGTTTACTGGAATCATTGAGGCGTTTGGTAAAGTTGTGAATTTGGAAAAAGACCAACAAAACCTTAACCTAAGCCTTGAAAGCCGTTTAACCCAAGAATTAAAAATTGACCAAAGTTTGGCTCACAACGGCGTGTGTCTGACAGTCGTAGAGACATTGGGTGATCGATACACCGTTACAGCCATTCAAGAAACTTTAGAAAAGACTAATCTCGGACTTTTAAAAATGGGAGATTTAATTAATCTTGAAAGAGCGATGATGATGAACAGCCGTTTGGATGGTCATATTGTTCAAGGTCATGTAGATCAGATTGGTTTTTGTAAGGAGGTTGACTTTAGGGAAGGGAGTTGGTTCTTTGACTTTGAGTATGATCAAAATCAAAAAAACATCACTATTGAAAAAGGCTCCATCTGTATCAATGGAGTAAGTTTGACAGTGGTCAATTCTGGAATACATCACTTTTCTGTTGCCATTATTCCCTACACCTATGAGCATACAAACTTTCACCTGATCGAAAAAGGAGATACCGTTAACTTGGAGTTTGATATGATTGGGAAATACATTTCCAAACTACATTATTTGCAGACTTAGAAATAAATGAATTATATTTAAGAAAACTATTTATAATGGGTATTCTTGAATTATCTACGATTTTAATTACTTTGGCTGCTGTTTTTACACTGATTAACATCCGGCTTTTAAAGCTCCCTCAAACCATTGGTTTGATGATTTTGGCACTTTGTTTATCAGTTATTGTTGCCATAGTGGGAGTTGTTTTTCCTCAGGTATTTGAAACTGTATCCAAAATCACCAAAGAGTTTGACTTCAGTGAATTATTGGTGAATGTTATGCTACCTTTCTTACTTTTTGCTGGTGCCATGAGTGTAAATGTTCATGAATTATTAAAAGACAAAGTAACCATATTACTTTTAGCCAGTTTTGGTGTAATTTTTTCCACATTTGCCGTTGGTTCAGGAGTTTACTGGTTAATCGAGCAACCATTATTTGGTCTAAATACCATGGGATTGACCTATATAGATTGTCTTTTGTTTGGTGCTCTAATTGCACCCACTGACCCCATTGCAGTGTTGGCTATGATTAAGAAAATGAACTTGTCATCCATTACCGAGACACGAATTGCAGGTGAATCTCTTTTTAACGACGGTATTGGAGTAGTGGTTTTTTTAACCCTTTTGGGAATCAAACAAGATGGTGTCGAGAATATTACTGCAGCCGCAGTTGGGAGCTTATTTGTTACTGAAGTCATAGGGGGGGTTGCACTTGGATCGGTAATGGGTTATTTTGGTCTTAAACTTTTGAAATACATTGAGAATGAACATACCGAGTTAGAGGTTTTGATTACCATCTCATTGGTTTTATTACTGCCCATCATCTCACATCACTTCCATTTTTCTGCCGTTTTAGGGGTTGTAATGATGGGGTTATTTTTAAATCAAAATCTAGATGTCGATAAAAATGAGGATGGCGTACAAAAAGCCATGGGAGATTATGTCTACAAGTTCTGGCATCTTTTGGATGAAGCTTTAAATGCAATTTTATTCATCCTTATTGGATTAGAAATCATAATGATTTTTGAATCCTTTCAATTGCCCTTTATATCCATTTCGCTTTTGGTCATCATTCTTGTGGTTCTATCTAGATGGATAGGAGTAAGTATTCCCATTGCCTTTTTATCGCTTTTTAAATCTTTTGAAAAGAAAACTGCCTTAATCATTACATGGGGAGGACTCAGAGGAGGCTTGAGCGTTGCCTTAGCTCTTAATCTACCAGATGATATTGGAGAAGGAAAAGCCTTAATTCTTTTTCTGACCTATGTGATTGTGTTGTTTACAATTTTGGTGCAAGGATTAACCCTAAAAAATATTGTAAAATAATCGGCAGAAATTTTTTGTCTGATTATATTTGAAAGAGAGAAGTTAACGCTGTGACAACAGCTATGTCTAACTAATATAGAAAGGAGGTGTCAAATGTCTTACATATGTAATTTAAGGAAGTTAGGACAGCAGATACCCAACAGTACTCTGTTCTAAACTATCCTTATCTATAAGTCAAATGCGAGTCGATGGGCTCGCATTTTTTTTTGCACTCTAAAATATGGTCCGTTTGGTATTTTAAAAAACACAGTGCACAATTATACTTATATTTGGAATTATGCAAAAAGATCTGGCCATCGTAATACCTTGCTATAATGAGGCTGATCGTTTACCCGTTTCTCAATTTAAAAACTTTTTGTCTCTACAACCTAGTGTGTCTGTTTATTTTGTCAATGACGGTTCTAAGGACAAAACCCACATTGTTCTGTCCGATTTAAAGAATCAATTTCCTGACCAAATTAAATTATTGAACCTATCCCAAAACAAGGGAAAGGCTCATGCTGTTCTGGAAGGGGTTCAGTCAGCGCTGAAAAAAGAACGTTTTAAAAAAATTGCCTATTTGGACGCTGATTTGGCCACCAGCCTAGAAGAATGCTTGCGTTTATCAAAATATATTAAAGAAAAGGTAGTACTCGCTTTTGGATCCAGAATATTAAAACTAGACAACCAGATCAAAAGAAAATGGTATCGCTTTATCCTAGGACGACTGGTTGCAACAGCAATATCTCGCGCTTTGGGCTTGAGTATTTACGATTCCCAATGTGGATGTAAAATTTTTGAAGCTCAGGTAGCCAAAAAGGTTTTTAATAATAATTTTATTTCCAAATGGCTTTTTGATGTTGAAATCTTCTTTAGAATGATCGGCATTTATGGCAGAACAGAGATTCAAAATCACCTGAGAGAAATTACGCTTAAAGCCTGGGTAGACACGCCCGATTCCAGAGTCAGTCCACTCTATTTTTTTAAGCTATGGTGGGATCTTTATCAAATATCAAAAAAATATAAATCTTGAGTTTTACCAAAAAAATTAAAAAAGATTTCAGATCACCCTATGGATGGATTTTCATTCTTCTAGCAGGGATTCGCTTGTTTTTCAATACTGTCATTCCTTTAACAGACAAAACAGAAGCCCGCTATGGGGAAGTAGCACGATTGATGGCCGAAACTGGGAATTGGATCGTCCCACAAATAGACTACGGTATTCCTTTTTGGGCGAAGCCCCCCTTATCCACTTGGCTTTCCGCAGGCACCATTAAGCTTTTGGGAGACACTGAATTTGCCCTGAGGCTCCCCTATTGGGTAATGGCTATTTTGATTGCTTTGCTATTAACACCCTTTGGTCATCAGAAAAAAATCAATGGTCTGATCCCTGGGATTGTTCTCTTTACCCTTCCCGAATTTTTTCTTCATGCTGGTGTGGTTTCCACTGATATGACACTTTCCTTCTCTGTTGCCTTAACCATGATAGGATTCTGGAAATTCTTCCATAGTGAAAAAAGTAAAAATACTGGACTCCTTTTTTTTATGGGAATAGGTATAGGATTGTTGGCCAAAGGTCCCATCATTGGTATATTGAGTTTTCCACCTCTGTTCCTATGGTGTATTCTCCAGCGAATTTCTTTAAAAAAAATCATTCAAATGCCTTGGGTTTTGGGCGGTTTGTTGTGTCTTTTAATTGCCCTGCCTTGGTACTATTTGATGGAGGTTCATTCTCCTGGGTTCATCGACTATTTTATAGTCGGAGAACACTTCCTCCGTTTCTTTGATTCCTCTTGGTCGGGCGACAAATACGGCTTCCCCAAGCAACAACCTTTAGGGATCATTTGGGCTTTTCTCTTGGCAGGTGCCTTACCTTGGTCTATTGCGCTTTTGGGACAACTCAAGAACGGTTTGAAAAATATATGGACTGATCCTGGGCAACTCTTTCTGTGGCTGTGGATATTGTGGACACCTTTTTTCTTTACTTTTTCGAAAAGTTTGATCCACACCTATACCCTGCCAGTCATGATTCCCATCGCCCTCCTTATCACATATCATTGGTCAACATTTAAAAGAAAAAAAGCCTTTTTATCCATAGGTGTTGGATTGCCCATTTTATTATTGGGTGCCTATTTTTTTAAACCCGCCCAAACGGCATTGAAAAACAGTACTGACAAATATTTGGTCTTCCACCCCAAAGTCAAAGTCGAAGAGCTTTATACTCTTACGTATAAATCCTACTCAAGTCAGTTTTACTCTAGAGGTAAAATAAAACGCATCTCACCCGATGTGCTTGAAAAAATGCTCAAGGACACTTCATCATTCTCCATCATCATGGAAAAAAAATCTCTAAAACAGATCAAACCTGAGCTATTGAAAAAATTAAAATCTTTAACTGTGCGAAGAAAAAACGGTCTCTATTTATTTGATTAGGTGTCAATGTAATTTTATATTGCATTTTGATTTAAGCCATAAATCACGCTGAAAGAAATCTCTCTTGAGTAAAATGAATTATAATAATGATTAAAAGATGTAACGTCTGCCTCATCTTCATTTATTTAATATCCTTGAGTGCTCGAGGACAAATCAAAGGGGTTGTAACTGATGAAAGTAATAATGCCCCCATAGAATACGCCACCATTATATTAAAAAAAGGAGGGGAAATTTTGGATGGAACCATTTCAAAACCCGATGGCAGTTTTCTTTTCCTTGTGATCCCTAAAAGTACCTTTTCCATTGAAGTTTCCTTTCTAGGCTATCAAACTAAAGAGACGGAGGGCTTTAAAATACAAAAAGATAACCTCTTCGATTTGGGAACAATTGGTCTGCAACCCTCTCAAAATTTACTAGATGAAGTAGTACTTCAAACCAATACCGCTGCTATACGAAATAAAATTGATCGGCAGGTATATTCGGCAAGTGAATTTTCGACCGCAAGGGGGGGTACAGGTATTGACCTCATCCGAAACTTACCTTCGGTAAGCATCAACGGAATGGGAGAAATCAGCGTTAGGGGCAGTAGTGGTTTTGTAGTGTTATTAAACAACAAACCCATACAATCAGACATTCAAAATTTACTGAGTCAAATTCCCGCCAACAGTGTTAAAAATATAGAAATCATTACCTCTCCTTCCGCTCAATTTGACGCGGAGGGAAAAGCAGGAATTATTAATATTTTAACCCTGAAAAATGCGCTGCAGGGAGATTATTTCCATGTCAATACGCTTTTAGGTGCCCCCTCGGTAGAAAGGTATGAAAATGAGGAAAACGTCCAACGTTATGGAGCAGATATCACTTACAATACCGTTCGGGAAAAATGGAATTTTTCCTCTGGATTCAGTTTTCAAAGAAATGATATTTCTGGTCGAAGAGAAGGCGATGTTTATACAATAATTGGTAACAAATATACCCGATTTCCCTCCGATGGTGAGCGTAGTTTTGACGAAATAAATTACTCTGGAAGGCTGACAGCGGATTACCAATTTTCCAAGAAAGATCAATTTTCTCTTGGGGTTTTTGCTGGCAAAAGAACTAAAGAGCGAACAGCCGATATTCTTTATTATGCCAATAACGGCATCTCTAAAGAAACCGACTATCAACTTCAATACTTCAACGAGAACCTCAGGATTAGAAAAAGTGATTTCGTTATAGCAAGTTTTGACTATGATCATCGTTTTGAAAATTCAGCTCAATTACATACATCCTTTCTTTATGAATACACTCTTTTGGGAGGGCCTACTACAAATAGGAACTTAATGCATCCCGATCATTCTATCGTCTATCAAGATGAATACAATACCAACGACAATCCCCTCTTCGGTTTGCGTATCAATATAGACTATGAATTTCAACCTATTTCTATAGGTACTCTAAAAATAGGTTACCAGTTACGAAACCTCGATCATAAGGGTGATTTTGTTTACGAGCGAAAAAATAATAATACTCAGCTTTTTGAATTAGTACCTGAATTTTCAAGTGAGGTAAATCTAAAGCGATCCATCCATGCCACTTATTTGCAATACAACGGACAGTTTGAAAAATGGGATTTTGCCGCTGGGCTTCGTCTAGAAAATATGGAAAGAAACCTCTCTTTAAAGGACAAAACAGGACAAGTAAATGAAGATTATTCCTTGGGTTTTACAAAGTTTTTTCCTTCGGCCAGTATCAATTATCAATTTAAAGATAGGGCTTCAGTAGGTCTTGCCTATAGTAAAAGAATTGAACGAACCACTACTTTTAAGATGAACCCCTTTCCAGAAAGGGAACATTCCGAAACCTTGGAACAAGGGGACCCTAATCTCCAACCTGAAATGATCGATCAAGTAGAATTAAAGTTCCAGTTTAAAACAAAAAAAAGAAACCTATATAATACCGCATTATACCTCCGAAATATTGATAATTTGATTAACCGGGTCAATACAGTTTATAACGACACCATTTTGAATCGTATCTATTCAAATGTAGGTAAGGCAAAAGTTTTAGGTAGGGAAGTGAGCGCTGAATACTCCTTTGGCAAAAGATTAAAAATTCTTTTCTCTTCCAATTCCTCCTACTTTTTCATCAAAGGGTCTTTTGACAATATTGAAGTTGATAAAAAAGGTTATGTTTCCAACTATAACTTAAACTCAACCTATCGATTTTCTGACCGTTCTTTCGCACAATTTAATTTCAATTACCTTTCCAGAAGGTTAACGGCTCAGGGGGAAGATTCCCAATTCTATTCACCCAACTTAACACTAAGCAATCGCTTTTGGAACGATCAACTCACCGCTACCCTTCAATGGAAAAACATTGATATGGGACTGATGAATACGAACGAGCAGCGCATTACTACCCAAAGAGAGGGTGCATTTTACACCACCACCAATTATGTCTATGAAGTAGATGTAATCTTGCTGAGCTTGAGTTATAATTTTAACAATCGAAAGAACACCGCCAAATTTATAGACAGCGAATTTGGTAAAAAAGAGTTCTAAAGTTTGTGAGAACCATCACAAAAAGGCATGTCTTTGGACTTGGTACACCCACAAAGGGTAAACCTGTTTCCGTGTTTGATGGGATTTCCTTCCATGTCGGTCAAGTGTACTTTGCCTTCGACCACAATTTGTCCTTTTGCTTTTCTGTAAATCCTTGGGGTTCGCTCTTCGTTAGCATCTGATGTCATATTTGTTTAGGGAATATCGTTTATATAATCTATCCTTCTATTGACCAGATCATTGGGCCGGTCGTACCACTCTGGTGGAAAAATTTCTTTTTTAAGGTTAAATTTTAGGTGGGGCTTTGAATTTTTAATTAGAGCAAGGCTGTTGAGCATCAAGTTGGCTTCTGTTTCCGATTTGGCTTTTTTCATTAATTCGTTGATAACTTTGACATCAACCGGTTCTGAATACAATGCCAAGAACTCCAAAGCACGCATTCTGACCAAGTTTTCAGTATCGTTTTGGAGTAATTTTTCAATTTTAGGGAGCAGCACTTTTGCAACTTCTCCAAAAGAAGTACAAACGACCAAACCCCAATAACGCTTCCATGGATTATTATCGTTCAAAGCCTTTTCAATTTTTCCTACAACTTGATTAAACGGTGTCAAATTAAGGTCAGCAATAGCCATCAACTCCTTGATTTCCTCTTGCTGTTTTTGTCCAAAAGCAACAGGATTTTCGAACCCATTTTCCAATAAAAAGGATTCGGGGTAAAAACTCAAATCAGGAAGGGCTAAAAGCTTTTCTTTTAACTGCTCTCTCAGTTCCACTAAAGTGGGGCGATATTCTGGATTTGTCGATAGATCATTTACCTCGTGTGGGTCTTGCTCCAAATCGTACAATGCCTCGGCACTTCTCGGTTCAAAAAATTGCCGCTGTTCTGCACTCAGCTTTCCTGTATTATAAAGTATCTCCCATTCTTGAAAAGCCAACATTTTATAACGGTAAAAATTGAACAATGCATCAACATTAAAAGGCTGATAATTCCTAATGTATTTATATTTTCCCACCCTTAGTGTTCTGACTAAATCATATTTTTCATCAAAACGATCGGCATGGCCCAAGGCTGTGTTTTTGGTTTGAACTTTGGAAGCTTCTGAAAATTTTCCCATGACAGCTGTCCCATCCATATTTTTGGGAGGAGTTATTCCCGCAAGGGAAAGCACTGTAGGAGCAAAATCGATAAACGCTACAAAAGTTTTTGCCCGTGATCCCCTGCTGTGATGAAATAGATGCTTCCATTTTTCAGGGACGTAAACCACCAAGGGAACTTGCAGGCCACTTTCGTAGGCATATCCTTTACTGCGAGGGAGCACGCCTCCGTGATCACCAAAGTAGAAAATGATGGTGTCGTCCATAAGGCCCTGCTCTTCTAGATCAGCAATGAATTTGCCCATCTGCTGATCTGCCATTAAATGCCTGTTTTGAAAATGATAATAGGAATACCGAAAGGTTTTGGTATCAGGATGATAAGGGAAAACCTTGATGTGATCCAAGTCTTCATCAGAAGAATCGTCAATATCTTTTTGATTGAAATGTAAATTTCCCTCATGGGTTACCGTATGATTTTGCACATGAAAAAAGGGCTGACCAGGCTTGCGGTTTTTATAGCTTGCTTTTTTTGAAGATTCGTCCCAAACTCCATCTGGGAGAATAAAGTTGTAGTCTTGTTTATGATTATTGGTGGTGTAGTATCCTGCCTGTTTGAGATAAAATGGAAAGGGCATGATTCCTTGGGGTAGGGGAACTTGCTTGGCTTTTCGATGGAATTGGGTGAAAATCCGTGGTGCGTAGCAGCCCGTAATCAATGTACTTCGGGCAACGGAACATACTGGTGCATTGGAAAAGGCATTGTCAAAAACTATACCCTGTTCCGCTAGTTTTTCAATTGCGGGCATGGAAATGCCTTCCTCATGGTACAATTTCATTTGATGGGGAGAGTTATCCTCTGTTGTTAGCCATACAATATTAGGAGATGACTGATCATTCGAATCGCATACGGAATGGATCAGTAATAGCGCAAGTAATAGTATTATTCGCATGGGTTAAAGCTGAGAATAAGGCATAGGGTTTAAAAAAACTCGGGTAATGGAAGAACAACAACTGTCTTTATAGGCAGGGTTACTTTTCAGTTTTGTCCAAGTAGGGTGGTCAAAAAACTGTCCCCAGTTTTCATTGCGTTCTTCCAAACTTTCAAAAGAAAGCATATAAGTCAAACAAGGCATTCGATCTCCTGCAATTTTATTTCCAAAGAAGACAGAACCAAAATCCAACTCATCGAATAATTCTAATTCTCCTTCGTTGAACATTTTGACTTTTCGACGGTAGGCATCCTCAGAATGACTCTCATAGGTTCGCAATTCGAAAAAACGGTTTTTGTCGTCTGGTTTGAACATTTCTGGCATACCCCCAAAAGCTATATAGAGGGAGGTTTGATATCGGTTGAACATGGGTTTGCCGACAGGGTTGAGTTCCACAGATGCTTTTTGGATTTTAGAATCCACAGACATGACTTTCCGTGCCTTGTGATAGATCTCTAGATTGGCATAAGGAATAAAGACGTATATTTTTCTGGGAAGATCTTCTGAGACTTCATTAAATACTCCTATGTTTTTGATGCCATGCTCATTCAAAGCTGGAATAAAGTGATCTTTAAAATAGGTGTTAAAGCTTTTAAGACTAGACGATTGGAAAAGTTCATAAGTTCTAATTTCATAAACTTCTTTTTGTCCAAAAAGACTCATTCCACCAAAAAGTGCAATTAAAAAGAGTGTTTTTTTCATATTGAATAATTAACGATTGTAAATATAAATTTTTTTAATTAGCATGCTAAAGCTTGCGCTTTTAATAAATTATTTTAAAAAATCAAAAAAATGAATTTTGGATAAAAAAAGATGTTTTTTGTCTTAAATGGAGCAACATGAAGGGAAAATATCTAAAAAAAAATCAAAATATAAATTTTTTAAAGTTCTTTGTACTTCTGATCTATCTCCTTTGCCAATCGATGGTCTAACGCTGAAATAGCCTCTTGTTCGTGAGTCCACAATTCAAAAGTAACTTGGTTGTAAACGTTGATGATTTTAGGATGGTGATTCATTGATTCTGCTAGCTCCCCTACCTTGTTGATGAATATTAATGCTTGCTTAAAATCTTTAAAATCAAAGCTTTTGATTAATTTACCCGTGTTTTGTACCCATTTGTTTTCCATCGTAAATGAATTTGTCTTGCATTAAAATAATAATAAACCACATGAAAAGTAAAGTATACTGGCTCCTAATAATAAATTTAATACTTTTTTCGTGTCATCAGGAAATGACAAGCACAAGCCCTCCACCCAATATTATTTATGTATTGGCCGATGACTTGGGCTATGGTGACTTAGGTGCCTTTAATCCCTCTGGAAAAATCAAAACCCCTCATCTGGATCGAATGGCGCAACAAGGAATGAAATTTACAGACGCCCATACCTCCTCTTCCGTTTGTACCCCCACCCGATATGGGATCCTTACGGGAAGATACAATTGGCGCAGTCCTCTCAAAAGAGGAGTTTTGAGCGGTACTTCCAAAGCTTTGATCCCCCAAGACAGAACAACAGTTGCCTCTTTTTTAAAATCCAATGGCTATGAAACTGCTTTTATCGGTAAATGGCATTTGGGTTGGAATTGGGCTGTGAAGGACACTATTTTTCGAAATATACCCATTAAAGATCATGAAATTTTTGATAAAATTGATTTTTCAAAAACGGTCAGCCACAATCCCAACGATTTAGGCTTTGATTATGCCTATGGTCATTGTGGATCGTTAGATATGCCACCCTATGTATATGTGGAGAATGGAATCATCACTGCTCCAGTAGAGATGATAACCGGAAGAGAAGGAGATTATCACTGGTGGCGCGAGGGGCCTACGGCCAATGATTTTGATCACCAAAGGGTAACTCCCCATTTATTTGACAAAGCTGAAGGTTTTGTAACCAAGATGGCTGCTAAAAAAAAGCCATTTTTCTTGTATTTACCTCTTCCTTCTCCCCATACCCCTATTCTTCCGACTAAAGAATGGGCAGGAAAAAGTGGTCTAAATCCCTATGCCGATTTCGTTATGCAAATCGACGATCGGGTGGGCAGACTCAATGCACTTCTGGAACAATTGGACATCGCAGAAAATACAGTAGTTATTTTTACCAGTGACAATGGATGTTCTCCTGAAGCAAAATTTGATGTGCTGACAAAAAAAGGGCATGATCCTAGCGGTATTTTTAGAGGACATAAGGCCGATATTTTTGAGGGGGGCCATAGGGTACCTTTTATTGTAAAATGGCCTAAAAAAATCGAAGCGGGTACGATAAGTGATAAAATCATTTGTACTACCGATTTACTTGCAACCTGTGCAGATTTAATGGGTAAAGTTCTTTTAGACAATGAAGGAGAAGACAGTTTTTCCATGCTCCCTGTTTTTACAAAAGAAACCGAAAAGAATCATCTGAGAAGCTTCACGATTCACCACTCTATCAATGGCAGTTTTGCCATCAGAAAGGGAGATTATAAATTTATTTTCTGTCGGGGTTCAGGAGGTTGGAGCTTTCCTCGGCCTGGTAAAAAAGAAGCTGAAGACCTTCCCGAATTTCAACTTTATAATCTCAAAAACGATCCAAAAGAAATGATTAATCTTTATGGTAAACTACCAAAAATTGAAAATGAACTGATTGCTCTTTTTAAAGCTGCCATTCAGGAGGGGAGAACAACCGCGGGCCTTCCTCAGAAAAATTATAGTTCCCATTTTTCCTCCAGACCGTGGGAACCCCTTGCTGTTTTTGAGAATAAATAATCCAAAAGAGGGTTGGAGACTTTCTCTCAAGCCCCTAAAAGTTATTGATCGTAAATTTTTTTATTCCTGCGCTCTTTGGGATAGTGCGCTTAAGTTGGGAAACCTATTTTCTTAAGGAAATAAGGTTTTGTCTTTTGGGTATACTTGAACTAAAAATAATTATCCCCATAAGGCTAAAAAGTATTGATTTAATTACTCGTTTTTAAATTATCGATGAATAAGACACTCATTTAAAAATCATTTCGATTTAATGTTTATTTTAAGAAATCTTTGAAATTGAGGGAAACCCTTCCCATTAACAAAAAAAATTAATCAATTCTATCAAAAAAATCTTGAAATCGTTATTTTTGTATTTACTGTTATGAAACATCTATTACTTACTATATTAATTAATGTTTTTTTAATTAAAGCCTATTCGCAAACAGATAAAATTAAAGTTTTTCTGAGCTGTAATTGCGATGATAGTTATATCAAACAAAACACTCTTTTACTTGATTATGTTCGAGACAGAACGCTGTCAGATATAGAAGTTTTTGTTTTTGATATTTCGAACGCCAGTGGTGGAAGAAACTTCACTTTTGAGTACAAAGGCAAAAATGACTTTCAAAACAAGGAGAATAAAATCAGTACAAACATTACTCAAAACCTTACTTTTAATGAAGCTCGGGAAGTACTGTTGAAAACCTATAAAATGGGTATGGTTCACTTCTTACAAAATACTGTATTTCAAAATCAAGTGGACGTCAGCTTTAATGATCAAATGGATATCCCCCAGGAAATGTCTTTTGATCAATGGAAAAATTGGGTTTTTGAAATTTCAGGTTCTTTTAATTTTGAAAATGAAGAAAGCATCAATGAAGAAGAATATAATGTGGGTTTTGACATAGATCGGGTTACGGAAATGTGGAGGGTAAGATCTTATTTTAGACAGCGTCGAGCAGTAAAATTTTTTTCGGGAGATGAGGAAAACTTCACCAGCGAAAGGAATAGCACTTATTTCTCTGGAAGTCTAGTAAAAAGTATTTCCGATCACTTTTCTACGGGTATTTTTGGATCCTACCAAAAGGACACTTTTAGGAATTATAAATCCTTTTTTAATTTTTCTCCTGCTTTGGAATATAATTTTATCCCCTACAACGAAGTTTTGACACGAGAAATAACCTTGGCTTATAAGCTCGGATATAACTTTTATGAGTATTTGGAAGAAACTTTATATGGTTTTCTAGATCAGAAAATGTTCAATCAATCATTGACCCTAAACCTCAGGTTCAGGGAAAAGTGGGGAAGTATCTATTCTTATATGGTAGCTTCTCAGTTTCTGGATCAACCCGATCAAAATAGACTTACACTAAACAATAATATAAATCTGAGAATCGTTCGTGGACTCTCGCTAAGAATCTCAGGCAGCTTTCAATTGATTCGAGACCAAATCAATCTCCCCAAAGGAGAAGCTTCTATTGAAGATTTGTTGCTCCGACAAAGACAAATTTCCACCAATTATCAGAACCGTATTTCAATGGGACTGAGTTATACATTTGGGTCTATTTTTAACAATATTGTCAACACCCGCTTGTAAGCTTTTCAAAAAGTTTGAAGCAAAAAACCCTCTACTAGGAGAGGATTAATCTTTGTCAATAATAGTTTTCTACTGTTCTTGTGACGTTAAAAACAAAACGACTTCTGTGTTGTACCGCTCGTCAGAAAAGTATCCCGCCAATCGGACTATTCTTCCATCTTTCCATAGAAACCCACAATGGGATTGGCTGATTTGGGTTTCTCCCGAAATTTTAAAAATAATAACACTTCATTTATTCCACTGATTGGTCCAAGTAGTTCCATTACCCCAGCCACAGTTTTCACCTTTATAAATTACTGCATGAATCCAACCGTCTGAAAACTTAATTATAAAGCAAGAACGGTATGAGCCACTCTGATTGCTTTTTACTTCAAAAAAATATACTAGCTTGACATAAATTTTGATTCAATATGCGTGTTTATTTTTGTCTATTTTTACAAATCAGTACTATTCTTATGGCACAGGAAAAACTCCCTTATTCAGCCATTCCGCCCGCTCCCGAATCTTTAAATGGTGGAGCTATCATCGTTCGAATGACGCAAGGCTTAGGATATCGGTTTTATTGGGCTTCCAAGGACCTGCGTCCTAAGGATTTGGCCTACAGACCCAGTGAAGCAGCAGCTTCTACCCAAGAAACACTTCAGCACATTTACAGCCTTTCGTTAATGATTCTTAATGCTGCTTCATCTTTACCCAACAAGCGGCCTTTAGAAAATATCCCTGAGGAGTATCCCGCCTTACGTCAAGCCATTTTGAAAAACCTTGAGAAAGCAGCCCAATTGTTTTCGGAAATGAATCTCGAAACAATTCAAAAAATACAAGTGGTTTTTGAAAGGAAAGGAAAAACAAGTAGTTTTCCCATTTGGAATCTTTTGAATGGGCCTCTATCTGATGCCATTTATCATACTGGCCAATTGGTCAGTTTTAGACGCACATCAGGAAATCCTATACAAACAGGGATGAATGTTTTTTTGGGCGAAACAAAAGAAATATCCCCTCCTAATAAAAAGTAAGTGTTATTCTTGGCAAACCAGAGTGCTCCGTCTAGTTATTGAATATCTGCTGTAAAGTTAAATCTTCATTGGGCACAACAGTATTTATGTCTGCTTGATAACTAGACAAACTTCCATAGAAAGTATTGACCGAAATGGCAAAAACCTCTTCAAACACTTCCTTCCAATTGCTGGCACTTGGGTTCCGTTCCTGAAAATCCTTCACAACCATTCTGATGGCATCTGCTTCAGTATGGTTTAGTTTAACCAATTCCTTAACCAAAGCCAAAGTCATAAAAACGGATGAAGAATAGTTTGAATCTCCCCCACTATCATAATTCTCATATATGGAAGGGTTGGTGGTCGCTTCATTGTCCACACGATCTTGTTCATAGATAAAATAATTGTAATCATAATGCTCCCTGACGTAGATTGATTCAAATACAGCTGCAGGTCCTTCACTAAGCCACTTGACATTAAAATCACCATTATAGAAGTTGGAAGATATGCTCATTTGATAAGCGTGAAAAAATTCATGGGCAATTACAGAATAACGGTGCATACTACTATAGGTAAACTCATCTTCAGGAATTTCTAATACCATATATCTGCCTTGATCATTTCCACAAATACACGCTCCCGAGGCATCTCCTATTTGAGAACTGAAAGGCCTGTTTGCGTTACTATTCCATGCATATATGTCTAATTCCTCATAATTGTTAGTGAAAACAGGAATCCTTTTATTGAGTGTGTCCAATATAACGTAGTATTGCTCGACCCATTCTATAGGTAAGCTGCTGTGCACATTGGAGTTAAAAATTACCTTGATTTCAGAAGTATTTTCGTTTCCTGTATTATTTGTATTTGAGTTACTGTCACCTGAGTTATCATCAGTAGAATTGTTATTCCCTGAACTATCGCTGTTGGAGGTGTCGTTCTGTTGTATATCATTTTTAGTGGATGAAATGTCAGAATCAGCTGTATCTTTTCCACACGAAATAATTATTATAGTAAATAAAATTATAAGTAGACGACTCATTTTTTTTAATCTTTAGACGTTAAATTTACTCAAAACTGTACCATTTGAAGTTCCTATTCATTATAATTTAACACACGAATGATATGGATTATGGAACAGAAATAATACAAGAGATTTTTATCTTTCGCTAAATTAGGTTTATGGAGAAGATGCTCCATTGGTGATCTTGAATACATAAGCATAATGATCCTCTGGTTTGTAATGATTTGGATCGTATTCAGGAAGATCAATTAACACATTTTTTCCGCTATTTTGGTAGTGTAATTTTTCACCCGTTGCCAGCAAAAAGATTGCTGAATCTTTATTTAAGTTGAGGTTTTTAATAATCAACTCTTTTCCCGGCCACTTAGGACTGATCGCATACAGATTTTTCAATTTGCTTGTAAAGAAGAGTTCTTTAATGGCTTTCCCCTCTTGTTGGTGAATGGTTTGTTTAAGGATATAGTCCCCCTGTACATAACTGTGCCCCTCTTTTAAAAGTTTAAAATTTCTGTCTCCCTTGGACCATTGGTAGGTTCTCTTCCATTTTCTGGTACCATAAATTGCTTCTCCATTGGTCTCCAGCCATTTGCCAATTTGGATGAGTCGTTCTTGCATGATGACTGGAATTTTACCCGCCGCAGTAGGCCCCACATTAATGCATAGGTTTCCTCCTTGACTGACAATATCGGCCAACATTAAAATAAGGGATTGGGCAGAATTATAATCTTCAAGATCCTCGTTTCTATTGTAACCAAAAGATAATCCCATACCCCGGATTTCCTCCCAAGGTTTGTCAAAATTGATCACTTCCCTGAGGTATTCCGTCGTATAAAATCCGCCGTGTTTGTGGCGCTGACCTTTGACCCAGCGGTCGTTGATCACCACATGATCTTTAACAGGGGATTCGTTAAAAAGCCAAGCCAATAGTTCTTTGCTGTTCCAGTAATCGTCGTCTTTTTCCCATTCACCATCGGCGTAAATCAAATCGGGTTGATAATTGGTCACCAATTCTTTAAACTGGGGGTGATAATAGTCTGCCACAAATTTTTTTGACCCGATGCGGTACCAAGGATGATACCACTCGTAGAGTGAGTAATATAACCCTGCCTTAAGGCCTGCTGCTTTTATGGCTTGAACAAAATCTCCTACCAAATCTCGTTTGGGTCCGGTTACCATACTATTCCACAAATAACCTCGGGTTTCGGTAGCGTGGTGGTTGGGCCAAAGGGCAAAACCATCATGATGCTTGGAGGTCATGACTACATATCTGGCTCCTGATTTTTTGAATAATTCTGCCCATTTTGAAGGATCGTAAAGTTCTGCTTTCCACATTTTAGCGAAGTCCATATAGTTAAAATCGCTACCATAGGTTTTTTGGTGGAATTCGGGAATCTCCTTGCCCGTAAAAGTTCCATTTCCGAAAACAGATTTACTTGTATACCACTCTAAATACCATTCTTCATAGGTGCCTTTAGGCGACCATGAGGGAACGGAATAAGGCCCCCAATGAATGAAAATTCCGAATTTGGCTTGCTCGAACCACGGCGCCACAGGGCGACTGTCTAGGGACTCCCAATTGGGAGTATACACTTGCTGTGCCACTGTGTTTTGTAATAACAATAAGGCTATAACTAATAGAACATTTTTTAGGGACTTTATCATATAAAACTGTTTTAATCGTTTAAACACTGTTGGTTTTTTTGAAGAATGTCAATTTAATTATTCTCACTTCAAATCAATAAACAATTAGACAGTTTCTGCTATTTCTATTAAATTTTAATCCTCATTTAGATTTACTGAGCGAATGAGGTAGGTAGATCGATTAGCAAATGATTCACAACGAAAAAAATAATTAAATAAGGGATAAGTACCCTCTTTCATTGAAATGGTTTTTAGTCTTTTGAAAGATTAATCCAAGTACCTGCAATAATCATTAACGCAAAAGTGATTAAAAAGACATTTGCAGCTGCTTCAGG
>JABGSU010000069.1 GCA_018647605.1 Flavobacteriaceae bacterium | reverse complement strand
GGCTGTGCTCCGCTACTGCTCAAAATCAGCGTGGTCCATTGCTGAGGGCCAAATTCTGAAATGGCGGTAAATGCCATACAAACCAACATAAAAATATATAAGGGACTGGCCATGGCCTTGAGGTTTTCTCCTACTGAACTGATCGCTTCCAATTTAGGCTTGGGAAATGCTTGTCCGTAAAAAAGATAGAAATAAATCAACGTAGGAATCATAATAATCCATATCTGTGCTTGCCATCCCATATCCAGATCTGTCATGAATTTGGATACCAAACTTCCAACTACTATTCCTCCTGGAAACCACATATGAAAGCGATTCAAAAGGGTATTCATTGTTTTGCCTTCATAGGCATCGGCAATCATGGGATTACAAGCAGCTTCGGTACATCCATTTCCAATTCCAATTAAAAGGGTAGAAATCAACAACCCTGTATAACCTCCTGAATAGATGGTTAAAATAATACCCAATGTATGAGTCAAAAAAGCAAACTGCATGATTCTTCTGGGACCCAATTGATGATAAAAAAGTCCCCCTAAAACCATGGAGATAGGGAAGCCCAAAAACCACATAGAATTAATGAATCCCAGTTGCTGTCCTGAAAGTTGAAAAGCATCTCCCAATTGCGGTAAAATCCCCGCCCTGATGCTAAATGAAAATGCCGTTGTGATTAATGCAAAACAACTGCCGTAAAAAAGTCTTTTATCGTTATTCATATTATTTTGTTTATCGTTTCTAACACAATTTAGAAATATTCTTTAAATGAGCTCTAAAAACTATTGGCTAAGATACTTTCGTAAAACTCTTGTTTGCCGCTGCTATGCCCAATATCTAACTGGTTTACCCCAATTTTATAAAGCGCTGCGATGGACAGTTCCCCATTTTCAAAAGCTTTCCCCTGACCACTTTCATAAGATTGATAGCGTTGTTTGAGCATTTCTGTGAAGGCCGTATCGTTCAAAATATGTGCTGCCGCCATAAGTCCTCTTGCAAAAGTGTCTGCTCCCTGAATGTGTGCGATAAAGAGATCTTCCAAATCGGTAGAGTTTCTTCTCACTTTTGCATCAAAGTTGATCCCTCCTCCTTGAAGACCACCGGATTTTAGGAAAACCAACATGGCCTCAATGGTTTCGTATAGATTGATGGAAAATTGATCGGTGTCCCATCCATTTTGATTGTCTCCACGATTGGCGTCAATGCTTCCCAACATACCGGCATTAGCTGCCACTTGCAATTCGTGTTCGAAAGTGTGTTGTGCCAAGGTAGCGTGATTGACCTCTATATTTAATTTAAAATGATCTTGTAAGCCAAATTGATTTAAAAAACCAATAACGGTAGCACTATCAAAATCATACTGATGTTTGGTGGGTTCGGCGGGTTTGGGCTCAATAAAGAAATTGCCTTTGAATCCCTGCTCTTTGGCATAGTCCACCATTTTATTAAAAAACATTCTAAGATGATCCAACTCACGTTTCATATCGGTATTCAGTAGGGATAAATAGCCCTCTCTACCACCCCAGAAAACATAGTTTTCTGCACCAAGTTCCATGGAGGCATCAAAAGCAATTTTGATCTGGGCTGCAGCCCTAGAGGCTACCCTGAAATCGGGATTGGTGATGGCACCGTTCATGTAAACAGGATTGGAGAAACAGTTGGCCGTTCCCCAAAGTACCTTAATACCACTTTGTTGCTGTTTCTCTTTGATATAAGATGTAATCTGAGCAACTCTTTTTTCCGTTTCGGCCAAGGATGCTCCCTCGGCAATCAGATCAATGTCGTGGAAGCAAAAGTAGTCAAAGCCCATTTTTTGTAAGAATTCAAAAGCGGCATCGGCACGGTTTTTGGCCTGTTGCAAAACGTCTGTTTCTTGATTCCATGGATAGAGATTTGTAATCCTGCCAAAGGGATCGGCACCGTTGTCATTCATACTGTGCCAATAGGCCATGGCAAATTTAAAATGATCGCGCATGGACTTGCCCATCACCTGTTGATCGGCATCATAGTATTTGTACGCCAGTGAATTATCGGATTCCTTTCCTTCGAATTTTATCTTCTGAATATTTTTGAAATAATTATTTTCCATTTTAAATGATGTTGTTGAATAGTTGTGTTCTCCATTTTTCAAACGAAGCAATGCTTTCGTCTCGAAGCTTAGGATTGGGATTAATGGTTTTGGTTATGTTGATGTTATTGTTGCTTTGTGTTTGATTGGCACGGTCAATGCTGGCTTTGGCAGCACCTTCTGCTCCAGTGGCTTCAAGCATTTGAATGGATATACCCAAGGTGTCTGCAATAGTTTTTGAAAATACATCGGATAAAAACAAATTGTCATTTCCGACTTTAAGATTTTCAATGATCACTCCATCGTTTTTTAAAATTTCAATGCCGTAGATCATGGCAAAAGCAATACCTTCCAAGGTGGCCCTGACCATATGATTGTTGTCGTGAATATTGAAATTGATGTTACTGATGTGTCCGTTGACAACTTTGTTGTCGAGCATACGCTCGGCTCCATTTCCAAAAGGGAAAACTTGCAGTCCATTGCTTCCGATGGGTACTTGTTGAGCCATTTCATTTAACTTATCATATCCCAATTCACCCATCAATTGATGTAACCAGCGGTATTGTATCCCCGCACCATTTAGGTTGAGGAGTTTGCCAAATATTTTCTTTTGGGGTTGATAGTCGACATGTGCAAAGGTATTGACCTTGGTCAGTTCCTGACCAGATAATTGGTCGGTGAGAGCATAGACTACGCCTGAGGTACCACCTGTTGCCACTACATCTCCGGCTTTTCGAGCTCCAAGGGTATAGGCGTTGTTGGGCTGGTCTCCCGCTCTATAGGTAATGGGGATTCCTTCCTTTAGTCCCGTTGCTTGTGCTCCAGAGCTGGAAACAGTAGCTTGAACGGTAAAATTGTCAACCACCTCAGGCACCAAACTTTGATCCATTTGGTAGTGGTCAAAAAGGGCTTTTGAAGGTTGGTCGTTTTTAAAATCCCAAAAAATACCTTCGGAAAGACCTGTGACGGTCGTCTGCATTTCTCCAGATAGTTTGGCCGCAAGAAAATCTCCCGGAAGCATAAGTTTATGCGCTTTTTGGTACAGTTCTGGTTCATTTTCAATGACCCAAGCGAGTTTGGATGCTGTAAAGTTACCAGGAGAATTGAGCAGATGATCTTTGCAGTAGTCCTTTCCCAATTTTTCAAAAGCCTTTTCTCCAAAGTGGGTGGCCCTGCTGTCGCACCAGATAATTGATTTTCGTAAAGGATTGAGGTCTCGATCCACCAAGACCAATCCATGCATTTGATAAGAAATCCCGATACTGGAAATTTGGTCGGCTTTAATTTGGGCATCACTGAGAAGTTTTTTCGTAGCATCACAAAGGTATTGCCACCAAAGATTGGGGTCTTGTTCTGCCCAGCCTATTTGTAATGCGTCTATAGATATTTCCGCTTCAGGAACCCGTGCCCGAGCAATGGGTCTTCCCGTCTCAACATCTACCAAAGCAGCCTTAACAAAAGAACTGCCTATGTCGTATCCTATACCTATCATTGTTTGTAGGCAGGGGTTATGGTGGATTCTTTTTCTGTGTATTTTCCTTCCGAAGCCCATCGAAAGCCTCTCATTTGCATTTCGAGCACCTCTGGCACATCAAAATCGGTAAGGTGATGGCCTATAGAAGAATGAAAGATCCTCCCCTTACCATAGTATTTTTTCCATACCACTGGCATGGTGCCTCCTTTGATGGGATCCTCCTTTTTACCAGGTTTCCCATATTTATCTCTATCAAATACTGAAATGGCCAAAACCTTTATATTGGGATCAATAAGCATATAATATTGTTCCGTTTTTTTTAGGTCAAAATCATTTAATCCTCTTGTGATAGGGTCTTCTTTGTCAATAATTTTTATGGAGTGATCAATATTACCCCCCGGGTGAAATACAAATTGCCCGCCTACCATAAACTGATATCTGAGGTTATCCCTAAAAGCATCACCCATACCTCCATGCCAACCAGAAAATCCAGTGCCATTCATTACGGCTTTCTCCAAACCTTTGAATTGCTCTTCGGTAAGTTTACCCATGGTCCAAATTTGAATGATCAAATCGGTTTCTGCCATAAGCTTTTCGTCCGTATAAACAGAAAGAGTGTCAAAGACCTTGACATTGGCTCCCTCGGCTCTCAATTTGGGAACCATCATATCAACACTCTCTGCGGGTTTATGACCTTCCCAGCCTCCGTAGACATAGACAATATTTTTGCTTTTTAATGAAGGATTCTTTTCCTCTTTTTTCTGTGAAAAAATATTTAAAGGGAGTAATAAAAGGAAAGCGAAAAAAATAGAGTTAAGAAAGATTGAAGTATTAATTGACTTTATTTTCATCATGGATTAGTTTTTTAATTTCATTTAAAATTAAGGGTAGTGCAGGATGTTTAATCCCATGACCATATCCCTCCAACACAATGTGTTTTACGTTTTGATGTCCTGCTACTTTAAGCATGCGCATCATATAAGCATTTTCTTCTGCCCGTCCCAGCATTTCTAATTCTGGATCGCCAGTGTACAATACAATTGGAGGTGCATCTGCTCTTACATGATATAATGGAGCAAATTGGTCGATGACAGGTTGGGTTTTGGGAATATTATTTTCCGACCTGACCGTAAAATGAGTAATGGTATGACCTGTCAAGGGAAGTAAGGCGAATATATCATTAGCTTCAATGTCATGAGCTTTGAGATAACTCTTGTCTAAGCCCACCATTAAGGTCAAATAACCTCCTGCGGAACTGCCACTAACTACTATTTTGTTGGGGTCTCCCCCATACTGTACTATATTTTTGAAGGTCCATGCTAGAGCAGCGGCAGCGTCTTCAATATAAACTGGCGCCTTGACCTTGGGATGTAGTCTGTAATTAACCGCTACTACTGCAATCCCTTTATCCTTCAATAGATCAGGTACCACTTTTTCCCCACCCTTTAATCCCCCTCCATGGAACCAAACTACGGTCGGAAAGTCTTTTATTCCTTTGGGGAAATAGACATCGAGTTTACAACGCTCTTTTTGATAAGAGTCGTTTATATTTTGACTGTAATAGTTTATGTTTTCCTCTAAAATGTATTGTTGAGAAACAACCTTAGCAACCCATATATGGGTTACAAGTAGTAAAATAATGTGATATGGTGATCGCATTTTTAATTTCAATAGGGAAAAAATACAAAATAAATTGAAAGTAAATTCAAAACAAATGGAGCTAATTGAAAGAGAAACCCAAGATAGGTTCTTTTGAAATTCAAATATTCTTACAACCTATGTATTATTTAAAGTATTTTCGCAAAATATATGGCTCCGTAGTTCAACGGATAGAACAAGAGTTTCCTAAACTTTAGATACAGGTTCGATTCCTGTCGGAGCTACAACCTGATAAAAGTAATCTTATTGAATCTTTTAGTCTTTTATCCGATAAGCTTAAAGTAAACCTGAGGAACTTTAAAATAAGTTGTCTGGAAGTAGGAGTCAACATTAAGCCTCCTATCGATAGTCAGGAAATAATAGCCAACTCACTACTGTATAAAAGCAGACCGTTCGAAAGTAAGTACCACAATGACGAAGGAAATTACAAGCAAGTTAGTTTATCAGAGTATAGAGTAAAGCTTTATGACAAAGGCCTTCACTAGGAGACACAAGGGTATGAGATTGAGTGAAGTAAAGAGTTGTGGATTAATGATAATGAAAGAAGATTAAAAAGATTAATAGGTCAAATAGAGCCACCCCTGAAGAACCTTATTATTATCAGATACCTCAATTATATAGTAATAAGATCCTGCAGGAAGTAGGTCTCCGGTTTGTTGAAAAGTTCCAGCCCAATCATTTAGATAATTAATCTTCTTGTAGACCTGAAGACCATTTCTGTCGTATATCGATACTTTTGATCCAGGATAATTTTGAATATTCATCACTTTCCAGGTAGCTTCATTACCCCTAACACCAGGAGTTACAAGCGCTGATACGAAAATTTGCTGATCTGAAAATCCATCACCATTAACATCATCATCTGAATTATCGCCTATCCCATCACCATCAGTATCAACAGATTCACTAGGGTCTAATGGGAAATCATCAAGTCCATCAATAACCCCGTCTTTATCTGTATCTCTATCGTTGGGATCACTTCCTAGATTGTCCTCGTCCCCGTCTCCTAGTAAATCATTGTCTGAATCAAAAAGACAAGGGTCAGTTCCATTTAAAAGCTCTTGCTCATCAGTTATTCCATCATTATCATCATCCTGATCAATAGTATCTCCAATCCCGTCAGAATCACAGTCTGTGTCATTTACCGTAAAAATTGTACTTATGGAGGCTGACCTAAATTGAGGGCTGGCAACTTGAATCGCTGAAATGGTGCAAGATCCAATTCCTTTTATAATTATTTTATCACCTGTTACTTCTGCAATATCTTTATTGCTACTTATATATTTAATTACACCAGACCTGTTTGAAGTTGGTGGAGGAATAACAAAATTATTGTCGTTAATCAACTTATCCGGGATATTGAAATTTGTGAGTGTGGTTATTCCCTGTAGTACCGTAATAATTTTTGTTTTGGTCAAAGCTGGGTTGAAGACACTATTTCCGGGTTGACTAACTTTAATGATCAATTCACCAATGTCAAAAATATTTAAGGTATTACCACTTAAAGTAGCATTATTACCGGCAATGATATTATAGTTTGGGTTCAATGAAGAATCGCTGAATGCATTTATTCTGTAGGTTAAATTTTCTTCAAAATAGATGAACTCAGGTTTGTAGGGGTTTATCGTTATATTTTGATTGGTTTTAATTACATCGATAACTGCTGAGGTTGTGGCCGTTAAATAATTCGGATGGGCAGCGGCATCGGTTGTAAATGTTATTGATATGAGTCCTGATTGGTTAATGTTTGATAAAGTATAGTTCCCTGGTATTCCAGATATTGAAGCAGCTGATCCACTTTCAAGAGAAACGATAACTGGAGCCCCCGAGGTGGATGTTGCAGATACAGTAATTGATGTAAAATCCTTTAATGGCTTTTCAATTGGTAATGGATCAATAATTATCGATTGGTTTGCTTTCAAAACAACTAAAGTCACAGTTACTGTTTTTGCCTCATAATTTTCATCCGAGGATATATCCGCCAACAAGGTTACTGTTCCTATAGTGTTGATTGTAAGGGTTCTGGATGTAACACTTGCAATACTTGGATCTGATGACCTAAAGTTGAATGTTCCATTGTAGTCTGAAGCTACAATTGGATCTATAATTTCAAAAGGAGGTATGCCATAAGTCCTGGTTATAGTTGATGTAGAATACCACTGAGCATTATAGAAATCATTTCTAAGAACAGTGAGTGTCATCGAAGCCAGAGCCGAGTTGTAATTCTCATCTTCAGCCTGAACTGCTGTTATTGTTGTGGAGCCGACACCACTTATTGATATTGGCAAAGAACTTCCCGATTGATTAATCCGACCTCGAGAGGTTGGAGTATTCACGCTTAATATATTTGACACAACTCTTGTGACAATCATCCAATTATCAATTGAATAATTAAAATCCCCAGTGCTACTTGATGTAGCAATTACACTAAAATCCGGACCACCGTATGTTTTTGTTACGTCAGGGAAATAGATTATTGGGTCAGCTTTATTTACAATCAATGTAATTGAGGAGACTCCGGTATTGTAATTATTGTCAGATGATTGATTAATTAAAATAGTTGTTGTCCCAGCCCTACCAATGGTAACTGTATTACTAGATACTGAAGCAATTGAAGTGTCAGAAATCGTATAAGAGAATAACCCTGTACTACTTGAAGTTGATGTTAAATTGAAATCAGGATCTCCAAATGTTTTTGATATAATATTTGAGGTTCTGATTATTGGATCGGCCTTAAGAACATAAAGTTTTATTGTTTTACTTGCAGTTAAGAAATTTAAATCCCCTGCTTGATCAATTACTATTGATGTCATACCAGCTCCAATTATTGTTACAGAACCAGTTGCTGTGACACTGGCGATAGTATTATCTGAAACTTGATATGAAAACACACCTGTACTGCTTGACACCGCAGATAAATTAAAGACATCATCACCAAAAGTCTTTGTGATAACGTTTGACAAAATTATAGGGAGAGCAATTTTATTTACGGTTAATGTTGAACTTAATGATGCAGACTCATAATCCCCTGAGGCTAGCTGATTTACATTGATATAGGTTGAGCCAACACCCTTAATTGAAATAAGGGTTCCCCTTATTGTAGCAATAGAATTATTGGAAATACTATAGGATATATCTCCCGTACTACTTGAGGAAGCCGAAACATTAAAATCAGGATCAGCGAAGTTTTTAATGAAATCGTCAAGGGACAAGTTTGGATCCAGTAGTCTGTAATCAAAGATTATATTCTCAGCCCCTGAGTAAATATTTCCAGCAAAATCTGTTGCGCTAACCGTAAGCGTGTATTGACCTTTTGGAATAGAAAAGGATCTGAAATCAAATTCATATGTCCAAACAGACTGAGATGCAGTTGCAGTCATGTCAATATTCTTTGGACCAACACCTGAAAAATTTACTTTCGGAGTATTTTGAACGGCTTCAGAAAATGTAGCTGTTACTGTGATTGTGTCTATAGGATAAACTATATTATCATCATCACTATCTGTTAAAATTAAACTAGCAGAAGTTATATCTACTGAAAAGTTAATAATATCTACAGAAGTCTCATCTCCATCTTGAACTCCTGTTGATGGTAGGTAATTGTTCCCAGCGAGATCACCACCATTTACTGAAATAAAATGATCTCCGTCACTCCCAATTGAGAGTGAAGATAAATCAACAGAGTAAGTCCATATCGATGGGTTACCAGAGTTAATCATCGCTTCATCTGTAATAAGTCCGCCAAAGCTTAACTTGGGAGTATTTTCCATCGGTTCACTGAATGTGGCGGTAATAAGAACATTGTCACTTGTAACAAGACTATTATCGGGATGATCATGAGTTATTATAACTGTGGGGTGTAAGGTGTCAATGGTAAAAGTAATACTGTCCACAGATGTCTCATCACCATCTTGAATACCTAGGGATGCTGTGTAAGGATTCCCTGCAAGATCACTACAACCGCTAATGGAAATAATATAATCTCCATCACTTGGTATGGTGAGGGTCGACATATCTATAGAATAATTCCAAATCAATGGATTCCCAAAATTACTCATTGCAGTATCAGTAACCAGTCCACTAAAAATTAAAACAGGAGGGCTATTGTTATAAACATCAGATATCTCATCTGCTGTTAATTTTCTTTTCCACACATAAAGATCATCTACAAATCCTTTGAATAGCTCGTTTGTATGAAAAATTTGAGTTCCAATTACAAAATCGGTAGTCGAGAAATTGGAGGCTCTAGTGCCATTATTTATTTGAACACCATCAATATAAATTACATGCTCATTAGTTGCTTTTTCAAAGGTTACCAAAACATGAACCCAACCATTACTAAAGAAAGAGTTTCCAGCATTAAATCCTGCTGAACCCCATGTGCCAAATCTAAGATCTCCGCCAACAATACCTAAATGTTGGGCAGTATACCGTTCACCAAATGCAAAAATCCATTCATTGCCCGTGCGGCCAGGTTGATCAGAGTTTATCCAAAGGGAGTATGTATAGTCATTATCCAATAATTCTGGCATATTTCCACTTATGTAAGAGGTGTTATTACCAGGGAAGTAATATGCATTGTTTGCCTGGCCAATTCGATCTTGCCCAAATTGGGGGTTCAATGCATTAACCAAAGTTGAGTTTGCTATTTCATTAGTATTTCCATTGAAAGGAAAATGCATTAACAACCCAGAGGTTGGAACTGAATATATAGGTTCATTAAAAGTAGCGGTAATCTCAAAGGTATCAGTTGCAACGAGGGTGTTGTCAGAATGATTATGGTTTAGAATAACATTTGGGGAATTTATATCTATTGAAAAAGTAATACTGTCAACAGATGTTTCATCACCATTTTGCACACCAGATAAAGATTGGTATGGATTACCAGCAAGATCACTTCCGCTAATTGATATAAAATAAACCCCATCACCTCCAACAGAGATTGAAGGTAAATCAACATTATAAGTCCAAATCAATGGATCACCAGTGTTAATCATCGGATTATTTGCAAAGAGTCCACTAAAATTTATGTTTGGAGTGTTATCCATTGGCTCACTAAAGGTTGCGGTGATTAATACCGTATCATTGCCCGTGAGCAAATTATCCGGATGATTAT
>JABGSU010000007.1 GCA_018647605.1 Flavobacteriaceae bacterium | reverse complement strand
CTATTAGAAGAGCAAACCTTATGGCGGATGAAACTGTGGCAGTTGTTGGCTGTGGTCCTATAGGCATTGGAATTATGAAGCTAGCACAAATTGCAGGTGCTAAGGTCATAGCTATAGATACAAACGAACAACGTTTGAAATTCGCCAAAGAGAAAATAGGAATAGATTCTGTTGTGAAAGCTGGAGAAAATGCTGTTTTGAAAGTAACTGATATTACGAAAGGAAATTTGTGTGCAGCCGTATTTGATGCCTCAGGTAATAAGTTTGCCTTAGAGACGGGCCCTGACTATGTGTCACATGGTGGTAGATTTGTATTGGTAGGTCTTTCAAAAGGTGAATTGACCTATACTCACCCAGAAATTCATGCAAAGGAAATGACATTGATGTGCAGTAGAAATGCTACTACAGAAGATTTTGAATATGTTATCCAAATATTGGATCAGTTCCCTACTGATTCATACATTACACACCGAGTTTCATTTCTTGACATGATAGATCATTTTGATAGTTGGTTAGAACCCACTACGGGAGTAATGAAGGCTGTTGTAAATTTCAGATAACGAACTTTCTTTAGGAATAGCGCAACTGGAAATTATATAATTCTATAAAGTTGCTTTAAATCAATTTAAAAAAGATCGACAAACGTAATTTATGACCCCCACATTAAAGAACAAAACCATATTAAATTTTTCAAAAAACTATTAATGTTACTTAGAGTAATGCCGATGGTAGTTACTACTATTTAGTTATTGAAAATATTGAGAATAATAAACGGTCCATAGACCCAACAGATGTTTTCGGTGGTTTAGTTAACAATTTTGAATTTACAACTTCACCAACCCAAGAGAATGTTTTAGAATTAAGACCATTAATTCATTAAAAGCAGTAAGGGACTCATAAGGTTACAATTTATCACGTAAATTAAAAATATGCCTACTCTACTAAACATCTACTCAAGGTCCAAGAGATTTAAATAAACTTTATATGTATCTTAGGGGAAGTATTAATAATAAATCAATTTAAATGAAAAAAATATTTTTAGTATCGTTATTCTTATCATTCGCATTTGCATGCAATCAGCCAGTTGAAAAAGCAAAATCAAACATATCAGACGAATATGCTTCAAATTTAAAGACAGCTCAAACATTCTTTGAACTCTTTTTAACTGAAGATTTGGATGGTCAGAAACCATTAATTTGCCCAGGCGTGACTCATTATCCTCCTTTTTACGGAGCAGAACCAGGAAAATATGATGCTTTTGTGGCTTCAGGAAAGGGATGGATGGATGCCTTTGATGAAATAACCTACAATGCTGAAGTTTGGCTTCCAGGAACTGATTCATTAGGAAATCCAAATGGAAGTGTGAGAACTTACGGTGTGTGGACAGCTAAAAACCCAACGAATGGAAATGTGATTACTACAAATGCATATCATTCGTTTGAGTTTAATGCCAAAGGCCAGATTCACGAAATGCGTGATTACTTTGATGCCTCAGGAGCAATGGCTGCAGCAATGAAAGATACCCAATAGTTTAAATAATAAATATATAGCCCTCCCTAGTGGAGGGTTTTTCTTATACTACCTTAAAATGTCTGCAGTCTTGGTATGAAAGTGTCCGTTATATTTTGAACCTCCATATTCAGAAAAATCAGATTCATTTACTACAAACTTTACCTTATCCCCTTTACCGTTATTAATCAATTCGAAAAAGCTATCATAGTACTTACCCCAAAGACCTAATCCGCCCTGCTTCATTGCATATAGCTGGAATGTCTTAACAGTCCCGTCAGGTAATTTACACTTTAATGAGCCTAATGTTGTATCTAGGCCTAGCCTAGCTGGAGTTTTATTGTATTCATAGAAATCTATAGAAGCAGTACCTGCTCCCTTTTCGTCTTTACCGTAATCAACGATTTTAAAAATCATGTCTTCCCCAGTAGTAGCACTATTACTGAACTTACCTTGTGAGAAGTACATATTTATTACTTCCCCTGTCTTGTCACCAAAGTCATCCGTTGTCTCTGCAACATCCCACTTATCATAGGTTAAGCCTTGCTCTGTTATAGTTGCGGATACTGAAATAAATAGGAGTAATAATAGATTCTTCATTTTTAATGTTTTTACAAAAACAAATTAAATAACCAAGTAGAGGCCAGTAGGTTGCAAGTGATGAGTATTTGAAAAGAAGGAGGAAGTCTTAGGTTCTCTTATCCTATACCCCATAACCGTTATATTCTACCATTTTACCACTAAAGTACCGTTAAAGTACACTATTATGATGATTAAGTACACTATGTATATTTAACTATGTAAGAAGTTGTAAATCAGTCTGTTGACTATAGAGGAGGTTGCTCTTATTCAGAAACGAAACGGCAACGTCGAAATGATGCTGACCGTAAGTGTACCGTAAAGTGCTTAAAAAAAGTACTTTGTGAAGCCAGTAGGATTCGAACCTACAATCGCCACATTCGTAGTGTGGTGCATTATCCAGTTATGCTATGGCTCCTTAAATATGTCAATTTATTCACCTAATCATTCACCTATAAAATGATGACTTCAGTGATACTCTACTATGTAGCCCTATAACCAACTGAGCCGTAATCAAGTGCACTATTCAGTTATACTACGAGGCCTAAATGTTGTAAATCAAATAGTTAGAGTGATTTGTGGTTATTGTTAATAATAATTGTTACCATTTTTGTACTTTTTCAAAAACTATTTTGTACAAATATAATACAAATCAGAACGAAACCAATTAGGGATTGGCAACTGAATTAATGCAAAGTATAGGGGGTGAGATTAATTATGATATTCCTTTTTTATATTAATTTTTTGACGCTTTAACATTAGGATAGAACTATTCTGTCCTTTTCTTTTGTAAATAATTTTTTCACTTTCGTCAATCATTGATTGAATGTGTTTGATGCCCGTTTTATATACTTCAATAGACTTTAAATCTTCAGATTCCAAATGAATAGCTTCATACATATCTTTAAGTCCAGAAGCTTTATTATAAATTAAACCTAATTCCTCTAATACTTCATATATGTTATTTTTAGACCCCCATTTTCTACCCTCTAAATAATTTTCTTCAATGACATCAATTTTTTCATAATAGGTATAAAATTTAATTTGTTTTGCTAAATCATCATTCAGTTTTTCAGATGATGTTTCGTTCTTTTTAATACATAAGATTAATTCATTTAATATAGTAATTAACCTTTCAAAAAATTTTGAAATAAAATCAAATTCCTGATGTTTTTATTTAATTCAGAGTCGAGGTCCATTTTTTCACGAAGATATTTTTGATAATTAATCTCTTCATCATTAGTTTTTTTATCGTTAGTTTTTTTTCTCTTCTTTTTTTATACTTGATATAATCTTTTTCAAAAAATGTTTGCCACATATAATCCATCATAAAAAACCCCCCAATAGCTGCTAATACCCATAAAGCCACCCCCAAAACGCTCCAAAACTCTTTCTACGGCATTATAAATAATATAAAACCACAAATGATTATAAGCGTTATCCCTTGGACGGAATTTCCTGAAGTACCCCATTTTATCTTTTCCATGAAATTGATTTAAATATCAATATACTAATTTCTCAAATTCCTCAGGTTTTAAAAATCAAGTGTTCCATTCTGGCTCAGGGTATAACTGCCACATCACCTCATCAGTTTTGTCATTTATAATCTTTTCCATGTTTCCGCTACAGTATATGTGGTAAAGATCATTTATGAGAACACCACAAAACAGTGGCATTTCCATTATTGGGTTAGGTGTTGTAAATAAGACAGCATCTCTGTGGTCAGAGAAACAAATGTCTGACCTGTGGTCGAATCCTTTATTTTTCAGTTCTGTAAACCAGTCCATCTAGTATTTTTTTATGAAGTTCTTCAGGATCATGGCTCATTACCCCATCCACAAATGTTTCTACGGCAGCCGTAGTCGTGTCAATTTTCTGCTCTGTTTTCTTGGGTGCAAGGTAGCCCGTTACTATCTGCAACCCTCTTAGTAGCTGATCTTGAGACATTTTATCGAAGTCAAGTCTGCTACTAAATTCATGATGTTGCCTAGACAGCACTTCCTGTATTGCTGCTGTTATTTTATTGGGCGATCCCTTTGGTCTGCCTTTTCCCAATTTATGCCCTTTCTCAAATGCCATTTTTTATGAAGTCTTTATTAGGCATGATTGTAGAGTTACGGCCACCCTTTAAAGTATTTTTAGTGAGCTTAAGAATCTGCTGTGTTTCATACATTGTGTAAGTGTTTTTACCAGAAAGGTTGTTTAATGCCTTGAGGAAGTTTCTACAGTCATTGAGTTTTCAACCTCCTGTGGTATTTCTGCATAATCGGTAAAGTCTGCTTTAGTTGGCTTTTTCATGTCAATGAGTTTGCCATACTCGAACATCTCATTATTGAGTAGAGGTGCAAAATTCATCTCTTTCATCTCTGCTATTTTATAACCTTAAAGCCCCATAGGGTTTGACTGGACAAATTGTTTGCTCACAAGCTTGTAAATGTTTTGCTCTGGGTGAGGGTAAAGAGAATCTACATTGATTTTCATAGTAGCGAAAAATTGCTCCAACTTATGCTGAATTGCTTTTTTTAGAACTGTCCTTTGCTCCCATTTTTTGAGGTAAATCTTCATCTTTTACCTGTTCTGTTAAGACAGATTTTAGTCTTGGTAGTATGTACTGTGAAGTTATTTGAAGTAGTTTAAGTTTTTGGTCTATTGTCATCTCTGTTATATCCAAAGTATCTACAACACCTTCTACTAATGTTTGTAGTTTCTCTTTTACTTCTGTTGTTATTTTGTTTGGTGTTCCTACTGTTCTTCCCATATCTATTTCAATTCAATCTAAATGCGTATTAAATATAAAATATTGTCTATTCTGTTTTTCCTTTTATGTTTGTGTAAAACATTAATATTATGGACAATATTTCTATGAGTAATTCTTGCATTAACTGTGTTAATCACGAAGCAAACAAATGTGGTGTTCATCAAGTAGAAGTGACCGCTGCTAATACTTGCGATACATTTACAAACGCATAATTAAGGGGGGGCAAACAGCTCCCTTTAATTCTTGTACTTTATTTTTTAGATAGGACATTCGCCCTGCTTTTTAAAACTAAGAGTACGTATTGACTGAGGTTTAAGTTTTTAGAATGTGCATCCTTCAAAAGGATCTTGCTAATATTATCTCCTATGTTAATTTGCAACTTCTTCATTAATTATATTTTTTATTAATTGCGATCTTAAATATGCTGAAACTGAGAGTCAGTTCTTTGCGACTTAACCCTTGGTTAGCTTCTTGTTATTGATTCCTTAAGTGTGCTTCTTTTTTTTAAATAGTTTGTAATTTAAGGTCAAAATTTAACGATATGTTGGACTTATGGATTAAAAGGTTTTTTGTAATCATTTTATTGCCTTTGGTTTTGGGCTGCTCACAACCCCAAAAAAAAGCATACGATCAGACATTATGGTATGCTGAACCAGCAGTTGTGTGGGAGGAAGCACTTCCGCTGGGAAATGGTCGTTTGGGAGCAATGGTTTTTGGAAATCCAAATCAGGATCGCATTCAACTAAACGATGATTCACTGTGGCCAGATGACTTGGGCTGGGATCATCCACCTGGAACACCCGAGGATTTAAAAGCCGTCCGAAAGATGCTTTTAAAGGGGGATGCCAAAACTGCCGATTCCCTTATGGTTCATTTTTTTTCAAATAAATCCGTTACCCGTTCTCATCAAACTTTAGGGGATTTGTATATGGATTGGGATCATCAAGAAATTTCGCATTACAAACGGTCTTTGAATTTGAGTACTGCCGTTGCTGAGACAAATTTCAAATCGGAAGGGCATGCTGTTCGACAAAAGGTTTTTGTTTCGCATCCTCATCAAATCGTGATTGTTAGCCTTAGTTCAGATCACCCCAATGGATTGAATGGAATAATTCAATTGAATCGACCTTTAGATGAGGGGGTGGAAACAGTAAACGTAAAGAGTTTTGAACAGCAGATCATCATGCAAGGAGAGGTTACCCAGCGTGCGGGAAAATTTAAATCAGAACCAGCTCCTATTTTGTCGGGTGTTAAATTTGAGACCCAACTCTCTGCACAAAATTATGGAGGTAAAATTAAAGCCCTTGAGAATGGACTTGAAGTATCAGGTGTAAAAAAACTCACCCTTTTCATAGCTAATAATTCCGATTATTATAGCGCACAGTTTGCTGAAAAAAATAAAAAAGAACTTGAAGAAGCGCATAAAGTCAATGTAGAGGAAATAGAACATTTACACATTGAAGATCACCAATCCTATTTTAACAGAACTCATCTCAATCTTAATGCTGACCCTTCATTAACCTCTATTCCCACGGACCAAAGACTGGAAAAGGTAAAAGCAGGTTCTGTAGATGTAGGTCTCAGCCAGCTTTTGTTTGATTATGGAAGATATTTACTCATTGGCTCCTCCCGTCCAGGTTCTTTACCCGCCAATTTACAAGGCTTGTGGAACAAGCACATCAATGCTCCTTGGAACGCTGATTATCATCTCAATATCAATCTACAAATGAACTATTGGTTGGCTAATCTTACGGGGCTTCACGAGTTGAATGAAGCTTTATTTGACTATCTGGATCGATTGGTTGAAAGTGGTAAAATAACGGCTCAAAAGAATTTTGGAATGAGGGGGAGTGTTCTTCCTCATGCTACAGACCTATGGGCTCCCACATGGCTAAGAGCCGCTACGGCCTATTGGGGAGTGTCCTTTGGAGCAGGAGGGTGGATGATGCAACACTATTGGTATCATTATGAATTTACTCAAGACAAAAAATTCCTAAGAGAAAGGGCATTCCCCGCTATGGAACAAGTGGCTATATTTTATTCTGATTGGTTAGTGGAAGACCCTAGAGATCAAAGTCTGATTTCAGTACCCTCTTCCTCTCCCGAAAACAGGTACATTAACGATCAAGGAGAGGCGGTTGCACTTTGCAGGGGGAGTGCCATGGACCAACAAGTGATTAGAGAAATTTTCACCAATTATCTTGAAGCAAGTGAAATATTAGGAATTGAAACCTCCTTGACCGTAAAAATAATGGATCAACTCCAAAAGTTACGCCCTGGATTTGTACTGGATAAAGAAGGTGGAATTTTGGAATGGGATCGAGAATACCAAGAGTTAGAACCAGGTCACCGTCACATGTCACATTTGTATGGTTTTCATCCTGGAGACCAAATCGGTAGGGATGAACAGCCAGCACTTTTTCAGGCAGTGAGAAAAACCTTAGATTATCGCTTGGACAATGGAGGTGCAGGGACAGGTTGGAGTAGGGCTTGGCTTATTAATTGTTCCGCTCGATTGATGGATGGTGAAATGGCCCATGAGCACATTCAATTACTCTTTAAAAAATCAATGTTTAAAAACCTTTTTGATGCCCACCCTCCTTTTCAAATTGATGGGAATTTTGGATTTACCTCAGGGGTAGTCGAAATGTTACTTCAATCTCACGAAAAAAAGGGGATTCGATTACTGCCTGCATTACCCAAAGCTTGGGCCAGTGGAAGTGTTAACGGTCTTACTGCCAGAGGAAACATAATTGTAGATATGGAGTGGGGAAAAGGGATGCTTAAAAAAGTCACCTTAAATTCAAGAGTAACACAAAAAGTCTTGTTAATGTATCAAAATCAAGAAATTGAAGTAGAGGTAGAAAAAGGAGTGCCATTGATTTATAATTTTTAGAGGATATTAAAAAAACGAATAGGTTGGCTGGGTGTTTTGAGGTAATAAATAAAGTCTATTTTTTAAATCCTATACACTATCTTTATCCAAATTTAAACAATGGCTTTATTAGCATTAGCAGTTGGTATATTCCTTCTAATTAAAGGAGGAGATTGGCTAATGCGATCTGCTGTGGCACTTTCGCTCCGTTTTTCTATTCCTAAGATCGTTATTGGTATGACGGTAGTATCGTTTGCTACTTCTGCACCCGAATTGATTGTCAGTATTCAGTCCGCCGTGGGAGGACATCCCGATCTTGCTTTGGGTAATGTGGTAGGTTCCAATATTGCTAATCTGGGTTTTGTGTTGGCTATTACCATTATCATCTCTCCCATTGATGTGACCTCCAGTTTTTATAAAACAGATTGGCCTATGATGATTTTTGCCACTCTGTTATTTTACTTTTTCTTGGTTGGAGACAATCAATTGGTAGCCTATGAGGGGGCAATTTTATTTGTATTATTACTATTATTCATGGTCTATTTGATCAAATTTCAAAAAGAAGCTGTTTTGGATGAAGCTCCAGAGGATGATGAAGCTTTAGAAGTATCAAAGACCATAACCTATTTGTTACTTGGAGGATTTTCTCTGTGGTTGGGATCGGAAACCTTGATCAAAGGAGCAGTGAGCTTGGCGCAAAGCCTTGGGGTAAGTGAACGAATCATCAGTGTTTCTATTGTCTCGTTGGGTACGAGTATTCCAGAACTTTCAGCTTCTATCATTGCCATCATTAATAAAGAAAAAGCTATCTCTCTGGGTAATCTTATTGGGTCTAATATTTTCAATATACTTGCTGTTATGGGGATTACCTCTATGATCTCTCCAGTAGAGATTCAAGACACAGGTTTATTGAGCAATGACATTTGGTGGATGTTTGGAATTTCTTTCCTTGTTCTACCGTTGGTGTTTTTTCCCAAAGGAACTCGACTGGGTTGGATGGATGGTCTGGTTTTGATTTGTCTTTACTTCGTATTTATTCTCCCCTTGTTTATTTAAAAAAAAATCCCGCCAAAAAGCGGGATTTAATACGTCAAAATATTAGCGATTTAAATAAATATAGTAGTATTAAATTTTTGCGGACTTGACAGTTTTGATGATTCTACTCGCAATTTGATAAGGATCACCGTTAGAAGCTGGTCTTCTGTCTTCCAACCATCCTTTCCATCCTTGTTCTAATGTCATGATGGGAATTCTGATAGAGGCTCCACGATCGGAAACACCAAAACTGAATTCATTAATGGATTGCGTTTCGTGATCACCCGTAAGACGTTGATCGTTATAAGCTCCGTAAACATCAATGTGTTCTTTGACTACAGGACGGAAAGCTTCACATATTTTTTCATAAGTTTCTTTAGAGCCACATGTTCTAAGGGTTTCATTCGAGAAGTTGGCATGCATTCCAGAACCATTCCAGTCTGTAGCTCCAAGAGGTTTTGGATGCCAGTTGATGGCCAATCCATATTTTTCACCTAAACGCTCTAACAAGTATCTAGAAATCCAGATTTGATCTCCAGCTTCTTTAGCTCCTTTGGAGAAACATTGGTATTCCCATTGTCCAGAGGCCACTTCAGCGTTGATTCCTTCAATATTGATGCCTGCTTCCAAACATTGCTCTAGATGTTCTTCGATCATTTCTCTTCCGAAGGCATTTTTGGCACCTGCAGAACAGTAGAATTGACCTTGAGGAGTTTGATCTTTTGGAAAACCTAAAGGTAGATTGGTTTCGGGATCCCACAGGAAATACTCTTGCTCAAATCCAAACCAAAAATCATTGTCATCATCATCAATCGTGGCTCTTCCATTTGAAACGTGGGCAGTACCATCAGCATTTAAAACTTCAGTCATAACCAAGTATCCGTTTTTTCGATCTGGATCTGGATAAATCGCGACAGGCTTCAATAGGCAGTCGGAAGAATTTCCTTCTGCTTGTTGAGTTGAAGAACCGTCAAATGACCACAAAGGACAATCATCTAGTGATCCACTAAAGTCACCTACAATTTTTGTTTTGCTACGCAAATTGGCCGTTGGTTTGTAACCATCTAACCAAATGTATTCCAATTTAGACTTACTCATATAATTAATTTTATGTTTTCAATGCAGTAAAAATAAAATTTCTTGTCAATACCACCCCTTTTTGGGGTGTTAATTATAAAATATATGATTCATTTTTGTGAAGACGGTAATTTTTTTAGGGTATATTTTCATTTTCCTAAAATTTACGGACAGTTTTCTAAAATTTTTCATTTATCATTTATCTTTGTTTGAACGTCCAAAACTTGTTTGCTCATGAATTCCCTAAGAAAAAAAAGTTTAGAAAACCTTTTTAATAAGCAACCCCGACTTTTTCAAAACGATGAAAAATATTCCTCTCTTTTTGCTAGTAATGTATTTACACAATCTACGCTCGAAGATTATGTCAATAAAGAGGCATTCTATCAAATTGCTCATGCTGTTAATAAAGGATCTAAGATCAACCGTAATTTGGCAGATCAAATTGCTGCTTCCCTAAAAGCTTGGGCTTTATCCAAAGGAGTAACCCACTATACCCACTGGTTTCAGCCGCTGACGGGAGGAACAGCTGAAAAACACGATGCTTTTTTTGACCTTCATGCTTCGGGCAAGCCTATGGAGAATTTTGATGGCAGTCAATTGGTACAACAAGAACCCGATGCATCTAGTTTTCCTAGCGGTGGTATTAGAAATACTTTCGAAGCCAGAGGTTATACAGCCTGGGATCCCACATCACCAGCATTTATTTTGGGCAAAACCCTCTGTATTCCTACGATTTTTGTTTCTTATACGGGTGAGGCACTGGATTATAAAACACCACTGCTTAAATCCATTCAATCATTAGACAATGCTGCAACTGACATTTGTAAGTATTTCGATAAAAATGTAACCAAAGTCAATGCAACCCTTGGTTGGGAACAAGAGTATTTCTTGGTAGATAAGTCATTGGCCGCTTCTAGACCAGATTTGACCATTACTGGCAGAACACTTTTAGGGCATCAACCCTCCAAAGGTCAGCAGCTAGACGATCATTATTTTGGATCTATTCCTCCTCGTGTTATCGCTTATATGCAAGAATTGGAATATGAAGCCATTCAATTGGGTATTCCACTAAAGACGCGACACAATGAGGTTGCCCCTGGTCAATTTGAATTGGCTCCTGTTTATGAGGAAGCCAACCTCTCTGTTGACCACAATTCTTTGGTTATGGATTTGATGCGTAAAGTAGCCTCAAAGCATGACTTTATAGTGTTGTTTCATGAAAAACCTTTTGAAGGAATTAATGGCTCGGGTAAACACAATAACTGGTCACTGTCCACCAATACAGGGATCAATTTATTGAGCCCCGGTAAAACACCGATGAGCAATCTTCAATTTCTCACTTTTTTCATCAATACCATAGCAGCAGTCTTATCTCATGAAGCCTTGATGCGTGCCTCCATAGCCAGCGCCAGTAACGATAACAGGTTAGGATCTAACGAAGCACCACCTGCCATACTCTCGGTATTTATAGGCAAGCAATTGACTGCTGTTTTGGAAGATCTCGAAAATGTATCCAAAGGAAAACTTTCTCCTGAGGAAAAAACAGACCTTAAACTTAATGTGATTGGGAAGATTCCCGAAATTCTTTTGGATAATACTGACAGAAACCGGACTTCGCCTTTTGCTTTTACTGGAAATAAGTTTGAGTTTAGGGCAGTGGGATCTAAGTCTAATTGTGCAAAATCAATTACTGTTCTCAATGCGGCAGTAGCTCAGCAGTTAGAAAAATTTGGTAAGGAGGTCGAAGCATTGATCGATAAAAAAGAAATGAAAAAAGATGATGCGATTTTCAACGCGCTCAGGGATAACCTTAAAGGCATCAAGAATATACTTTTTGAAGGAGATGGATATAGTGAAGAATGGAAGAAAAAAGCAAAGGAACGCGGACTGAGTTATAATCAAAACACCCCACAAGCTTTGACAGCTTTTGTTAGCAAGAAAAGTATTGCTCTTTTTGAGCAAACCAAAGTTCTTTCTGATCGGGAAGCCAATGCCAGGTATATCGTTGACTTGAAAGAATATATCATGCGTATTCAAATAGAGTCTCGAACATTGGGGGATATTGCACGAAACCATATCATTCCCACAGGAATTAAATATCAAAATATTCTTATTCAAAATGTAAACGGTTTAAAGGAGATTTATGGTAGTGATTTTAAAAAGCTTGCAGATGTTCAAATTAAAATCATTGAACGAATTTCAGGCCATATTGAAGAAATCAACAAAGGAATTTTTAAAATGGTTGAAATCCGTAAACAATTAAATGAAATTAATGATGAATTCCTGAAAGCTTCTGCCTATTGTGATAAAGTTTTGCCCTATTTGGTTGACATTCGATATCATTGTGATAAGCTGGAATTGGTGGTCGACGACAATCTTTGGCCATTAGCCAAATATCGTGAACTGTTATTCTGTCGCTGATAAAAAAACTGATCAAGCCTAAAGGGTTTTGGTAATAGTGTTAAATTTGAAATTCAATAAAAAAAATGAGCGACAAAAGATATCACCTTAGGGGAGTTTCTTCACAAAAAGAGGATGTCCACAAAGCCATCAAAAACATAGACAAAGGTTTGTATCCTAAAGCCTTTTGTAAAATCGTTCCTGACTATCTGACAGGGAGTGAAGCACATTGTTTGGTGATGCACGCTGATGGAGCAGGAACTAAAAGTTCTTTAGCGTATGCTTATTGGAAGGAAACTGGAGACCTCTCCGTATGGAAAGGAATCGCACAAGATGCGCTGATCATGAATATAGATGATCTGCTTTGTGTTGGGGTAACCAACGATATTTTGTTGTCCTCAACCATCGGTAGAAATAAAAATAAAATACCAGCCGAGGTTCTCTCTGCTATCATTAATGGTTCGGAAGAGCTGTTGGCAGATCTGGCTGAGTTTGGGGTTAAAATT
>JABGSU010000068.1 GCA_018647605.1 Flavobacteriaceae bacterium | reverse complement strand
AGGAAAATTCAAAAATTCAGGGCACCCCAGCCTTTTCATACAACGCTTACAATAAGTCTTATGTCTATTTCAAAAACCTACCCAATTTGGTGAAGGATTTAAACCGAATTATCAAAAAACTTAACCTATGATTAAAAAAAATTCTTATCAAAAAACGCTTAATGACAAAGTAACGCTTGATGGAGTAGGTCTTCACACAGGAAATTTAGTTAAGCTTACTTTTAAACCAGCACCAGAAGACACTGGCTTTATTTTTGTTAGATCAGATTTAAACCCTCCTGTTGAAATTCCAGCGGACATACAATACGTTAACAATACAGATCGAGGGACCAATCTTGTAAAAGATGGTGCCAAAATCCAAACATCTGAGCATGTATTGGCTGCATTGGTCGGTATGGGAGTGGATAATTGTTATATTGAGTTAGATGCTGCCGAATCACCTATCATGGACGGTTCGTCAAAGTTTTTTGTTGAAGCCATTGAGTCTGTGGGGGTAGAGACACAAAGTAAACTCAGATACGAATATGTTGTAACAGAGTTAATTTCTTACAAAGATGAAGAATCGGGTAGTGAAATTACTTTAATTCCCTCCGATGAATACCAAGTTACAACAATGGTTGATTTTGAAACCAAAGTATTGGGGACACAAAATGCTTCTTTGGATACGATAAGTGAATTTAAAGAAAACATTGCGCCTTCTAGAACCTTTAGCTTCTTACACGAATTGGAAACCCTTTTGGAAAATGGTTTGATTAAGGGAGGAGATTTAAATAATGCAATTGTTTATGTAGACAAGCCTCTGTCTGAAAGTAATATGGTTCGGTTGAAGGAAGCCTTCGGAAAAGACAAAATTGCAGTAAAACCAAATGGTATATTGGATAATTTAAGCCTTCATTTTTCCAATGAAGCGGCTCGTCATAAGTTGTTGGATGTAATTGGAGATTTAGCATTGGTAGGAGTTCCAATAAGAGGTAAGGTCTTTGCTCACAAGCCCGGCCACAAGGTAAATGCTAACTTTTCGAGGAAGTTATCCCAGATCATTAAACAAGAAAGACGTCATAATGCTCCCAAAATTGACATCAATTCAGAACCGTTAATGGATGTCAACGACATCATAAAAATGTTGCCACATAGACCCCCATTTCTTTTGGTAGATAAAATATTTGAGTTGTCCGAAACTCATGTGATTGGTCTTAAAAACGTCACCATGAACGAGCCCTTTTTTGTGGGTCATTTTCCTGGTGCCCCTGTTATGCCAGGAGTTTTGCAAATAGAAGCCATGGCACAAGCGGGGGGGGTGCTTCTGCTCAATACGGTTCCAGATCCTGAAAACTACCTTACTTTATTCATGAAAATGGATAATGTTAAATTTAAAAGACCCGTAAAACCAGGAGACACCTTGGTTCTTAAATTAGAATTAATATCTCCCATCAGAAGAGGAATTTGCCATATGAGAGGAATGATTTTCGCGAATAACAAGCTAATGACCGAAGGTGAACTTATGGCTCAAATTATCAAACGTAAATAATCATAATGAAGCAACCTTTATCATATATACATCCCGAAGCTAAAGTAGCAAAGAATGTAGTTATTGAACCTTTCACTACCATTGACAAAAATGTCAAAATTGGTGAAGGAACATGGATTGGTTCCAACGTAACCATTATGGAAGGAGCTAGGATAGGTAAAAATTGCAGCATTTTTCCCGGAGCTGTAATTGCTGCTGTCCCTCAAGATTTAAAATTTGAAGGAGAGGATACTTTAGTCGTTATTGGGGACAATACCACTATAAGAGAGTGTGTCACTATCAATCGGGGTACTTCCGATCGACAATTGACCAAAATTGGCAATGACTGTCTGATTATGGCGTATTGTCATGTTGCTCACGATTGTTTTATTGGGAATAATTGTATTTTTTCAAACAACAGTACTCTTGCAGGACACATTACCATTGGCAATCACGTAATCTTGGCAGGATTGGTTGCCGTCCATCAATTCTCTACCATTGGCGATCACGCATTTATTGCTGGTGGATCATTGGTAAGAAAAGATGTACCTCCCTATGTTAAAGCCGCTCGAGAACCCCTCTCTTATGTAGGGATCAATTCTGTTGGTTTGAGAAGAAGAGGGTTTACCTTAGAAAAAATTACTGAGATTCAGAATATTTACAGAAACCTATATCAAAAAAAATTGAATAACAGTCAAGCTGTTGATATCATAGAAGCCGAAATGGTTGCCTCTCCCGAAAGAGATGAAATTTTACAATTCATTAGAAATTCACAAAGAGGAATTATGAAAGGTTATTTCCAAAAAAATTAAACAACTCAACCTATGGCATCTACTTCCGACATTAGAAAAGGATTGTGTATCAAATTCAATAACGATATTTATAAAATAATTGAATTCCTTCATGTCAAACCTGGAAAAGGTCCTGCCTTTGTCAGAACCAAACTCAAGAGTGTGACTTCGGGTAAGGTCGTGGACAATACTTTTTCCGCAGGTAATAAGATTGATGATATTCGGGTTGAAACCAATAAATTCCAATACCTCTATGGTGAAGGAGAGGATTTTAATTTTATGAATGTAGATGATTACAACCAAATTGTAGTCAACAAAAATTCAATTGACAATCCTGGGTTGATGAAAGAAGGAGAAATTGTAACTATCTCTATCAATTCAGAGGACGGTTTGCCCTTGTCAGTAGACATGCCAGCCAATGTTATTCTTGAGGTAACCCATACAGAGCCGGGTGTTAAAGGAAATACTGCTACCAATGCTACAAAGCCTGCGACGGTTGAAACAGGTGCCAAAATAAATGTACCACTTTTCATTAATGAAGGGGATAAAATCAAAGTTGATACGGTAAAAGGAAATTATCAAGAAAGGATTAAAGAATAACCCAATATTAACCTACTAAGCCTAATAAATAACATATTTTTATATAACCAAATAAGTGAGATGAGTGTATTAGTAAATAAGGAGTCCAGAATAATTGTACAAGGCTTTACGGGAAGTGAGGGAACCTTCCATGCAGAGCAAATGATTGCCTATGGAACTCAAGTAGTAGGGGGTGTTACTCCCGGGAAAGGGGGGCAAACGCATCTGGATAAGCCTGTTTTTAATTCGGTGGCACAAGCTGTTAAGGAAGCACAAGCCGATACATCTATCATTTTTGTTCCGCCCGCATTTGCAGCCGATGCCATTATGGAAGCTGCCAAAGCTGGAATAAAAGTCATTATTGCCATTACCGAAGGTATTCCTATTGCAGATATGACAAAAGTTTCGGATTATATCAAAAAAAGAAACTGCACTCTCATTGGTCCCAATTGTCCAGGGGTCATTACCCCTGAAGAAGCAAAAGTAGGGATCATGCCAGGTTTTGTATTTAAAAAAGGAAATGTCGGTATTGTTTCTAAATCAGGAACATTGACCTATGAAGCTGCAGACCAAGTGGTCAGGCAGGGATTGGGAATCACAACAGCCATTGGAATTGGAGGTGATCCTATAATTGGAACTACCACCCGTGATGCGGTTGAATTGTTTATGAATGACCCTGAAACAGAGGTAATAGTGGTTATTGGGGAAATTGGAGGACAATTGGAATCGGATGCTGCGCATTGGATCAAGGAAAATGGCAATCAAAAACCCGTGATTGGATTTATTGCTGGAGAAACGGCTCCCAAAGGGAGAACTATGGGACATGCAGGTGCCATTGTAGGAGGAAAGGACGATACTGCCGAAGCAAAAAAAAGCATCATGAAATCCTGTGGTATTCATATTGTGGATTCCCCGGCAGAAATTGGTAAAAAAGTTGCAGAAGTTTTAGCATAATTATATGAGTAAATTATTGGAAAACAAAACGGCTATCATTACAGGTGCTTCCCGAGGAATCGGAAGGGGGATTGCTCTTACTTTTGCCCAACATGGGTGTAATGTTGCTTTTACCTACAGTAGTTCCGTTGAAAATGCCCAATCACTTGAAAGGGAATTAAACGATTTGGGAATAAAGGCAAAGTCTTACCAAAGTAATGCTGCCGATTTTGACCAAGCCCAGGCTTTGGTAAATCAAGTTTTGGAAGAGTTTGAAAGTGTTGACATCCTAATTAACAATGCTGGTATTACCAAGGATAATCTATTGATGCGAATCGGAGAAGAAGATTTTGATAAAGTAATTGAAGTCAATCTCAAATCTGTCTTTAATATGACCAAAGCTATTCAACGAACCTTTTTAAAACAAAGGCATGGATCATTAATCCACATGAGTTCTGTTGTGGGAATTAAAGGAAACGCAGGCCAGTCAAATTATGCGGCCTCTAAGGCTGGAATTATTGGGTTTTCTAAAGCCATAGCTCTTGAATTGGGTTCTAGGAATATCAGAAGTAACGTAATCGCTCCTGGATTTATTGAAACCGAAATGACTGACAAGCTTTCGGAAGAAATAGTCCAACAGTGGCGCGATGGAATCCCACTCAAAAGAGGAGGAACTCCAGAAGATGTTGCCAATGCCTGTGTTTTTTTGGCTTCAGACTTATCTAATTATATAACCGGCCAAGTCCTTCAAGTCGATGGAGGAATGCTAACTTAAAAAAATTATTATGCAAAAATTACCTAAAATTGGATTGCCCATTATTCTATTGGCCTTTGTGCTGATTATTTTCGTCTCGAAATCTTCTATTAATATTGGTTATGGAGAAGCTGGCGTATTATTTAAAACCTTTGGAGGGGGAGTAGTTACAGATGAACCTCCGCTTTCAGAAGGCTTTCACATTATCTCCCCCTGGAACAAGGTTTATATTTATAATGTAAAACAACAAGAGTTCTTCGAAGGGAATATGCAAGTATTGTCTTCCAATGGCTTGGAAATATCCCTTGATGTATCGGTATTGTACCAGCCTATTTATAATGAGTTGGGTCAGCTCCATCAAACCAAAGGTGAAAACTATGTAAACATTGTTTTGATTCCCCAGATCAGAGCCGTGGCAAGAAGTGTTGTGGGCCGTTATACCCCAGAACAACTGTACTCTACTAAAAGAGATGCCATTCAGAATGAAATTTATGAGGAAACAATAAAAGTAGTTGAAAATCAACACATTCAACTCAATGCAGTATTGGTAAGAGACGTTTCTTTGCCCCTGGCCATCAAGGAAGGAATCGAAAGAAAATTAATCCAAGAGCAGGAAGCTCTTGAATACGAGTTCCGGATTGAAAAAGCCAAGCAAGAAGCTGAAAAACAAAGAATTGATGCAGAGGGTAAGGCTGCTGCCAACAGAATCCTTAGTGCTTCAATCACCAATATGATTCTCAAAGAAAAAGGGATCGAAGCTACCAAAGCAATTTCTACTTCTCCCAATGCCAAAGTCATTGTTATAGGTAGTGGAAAAGATGGTATGCCAATCATATTGGGTGGACAATAAATATTGATTTTATTTATAATTGAAAAAATTATTATATTTGTAAAATGAAAAATTTAAAACATCATATACATTTTATATACGCCGATCAAATGAGGTAAAGGAGATGTATTGACCATACTCAAAACCCGTTTGAATATCAAACGGGTTTTTTTTATAATATATATTTAATAATGATAAAAATTGCAATTCAAAAATCGGGAAGACTCAACGAAGAGTCTTTGGGCATGCTTAAAAAGTGTGGTATTTCCATTGACAACGGGAAAGATCAACTTAAAGCTGCTGCCAGAAATTTTCCAATGGAGGTACTCTACCTAAGAAGTGGTGACATTCCACAATACTTAAGGGACGGAGTAGTAGACTTGGCCATTATTGGCGAAAATCTAATCCACGAAAAAGGAAAAGATTTGAACATCATTGAAAATTTGGGATTTTCCAAATGCCGTGTTTCTATAGCTGTGCCTAAAGAAATGAGTTTTAACAATATCAAAGAACTCCAAGGTAAACGAATTGCCACTTCCTACCCCAATACCGTTAATCAATTTTTGGAAGAAAATAATATTTCGGCTGATTTACACATTATCAATGGTTCGGTGGAAATCGCTCCCAGTATAGGATTGGCAGATGCTATTTGTGATATCGTTTCGAGTGGTAGTACTCTGTTTAAAAACAACCTCAAAGAGGTCGCCAAAATTTTTGAATCACAAGCTGTATTGGTTGAAGCGCCAATGCTATCATCCGAAAAACGGAAGGTAGTGAATAAGCTGAGATTTCGTTTGGGGACTGTTCTTCGAGCTAAAAAATCAAAATACATCTTGTTGAATGCTCCCAATGATAAGATAGGGCTCATCAGTAAGATCCTTCCAGTTCTAAAAAGCCCTACAGTTTTACCTTTGGCACAAGAAGGATGGTCTTCTTTACACTCAGTAATCGATGAGTCTTCTTTTTGGGATGTCATCGAAGAGCTTAAGGCAGCTGGCGCTGAAGATATATTGGTTTGTCCTATCGAAAAAATGGTTATGTAATGCAGCGTTTCATTAATCCTTCAGAAGAAAAATGGGAAACTTTATGTCAAAGAGGTTCTGCTTCCTACACTTCGCTTGAGCCCCTGGCTAAGGAAGTATTTGATGAAGTGTCTAAAAAAGGTGATCAGGCCTTATATGCCTTCACTGAAAAATTTGATAAGGTTACACTCAAAAAGCTTTCGGTGGGTGCTGACGAAATAGAGGAAGCAAAAGTCAGAGTGCCACAAAAGCTGAAATCCGCCATTCAAAAGGCCAAAGACAATATTCATCTTTTTCACAGGGCTCAAAAGACAAATGAAATCAAAGTAGAAACCCAAAAAGGAGTCAATTGTTGGCAAAAAAAACTACCCATTGAAAAAGTTGGATTGTATATTCCAGGAGGATCTGCCCCTTTGTTTTCTACTGTCTTGATGCTGGCTATACCCGCACAAGTAGCAGGCTGTGATAAAGTTGTATTATGCTCACCACCAGATATTAATGGTAAATTACCTGATGTAGTACTTTATACTGCTGATTTATGTGGTATTGATACTATTTTCAAGCTAGGGGGAATGCAAGCCATTGCAGGAATGACCTTAGGTACGGAAACTTTACCCAAGGTGGACAAGCTTTTCGGCCCAGGAAATCAATACGTAACTGTTGCTAAGCAATGGGCTACTCAATACTCCGTAGCCATCGATATGCCTGCTGGCCCTAGCGAACTGATGGTGGTAGCTGATGCCTCAGCTGATCCTGCTTTTGTAGCCTCCGACTTGCTCTCCCAAGCTGAACACGGCCCTGACAGTCAAGTACTTTTTGTTACTACAGACACTAAAATGATGGATCGAGTAGATGCAGAAGTTGACAGACAAATTACTGTTTTGGCTCGTCAAGATACTGCACGAGAAGCTTTAAAAAACTCAAAAATCATATTTTTCGACCAGGAAGAGGAAGCTTTAAAATTTACTAATTTTTATGGTGCAGAGCATTTAATTGTCTGTTTGAAAAATGAAGATGAATTCGTAGATAAAATCAAACACGCTGGTTCAGTTTTTATTGGTAACTATACTCCCGAAAGCGCAGGAGATTATGCTTCTGGCACCAACCACACGCTGCCCACCAATGGTTATGTGAGACAATACAGTGGGGTTAATTTAGACAGTTTTTTAAAAGCCATTACCTATCAAAAAATTTCAGCCAAAGGATTACAAGAACTTGGCCCTGTTATTGAAGAAATGGCCAATGCAGAGGGCTTACAAGCCCATAAAAATGCTGTTACCATACGGTTAAATAAGCTTCAAAATGAGTAAAATAGACATAACACAACTGGTCAGGCCTATGGTTCGGGAAATTGCCCCCTACCGCTCGGCAAGAGACGATTTTGAAGACTTTGAAGCCCAAAAGGTTTTTTTGGATGCCAATGAAAACCCTTATAAAAGCATCGCTAACCGTTACCCTGATCCTTTACAATGCAAACTAAAAAGAACTTTAGCCAAAATAAAAGGGGTGGAAGCCAATCAAATACTATTGGGTAATGGGAGTGACGAAGTATTAGATTTGGTGTTTCGTGCCTTTTGTGAACCTGGTCAAGACGAGGTTATTCTATTGCCTCCTACCTATGGTATGTATACTGTTTTAGCACAACTTAATAATGTTAAAGTCAATACAGTTCCCCTCAATGAAAGTTTTCAATTGGATTTGGAAGGAATTATGAAGCAGGTAAATGGGAATACGAAAGTTATTTTTGTTTGCTCTCCCAATAATCCTACAGGCAATTCCATTCCATTAGAACAAATTCAAAACCTCTTGAATCAATTTTCTGGTTTGGTTGTTGTAGACGAAGCCTATGTTGACTTTTCGACTAAGGGATCAGCTGTTCGATTTTTGGACGATTATCCTCATTTGATGATTTGTCAAACTTTTTCAAAGGCCTATGGATTGGCTGGAATACGGTTGGGTATGGGGATTGCAGATTCGAAAATAATAGACTATTTCAACAAAATAAAACCACCCTATAACGTCAATGTTTTAACCCAAAAAATGGCCTTTAATTCATTTAATGACCAACACACAACCAAAGAACATGTCAAGGAGTTACTAGCCGAACGTCAAAAATTAGAAAAGGAACTATTGAATATTGATTTCGTAAATAAGATATATCCCAGTGATGCTAATTTTTTACTTATTCAGGTAGACAATGCATCAAAGCGATACGATCAACTTTTATCTCTAGATATAGTCGTTAGAAACCGTTCATCGCTTTTGGGCTGTGAGAATACATTGCGGATTACTGTGGGTACGCCCCAAGAAAACATACGATTGATTAATGCTTGTAAAACCATTAAATAATATTTTAGCTGTAATTGAAATACTATAAATATTGATATGAAAAAAGTATTGTTTATCGACCGAGACGGCACTATGACCCTGGAGCCTTCAGACTATCAAGTAGATAGCTTTGAAAAATTGGTTTTTTATCCCAGTATTTTCCAATACTTGGGTAAAATAGCGAGGGAGTTGGACTATGAATTGGTTTTGGTTACCAATCAGGATGGATTGGGAACGGATAGTTTTCCTGAAGAAGCATTTTGGCCTTATCAAAATCATCTGGTCAAAACTTTTGCCAACGAAGGGATTGTTTTTTCCGAAATATTCATTGATCGAACTTTCCCAGAGGAGCAGGCCGTTACCCGTAAACCGGGGACTGGAATGTTAACTGCATACCTCAATAATCGAAATTATGATTTGTCTGCTTCCTATGTGATTGGGGACAGGCTCACTGACATGGAATTGGCAAAAAATTTAGGAGCTCAGGGTATTTTTATAGACAATAATGCCGATTTGGGTGCTGATGAAGTTACCGATACTAATTTGGAACAAACCATTGCTCTTACCACAAAAAGCTGGAAAGAAATTTATCTTATGCTTTTACTTGAAAAGCGAGCAGTGCGTTTGGAGCGAAATACTGAGGAAACGAAAATATCAATCGAACTCAACCTAGATGGTTCTGGAAAAAGTAAAATTGATACGGGCATTGCTTTTTTTGATCATATGTTGGATCAGTTGGCCCGTCACGGTGGAGTGGACTTGAATATCAAAACCATTGGAGATTTAGAGGTTGATGAACACCACACCATTGAAGATACAGCTATTGCGTTGGGCGAAACTTTTGCCCAAGCATTGGGCGATAAAAAAGGTATCGAACGCTATGGCTTTACTTTGCCTATGGACGATTCTCTGACACAGGTAGCGCTTGACTTTGGCGGGAGAAGCTGGTTGGTTTGGGAAGCTAAATTTAAGAGAGAAATGGTGGGACAAATGCCTACTGAAATGTTTTATCATTTTTTCAAATCCTTTGCCGATGGAGCCAAGGCCAACCTAAACATCAAGTCCGAAGGGACTAATGAACACCATAAAATTGAATCCATTTTCAAAGCTTTTGCAAAAGCCATTAAGATGGCCATCAAAAGAGATGCTGATAAAATGATTTTACCCTCTACTAAGGGGACATTATAAAAATATCAATGATTAAGATCAAATCATCTGGTCGATTGATGATTTAAATGTTTCATTTGACCGATTTAACCAATAGAATGATATGAAAACGGTAATTGTAGATTATGATGCTGGTAATGTTAAAAGTCTTCAGTTTGCGTTGGAGCGGTTAGGAGTTAAGGCCTTAATTACAAATGATTCCGAACACATTTCTGCTGCAGATAAAGTTATTTTTCCTGGACAAGGGGAGGCAGGAAGTGCCATGGATAAACTAAAATCTAAAGGTTTAGATCTTTTGATTCCTCAGCTCAATCAAGCTGTTTTGGGGATTTGTTTGGGCATGCAGTTGTTATGTGAGAAAACAGAAGAAGGCAATACTGAAGGGCTGGGTATAATTCCTATAGAAGTAAAACGTTTTCCAGAAACCGTAAAAGTCCCTCAAATGGGTTGGAACACTGTCAATCATAACGAAAATGGGTTGTTTAAAGGAATCAGTCAAGATTGCTATATGTACCTTGTACACAGTTATTCTGTTCCTTTGACCGAAAATACTATCGCTCAAAGCGATTATGCAGGTGCTTATAGTGTCGCTGTTGAAAAAGACAATTTTTACGGCGTACAATTTCACCCCGAAAAGAGCAGTAAAGACGGTTTGTTGCTACTTGAAAATTTTTTAAAGCTTTGAAATGAGAATCATTCCAGCCATTGACATCATAGAAGGAAAATGTGTCCGCTTAACCAAAGGTGATTATGCAACTCAAAAAATCTATAATGAAGATCCTTTGGAAGTCGCTAAAGCCTTTGAAGACAATGGCGTTTCATATTTACACGTTGTAGATTTGGACGGCGCTAAAGCCAAAAGCATTGTCAACCATAAAGTATTGGAACAATTGGCTACTCAAACAGGATTAAAAATCGATTTTGGAGGCGGTCTAAAATCGGATGTAGATTTAAAAACTGCTTTTGAATGCGGTGCTAATCAAATTACAGTTGGGAGTATTGCTGTCAAGGAAGTTGATGTCTTCAAACAATGGTTATGTCATTTCGGCAGTGAGAAAATTATTTTAGGAGCTGATGTAAAGGGAGGCCATATTGCGGTAAGTGGCTGGACCGAAACTTCAGACCAAAAAATAGTACCCTTTATTAATGGGTATAAAAAAGAAGGTGTAAAATATGTAATCTGTACTGATATTAGTAAAGATGGTATGTTAGAAGGGCCTGCTTTTGACCTATATAAAACCTTATTAGATAAATGTGGTCCTGTAAATTTGATCGCTTCTGGTGGTGTTTCTGATATATCCGAATTACCCCAATTGGCGGAATTAGGATGCGAAGGTGTAATTATCGGAAAAGCGATTTATGAAAAAAGAATAAGCTTGAAAAGTTTAGAAACGTATATTGTAAAAAACACTTGAATTTTGCTGACAAAAAGAATTATCCCTTGCTTAGACATCAAAGACGGACGAACGGTAAAAGGAGTCAATTTCGTTGATTTGCGTGATGCTGGTGATCCAGTAGAATTGGCTACTCGCTATACCCAAGAGGGAGCTGATGAGTTGGTTTTTTTGGATATTTCGGCCACTGAACAAAAAAGAAAAACCCTAGCTGATTTAGTGCTGAAAGTGGCAGCCGCCCTTGATATTCCTTTTACTGTAGGGGGAGGAATTAGCAGTGTGGAAGATGCTAGAATATTACTTCGTAATGGAGCCGATAAGGTTTCTATCAATTCGGCAGCAGTTCGACGACCCGAGTTGATCAATGAATTAGCCGATGCTTTTGGTAGCCAATGTGTGGTGGTAGCCGTTGATGCTAAAAAAATAGAAAACCGTTGGCGAGTGCATTTGGTAGGAGGGAAGGTCGCAACTCCTATAGACCTGAACGAGTGGGCTAGAGAAGTTGAAATACGTGGAGCTGGAGAAATACTTTTTACTTCGATGGATCATGACGGTACTAAAAATGGATTTGCTAATGTTGCTCTGGCTGAATTGGCCGATACGGTCAACATTCCCATCATTGCCTCTGGTGGGGCAGGTAATGTTCAGCACTTTGTGGATGCCTTTAAAATAGGAAAAGCCGATGCTGCGCTGGCGGCCAGTGTTTTTCACTTTGGTGAGATCGCTATTCCAGAACTTAAAATATTATTAAAAAAAGAAAAAATCGCTACAAGAATTGTCAAATGAAAACAGCAGACTTTAACAAAGATCCCAACGGACTTTTACCTGCCATAGTCCAAGATGTCAATACATTAAAAGTACTGATGTTAGGCTATATGAACCAAGAAGCATTGGAAAAAACCCAATCCTCTGGTAAGGTTACTTTTTTTAGCAGGAGTAAACAACGACTTTGGACCAAGGGTGAAGAAAGTGGTCATTTTTTAAATTTCAAATCTGTGAAAGTCGATTGCGACAAAGATGCTTTATTAGTATTTGCCGTTCCAGTGGGACCTACTTGCCATACAGGAGCAGATACTTGTTGGGAGGAAGAGAATGTATCGGAATTTTCTTTCATTGACGACTTGGAAAAAGTGATAGAAAATAGAAAAAATCAACCCCAAAAGGGGAGCTATGTGAGTAGCTTATTCGATAAAGGAGTTGATAAAATTGCTCAGAAGGTAGGCGAGGAGGCTGTAGAGACCGTTATTGAAGCCATTGCTGATAGGGAAGAGTTGTTTATGGAAGAAGCTTCAGACTTGTTTTTCCACTATCTTATTTTACTCAAATCTAAAGGTAAAAGCCTAAAGGACATTGGGGCTGTACTAGAAAAGCGAAAGGGCTAGAAAAACTATTTAGGAGGAATTTGTAATTTGTTATGAATTAAATAAATCATATCATGAAAAATTTCCTCAAATTATTTTTATTAATCCCTTTCTTAGCTTGCAATATACCCACAAAAAATCAACACAACCCAGATTTTGAAGGCCTTTTGGCTGATTATTTTGATGGAACTTTGGAACTCTATCGAATCAACGCCACCTTTTTAGGGGACACCAGATACAATGACACCCTT
>JABGSU010000067.1 GCA_018647605.1 Flavobacteriaceae bacterium | reverse complement strand
TAAAAGCAGTTAAATCGCTTTAAACTAGGTAAAGAAAATTGCATCAACCATTAAAATAAAAAATACCATTTTTGTCTCTTTTTAGCCTTTTTTAATCAATTTTGACTTCTTTTTGGTCGTCTTTGTTCATTTTTATCTGTTTTTTGATACTTTTAATACAAACTCTTAGTCAGCGTTTTTTCCTATATGCTTGGATACATACTCATAGACATATTCACTATAATAGATAGGCTGATAATCTACAACAGAAATATTACCAAGACCATATTTAACTTCTTTGTAGGGCATATCAGTGTTAGTTCCTATAAGCGTGTAAGCATGGAGATTGTTATAATCTCCTTTATCTCTTTCAGATACATAGAAGATATTCTCAACCTTATTTGAAGTCTTTAGAAGTTTAATGATCTTGTTTCTTACTGTCATTGTATGTCTTCAATCCTCAGATTTGTTGAATCGGATATGGGATCTAATCTAGTCTTTTACGGATTCATCTTCAGTGTATTATTGGCTTTTCTTAGTGCTGCAGTTCATGATTTAGTAATGCGATTCAATCAAAAAGATAGTTATTTAATTACTAGGTGCTAAAGTTTCCCAAAAGAATATAGATAAAAAGGGTTGCCACAACCAAAAAAGCCGAAAAGCTCTTTGTGTATTTCCATCCAGTCATTTCTACAATTTGCAAATCTTTAATTTCAAATGGTTTTTCCTTAGGAATATAATAAGAGATCACCCCCATTACAGTCATATTAAGGATAAATTCGATACCCCAAATATGAACAAAATGCAGATCGACTTTAAAGATAATGGTACACCCAATGTAAAAAGCTAAGCCAACCCATAGAGCTGCTTTGGCTGCCAAGGCGGAAATATTTGGTAGGAAAAAACCCGCCAACATTATAGAGGCAATGGGAATAAAGAAAATACCGTTGAGTTGTTGAAGCAGCTGATACAACCCATCGGGAGCATTGGCGACCATAGGCGCTACGGTAATTGCAAATAGGGCCAAAACAGCGGAGGTGGTTTTTCCAATTTTAACCAATCGGGCATCGCTTACCTTAGGATCGATATGACGTTTGAAAATGTCGATACTGAAAATGGTAGCAGCACTGTTCAAAACACTGTTGAAAGTGCTTAAAACCGCTCCCATAACTACAGCAGCAAAGATGCCCACAAAGCCCACAGGTAAAACTCTTTTGATGAGCTCAGGGTAGATCATATCTTGACGGTCGTAGAATAAATCACCATAGTAGTAAAAGCCAATGACCCCAGGCAGGATAATGATTAAAGGAACCAATATCTTGAGTAGTCCAGTGAGTAAAAGTCCCTTTTGGGCTTCTTTAAGGTTTTTAGCTCCTAAGGCACGTTGTATGATCATCTGATTCATGCACCAAAAGTAAATTTGATTGATGATAAGTCCAGTGAAAAGAACTTCAAAAGGCATTACGGAGTCTTTCGCGCCAATGACATTAAATTTCTTGGGTGCGTTTTGGTATACCTTGATGAGTCCCTCCATAGGGTTTCCATCTCCAATGCTGAGCAATGCCAAAAAAGGAATGGCCAAGCCCCCAATCAAAAGACCGTAACCATTAAGGGTGTCAGATATAGCTACGGCTTTGAGTCCCCCAAAAATAGCGTAGAAGGAACCGATCAAACCAATGGCCCAAATGGTGATGTTCATCCCTTGGTCTTGGGATACATCGAGTAATTCGGAGACGTTGAAAATACTTTCCAAATTGATTGCGCCTGTATACAATACTATTGGTAAAAGAGTAACAATAAATGAAATCATCAGGAAGAAAGCAACCAAGGAACGGGTGAATCCATCGAAGCGATTTTCGAGAAATTGGGGGATAGTAGTCAATCCCATTTTAAGGTATTTGGGAACAAAATATACAGCAGTTAAAATGAGTGCCAAAGCAGAGGTCACCTCCCAAGCAATTATAATAAAACCGTTTTTATAGGAAGAGCCATTCATCCCGATCAAGTGTTCGGTGGAGATATTGGTCAATAGCATGGACCCC
>JABGSU010000066.1 GCA_018647605.1 Flavobacteriaceae bacterium | reverse complement strand
TTCCCATCGATTGCTTTTTATGACCAACCAAAACAAGAATAATTCATTTTTTTGATTGAGAAATAACACTGGATTACAATCGGGAAAACCAGGAGTATCGGACATTATAAAAGGTTCTTCCCATTTTTTGGCTCCTTTTTTGAGCCGAGAACCCATGATTTTGACATCATCGGCTTTTCTTTCTCCAGAACCTTGAAACCAGCAACTCAACAGGTCTCCATTGGTCAATTCAATCATAGAGCTGCTATGTACATGCTGAGTTTGTAGCGGAAAAATGTTCTGTTTTTGAATGATTTTTGCTTGCCCTTGAGCAAAAAAGTGCCCTCCCAATACACTTAAAACCAGGAGGTTTTTGTGGAGAAAAGTTAAAATAATTTTGATGGTTAGTGGATTATTCATAATTGTCAAAAATTAAGAAAATTTAATTAAAAACTAGAATTTGAATTTTAAAACCACGGTTTTGATGCGGAAATAGTTTTAAAAATCATAAATTTAAGTTACAAAAGTAGTGTTAGACTTCTGTTCTAAATCAGAGTTCATAATTTAAAACTTTTGTTGTAATTTTTATACATGCAAAAACATTTTTTCACTTTTTATAAAAGCCTTTTCCTCAGTAACCTATTGATTCTGATCCTTCTCAGTTCATGCACTCAGAATGTGCCAAAACTAACTGAAAATCCACCAATCGATCTTTTAAAGCAATATGTAAGTGAAAAAGGAACTGATTTCACCTACCAAATTTCCGACTCTATAGTAGATCAGGCCTATACCCTATATCACATCAAAATGACTTCGGGTCGTTGGCTTACTGAAGCGGAAGTGAATCAAACCCTTTGGTGGCATTGGGTGGACGTAGTAGTTCCAAATGAAATGGCCTCTTCCGATGCACTATTGTTTGTTGGTGGTGGTTCCAGTAACGACAATAAAATTTATCTAGATACCATTGCTATTGAACAATCGCTAAAGACTCAGTCTGTGATTGCTCATATCAGTAACGTCCCCTTTCAGCCCCTCAACTTCATGGGAACAGACAGTACAGATCGTTATGAAGATGATATCATAGCTTATGGATGGAAAAAGTTTTTGTCCCAAGGAGCTAAAGATAAGGACAGGTTATGGTTGTCCAGGTTTCCTATGACAAGGGCCGTTGTAAGAGCGATGGATGTGATAGAGGAGATTACCAAAAACAGTAGCCAAGCGACCAAAAACTTTTTTGTTTCGGGGGCTTCAAAAAGAGGGTGGACCACTTGGACAACTGCAGCAGTGGACGATAGGGTAATGGGTATAGCTCCTTTGGTGATCGATTTACTCAATATAGTGCCCTCTTTTGAGCATCATTATAAGGCCTATGGCGACTGGTCGCCTGCAGTAAAGAACTATGTTGATTTAGGGATTATGGATTGGATAGGAACTTCAGCCTTTGATCGTCTAATGGATTTGGTGGAACCCTATGAATTTAAGGAACGATTCATAATACCCAAATTGATTGTCAATGGCACCATAGACGAATTCTTTTTACCCGATTCTTGGCAGTTTTATTGGGATCAGTTACCAGGTGCAAAATACCTTCATTACGTGCCCAATGGCAATCATGGATTGGCAGGGAGTTATAGGTCGCAAAACGTTTATTCCTTCTATCATCGCCTTATCCGGAAAAACCCCATGCCTGATATGGATTGGAAAATCGATAGTGACAGTATTTATGTTCAGATTGATTCTGATGAATCCTACAAGATATCCCTTTGGCAGGCAAACAATCCGAAACATAGAGATTTTAGGATATGGGAAATTGGCAAGTCATGGAAAAAATCGGATTTACCCCTTCAAGACTCAGGAGCATATGCTGTTAGAATTCCTGAAGGGGAGGGGTTTACTGCTTCATTGATCGAAGTGGTTTTTGGGGAAAAGGACAAAAATCCGATCACACTGACCACCGGAACAACAGTCAGACCAAATACTTTTGACCATCAGCCCTACCAATCCAAGTTGGTAAAATCAATACATTAATCATTATACATAAAAAATATTTAAAGTTCAGCCCTAATTTTCATAATCCCTTTTGTTATAACTAAGTGTAATGAATCCACCGTCATTTCTCCAATGAAAATTAGATCCAATATTTGTTTAATATCTATAGGAATCAACGCCAGATGCATTAGTTTCTTTAAGTCTAAAACTTTTGTAATTTATAGTGTGAGCCATAATACCGAAATCCCCATTATTATAAATATCAACTATCGCTAAATCATAAAATAAGAAAATATCTACAGTTTCGACTGATCTTTTATTTCTGAAATTCCATTCACTAACATCCATACTTTCATAAGTGATATTAGTAAAAGTTCTGTCTCCATTATTATTGTATATCTCAATATATACCCAGAATTTGGACAACACAAATTGTTAACAGGAATCTAAATTACTTATAATCAATCACTTTATAGACTTTTCCATTAGATTTTGTGAATACAAATAAATCCCCAAAAAAGTCTTGACCAAATCGCAAG
>JABGSU010000065.1 GCA_018647605.1 Flavobacteriaceae bacterium | reverse complement strand
TTGTATTTTACGGCCAATCCCAATGGAGAAGCTGAGGTGGTGACCATACTTTTAAGAAATACAGGAAAAGTCAAAAAACTCAAATGGGACCTAGATTTCGCCGATTTACAAATCAAAGGTAGAGGCGTAAGAGGTAATACCGTTACCAAATACAACATCCTCCGTGTAGAACTCAAAGAAAAAGGAGTCTCCACACTCAAGCCTAGAAAAATATGGTTCGACCAAACCATCAAAAGACTTAATACCGATGAGAGGGGCACTCTACTCGGTGCTTTTAAAGGAGAAGATAAAATATTACTGATCAATAAGCAGGGAAATGCTAAGGTGGTGATTCCTGAATTGACATTACATTTTGACGAGCAGTTGATTTGTATTGAGAAATGGGCTCCCAACAAACCCATTACAGCAGTCTATTTTGACCAAGAAAAACAAAGGTATTTTATCAAAAGATTCTTAATTGAAACCGAAACCAAGGAAGATCAGTTCATCAAGCCCGAAGGGGAGTTACTTTTCCTCAATACCGATTGGCGCCCGTTGATAACGGTCAACTTCGTAAAACCAAGAGACAAAGACCCCATTCCACCAATGGAAGTCAATGCCGAAGAATTCATAGCCGTCAAGGGTTTTAAAGCTTTGGGTAACCAACTGACCCAACAAAAAATTAAAAACATAGTACTCAAGGAAGCTTTGCCCTATGACGATAACGAAGGGCCCGTTGAGGAAATAGAAGTCAATGATTTAGAAGAATTGAATGGAGATGATGAGGATTCACAAATCAAGCTAAACCTATAATGTTTATGGTTTTTTTCTCAACTTCATATTGATGAACTCCACTCCCAGTGAAAAAGCAATAGCGAAATAAAGATAGCCTTTGGGGATTGACCCCACTGTTTGGCCCAATATTTCAGTATGGGACAAATGAGCTGCTTCTGCTAATAGCATAAATCCAATTAATAAAAGAAAAGAAAGTCCTAATACTTGAAGAGACGGGTGTTGATTAACAAAATCACCCACTGGGTGAGCAAACAACATCATGATCAAAACCGATACCACAATGGCTGTTCCCATTACCATGCCGGCGTGGGGTAGACCGTTACTCATTCCCAGTGCCGTCAATATGGAATCCACAGAAAAAACCAGATTGATCAATGTTATTTGCAAAACAGCTTTGGTCAACGAAGTTTGGCCTCGAAGATGAATGTTTTGATCTTCTTTTAACTCAACCTTTTCGTAGATCTCTTTGGTACTTTTATACAAAAGAAATAAACCTCCCAAAAATAGAATAATGGCTTGGCCCGAAATTTCAGCCTGAATGATGGGGTTATCCAATTTTATCCAGGTGGCCTGCATTCGCATCAAAACAGAAATACCCAACAAAAGTAACAAGCGGAGGATCATTGCCATAGCCAATCCAATTCTAACTGCTTTTTTTTGTTGCTTACCTGTTAGTTTTCCGGCAATGATTGAAACAAAAAGAATATTGTCAATTCCAAGAACAATTTCTAAAAAAGTAAGTGTCAATAGGGCCGACAAAATCTCCGTGCTAAAGAAAGATTCCATGATCTAGTTGGTTTTTTGGATGGTTCCTCGCTGCTTGTTGTTCGTTTTTCCAACCAATGAATACTCAAAACTATAGGTATTGGCATCAGTAGAAAGTATTTTAATTTGGACCGGACGTTTGTCTTGGTTAGAAATGGGGTTGAGTTTGGTTAGAATACATTCACAATCGTTGACCCAACGAATGCTTGCTGAATCAATCTTACCTTGGTAGCTTTCTATTTCAAGTTCCTCCGTTCGGGTAAAATAAGACGTTTTGATTTCTCCGTTAATCAGGGTGCTGAATTCAAATGAGCCTATATGAAACTTTTTACAATCTCGTTCAACAGAGTAGCAGGAATAAAAGAATAATGATCCAAAGCAGATCGACGTAAAAATGCTATTTTTTAGGGACAAACCTTTCAAAACTTCCATCGTTGTAAAGATAAATGATTTCTTTGGGAGATTCACTTTCTTCAGATTGATTTGAAAATGGATTTTCAATTTCAGTTTTTTTAGAGATTGAAACAGTCTCTTGAGAAATTGTAGAGTGGTCTTTCTCTTCTTCAAGAGAAGGAAATAAATCTTGATCCTGCTTTGGTGGAGTAGTAGAACGAGTACCCAATACAAGCCAATCCAATCCAACTTCGTCAAAAGCTTCATAAATCTTCATCAAGAATTCTAAACTGGGTTTATTTCTACCAGAGAGTATGTGTGACATTGCGGAACGTTGCACTCCAATTTTGGAAGCGAAACCTGCAGCAGAGAGCTGGTGGTTGCTTCTAACCTCTTCGATTCTTCGGACAATCTCACTAATGTTTAACATCGTAAACAGTTTTGATTTACTACGAAGATATTAAAATATTACAGATTATTTTCAATGATTTAAAGAATATTTTTTATAAATCTATTATTTAGTAAAACACTATAAACTACTGATTAACAATATTATA
>JABGSU010000064.1 GCA_018647605.1 Flavobacteriaceae bacterium | reverse complement strand
CACATGGCCAAGGAACTTTTTAATTTTCCTTTTGTCAGAGAGGAATTTATGGATGAAAATTATATATCCATTTCCAAACATGAAACTTCGCAATGGGAGGAGATCACTATGGAAATAAGAGGGTTTATCAAATCTTATTTGGAAGAAGGCAAAGCTATTTTGGGGCCCAGTTTTGCTTCACAAACCCAAGCGCCTAGTGTCTCAAATCCCGATCATCCCTTGAGTGGTATAGAACAAGAAATTGTAAACATACTCGAAGAATATGTCAAACCTGCCGTAGCATCAGACGGTGGAAATATTATTTTTGACTCCTATGAGGACACCGAAAAAAGAGTTAAAGTAGTTCTTCAGGGGGCTTGTAGTGGTTGTCCCTCTTCCACTTTTACGCTCAAAAACGGGATCGAAAATATATTGAAAGAAATGCTTCCTGGAAAAGTTGAAATGGTAGAAGCCGTCAACGGATAATTTACTCCCCTATTTTCTTGGCGGTAGTGTAAAAATCTTTGAGATAAAAGGGTTCGAAATAAGCCACATCTTCATAATCTTTGGATTGAAAAGCATGCCAAGCCAAAGCCACCATTTCTCGAGCAGATGGGTACTGAATTTCTGTATGATATTGAATGTGGGGTGCATCTAGTAATGTCTTACACTTTTCTGCACCTTCACCCATAAAAACCCATGGTACCTTTTTAGAAAGTTCATTAAAACTATCTGGACTAATGATTTCAGCAAAAGTCGGTTTAACAACTTCTCTTTTTTCATTGAGGACCATGACATAAACCTCCATACGGCGGGCATCAAACATGGGGAAGAAAAAGGCTTCTCTGGTTTCGTTATATTTTTCGGCCAAGATTTGAAGAGAGTTGACTCCTATTAGGGGTATATCCAACGCAAAACAAACGCCTTTGGCAGCAGCCACACCAATTCTCAAGCCTGTGTAGGACCCTGGACCCTTACTCACCGCTACCGCATCTAGAGAGGACATTTTCATTTGAGCCTCCTCCATTACCTCCTGAATAAAACCATGCAATTGCTCACTGTGACTGAAATTCTGAGCGTAATGTTCCTTTAAAGCAATCATTTCCCCCGATGCACTCAGGGCTACAGAACAGTTTTTTGTAGCAGTCTCTATTTGAAGTATTATACTCACCAAGCAAAAATAGTAAAATCAACTACTTTCAGAAGGGATATCGTTTTATAAATCTACAAACTAATCGTAAGCCCAAAATAAAACTCCAACACTTTCAATTTAAAAATATAATCAAACTTTGCGCGCACCACATCAGAGGCTGCAATTTCATAACGTTGCTTTATTTGATTAAAATCGAAAATATTCATCACACCTGCTTCAAAACGGTTGATTGCGTCTTCATAGGCTCTTTTTCTAGCCGATTCGGTTTTCTGGGCAGCCTCGTAAAATTTGTAAGCACCTTCCGCATCATTATAGGCTTGATTGATAGTGTTTTCAAGATTCAACTTTTCCTGCTCCAATTGATTCTGAGATCGTAAAAGGTTTACTCTGGAACGTTCTACATTGTTTCTTGCCGCATTACCATTAAAGATGGGAATGTTCAATCTAACTCCTATATTGTGACCTGCATTTCTATCAAATTGTTCTCCAAAGGACATGGGTCCAATAATACTATTACCCTCTATTGTTCGTAATACAGGTTCTTTACTTGAAGAGACAAAACCAATAGGAACATCGGTAAACTCTCCGTTGCCAGTAATACGATCTGCATAGGATACCCGAGAATTATAGCCATAAAAAGCACTTAGGCTTGGCTGAAGTGTACCTTTTGCTAATTCAATATCTTTCTCTGCTATGGCGATATTGATCGTCGAAAGTTTAATGTCTTTTCTGTGGGTCAATGCCTTTTCAAAAATATCTTTTGGGTTTTGAAATAAAATCTGTCCCAAGGGAACGTCCGTGTCCATGGGAACCACATCAAAGTTTTCATAATCCGTAATCAACAAAATTTGAGCAAGGTTGATTTTTGAAAGTCTTAGATTATTTTCAGCTTGAATTACTGCTTGTTCCTGAGTAGCCATGGTCGCTTCTATTTCTAATAAATCATATTTTACCAAGGTTCCTGCATCAATCATGCCTTGCGTACGCTCTGCATCTTTTCGGGTAATCTCCAATTGTAATCTTTGAACGCCCAGAATTTCAATATAGAAAAGAATCTGCAAGTAAGCATTGGCCACCATTAGTCGAATATCATCTTTCATATCCTCCAGTTGATATTCACTGGCCAAAAGAGCCAAATTGGCACGGTGCAACTGGTTGATGTTTCTAAGTCCGTTGTATAGGTCGACATTCAAGCTGGCTCCCATAGACGTAAATTGGGTAGTTTGGTTCTCTAAAAGTCCACTGGTAATGTCTTGATTTAAACCAATATTCCATGAGTGATTGGCCTGTGCGTTGACTGAGGGAAAAAAATTGCCTTGGGCATCCCGTTTATTGATTTCGGCATCCTGATAAGAAAGCTCACTTTGTTTGATGGTGATATTTTTCTCTAAAGCCATCGAAATACATTCCACAAGCGTCATGGACTGAATTTGGGGCTGATTTTGGGCCTGAATTTGATAACCAAAAAGCGATATCAGGGCTATAACAAGGGATGGGATGGATTTCATAATCGATTATTTGTTTTCAGATTCCTCTTCTTCTCCAATTTTGACCGGCTCTGTCTTGTTCCAAACTTTTATTTCATCCTCCATAATCAAACCTGATAGAACCTCTACATTAATTCCATCCGAAATTCCAATCTCAAGATCTTTTCTTTCAAAAACTCCTTTGTCGTTTTTTACCTCGACATAGGGTTTATTGGTTGTTTTATCAAACTGCAATAAAGCTTCTGAAATTCCCATAATGCTATCCTTTTTTTCTAATACTAGGGAGGCGTTAGCACTATAACCTGCTCTGATAAAAACGGAGTTATCTAAATAAACATCTCCCTCAATTTTAAATTGGACAGTCCCTTGTTCCTCATTCCCTTTGGGGGCGATAAACTTCAGTTCTGCATCAAAAATTTGACCTTCAATAGCTCCTAATGTTACTTCTAGAGGCATCCCAATTTTCAGTTTCGCCACTTCAGCTTCATCTACTTTACCCTCAAAAATCATTTTATTTAAATCGGCTATGGTCGCTATAGTAGTTCCCGCATTGAAAGTGTTACTCTCAATGACCTGATCACCTTCTTTAATAGGAATTTCTAAAATGGTTCCTGGAACAGTAGCCCTTATGTTGGTATTAGCAATAGAGGAACCTCCTGCAGAACCTAATTTTATGATTTGAAGATCAGATTTCGCGTTTTGGACATTTTGTTTTGCCTGTTCAAAATTCAATTGAGCATTATCGAATTCTCGTTTGGAAATGATTTCCTTTTCAAATAAGGATTGATTTCTTTTGAATTCTATTTCGGCATTTTTCAATAAAATAAGGGTATTGGATAATCTTCCTTGTGCAGTATTTAGAGCTTGTTCGTTGGGAACTACTTTTACCTTAGCCAACAAATCGCCATTGGTAATCAAATCGCCTTCTTCGACAAACAACTTTTCTATGATTCCAGAAATTTGCGGTTTGATTTCCACTTCATCTTCAGGAATTACTTTCCCCGTTACCACTGTCTTTCTTTCAATAGTTTGTGTTTTTGGGGATTGGGTTTTGTATTCAATCAAAGTTTTACTGTTGGTTTTGATGAAATACAGTGTCGCGAAAATTGCTCCAAAAACCAGTAAAGCAATTGCAAAATATTTTAAAATTTTCATGTGTTAATATTTATTATTTTTCAATGATCGAATAAAACATCTGGATGATTTTTTCACTGTTTGACTTATATTTGGTCCTGAATGTTTCACGTTAAAATGTTTTTATTATTCTTCTCTTAGTGCATCTATGGGTTTTATACTTACGGCCCGTTGTGCGGGAATCAACCCTATTAGAGTCCCCAAAACCACCATGGTTGTTAAAGCACCTATGATCAATGGGATGGGAACGGTAGGATTGGTATAGGGGAAATTGGATAAGTCTTGAGTAAACAAATTGATAATGGCCAGAACTCCAGCTCCCAAAATAATCCCTACAACACCAGCAATCATGGTTAAAAAAACAGATTCTAATAGAATTTGAACCCTTACTTCTCCTGGAGTGGCACCAAGGGCTCGCCTTACGCCTAACTCTTTGGTTCTTTCTTTAACGGAGATCAATAGGATGTTCCCAATCCCTATCACTCCTGCCAAAATGGTTGCCAATCCCACAACAAGGGATAAAAAAGTCATACCATTAGCAAAACCACTGATGCGATTAAAAACCTCTCCTATATTGAAAGATCCAAAAGCTCTTTCATCTTCTGGCGCAACCTTAAGAATTTTTTTTAAAACATCTTTTACATTTTTTTCTACAGCAACCACATCGGCATCATTGTAAGCTGAGATGGTGAACCAATCTACCTGTTCTCCAGAATTGTATAATCTTCTGAAGGTATTAAAAGGGATGAAAATATCACCGTCGCTTTCAAAACCTCCTCCCTCAACGTATTTGTGTACGCCTATTACCTGAAAAAAAACATTATTGATTCTGATATATTTACCCAAGGGGTCTTCATCTTTCTCAAACAACTCCTCTTGGGTGCGTTCACCAATTACACAAACTTTTCGTTTGTGTAATTGGTCTTGCTCATTGATGAATCGCCCTCCTTTGTATATTTTTTTGGTAGCAATTTTGGTATATTCTGGAAAATCTCCATAAATATTATAGGAGCGTAATATTTCTTTGTGAACCACACTAGCAGGTTCGCTCCCTCCGAAAACACCTCTTGCGTTCCTTGGAGCAATGAATTGAATTTCTGGGATTTGTTTTTTTAAATCCTCAACATGGGATAGGGTAAAACGGGGATTTCTTCCTACTTTAAAACCTGCATAGGGCACACTTGTTCTTTGAGGCCATACAAACATGGAGTTCATGGCCATATCCTCAAATTCTCGCTCAAAACCATTGTCCAATCCTTTGGCAGCTCCCGAGAGAGTTATGTAGATGAAAATACCCCACAATACTCCAATTACTGTAATAATGGTTCTGGTTTTATTCTTGGCAATGGAACCAAAGATTTCCTGCCAAGTATCAAAATCGAAAATGACTTTTAAGCTATTCATCTCTAAGGGCAACTATAGGTTTAATACGGGCGGCTCTTTTGGCAGGAATATAACCTGCTATGGCTCCGAATAGAATTAGCAAAACAGTGGCAATCAATGCCGTAAAATTGTCTATGTAAGGATCGATAATAAAAAATTGTTCTAAACGATCTCCGATCTTACCCAAAAGGGCAATACCGGAAATCATTCCCAAAATACCTGATAGTGTTGTGATAAAAATGGACTCCTGCAACACCATTCCAATCACACTTTTGGGGGTCGCACCCAAGGCTTTTCTAATTCCTAATTCTTTGGTACGTTCCTTGACCACAAAAACCATGATGTTTGAAATTCCAATAATTCCTGCTATCAATGTTCCAATCCCTACAAAGGCTACAATGATTTGTAAAACACTAGCAAATTGCTGGTTTTGTTTTACTTGATCTGCTATATTTCTGATTCTAATTCCATTGTTGTCTCTGGGGTCTATGTCTTTTTTCTTTTTTAAAAAAAGACGCAATTGTTTCTCAAAAATCAAAGCACTAGCATAACCCAACTCGGGGCGATAACTCACGATGATGGAATTGATTTTATCGTTATTTTTTTCGATTAACTGTCTGGTTGTGTATGGCATATAAATCAATCGTTCCTCTCTATCACCGCTTTGATCTTGGAAGACCCCAACCACCTTAAAAGCACTTGTCCCCATTTCTAAATATTTCCCAATGGGCTCCTCATCTTTAAAAAGGTCTTTAGCTACCAAACGTCCAATTACGATATTTTTGGTTTTATTCATTACATCGTCTTCGTTGATGTATCGACCCTTCATCATGATGGTCTTTTCTATGAATTGGTGGGCAGGAGCGACTGCTCTGGAAGAGTAGTTGTCCGACTCTCCTTTGTACCGGACTCTATCGCTTCGGTTGATCCTTGGGGTAATTTCCTCTAAAAAAAAATTGAAATTATCTTTAATGTCTTTAAGGTCACTGTTTTCAAATTCAATTCTGCGATTGGATTTGAATCCACGGTAGGGCTTGGAAGTCTGCCCTGGGTAAACCCATAAGGTATTGGTCGCATCGTCCAAAAAAAACTGTTTGAAGCTGTTTTTTAATCCATTGCCAAAACCAAAGAGAACGATGAAGATAAAAATCCCCAAAGCTACCGTAAAACCGGAAAGGACAGTCCTCAACCTGTTCTTTTGTATAGTTTGAAATATTTCTTGCCAATGATCTCTATTGAACATAAGTGTCAACAATAACTTGTTCTACCTTCTGGTCTTCTAAAATTACCCCATCTTTTAGAGTAACGATTCTTTTACACATATGTGCAATATCCAATTCATGGGTTACCACCAAAATAGTTTTACCTTCATTGTTGATTTGTTGGATCAAGCCCATAACTTCGTTGGAAGTTTTGGAATCCAATGCACCTGTGGGCTCATCCGCTAGGAGCACCTTGGGTTGAGAGGCCAGTGCTCTGGCAATGGCAACCCTTTGTTTTTGTCCACCAGAGAGTTCGCTAGGCAAGTGAGTGGCCCATTCCTTTAAACCTACTTTATCCAAGTATTCAAGGGCTTTCTCTTGTCGGATTTTTCTTCCTAAACCCTGATAATAAAGTGGTAGTGCCACATTCTCAAGTGCGTTTTTATAGTTGATTAGATTAAAAGATTGGAAAACAAATCCCAAGAATTGATTGCGGTATTTGGCTGCAGTAGTTTCGGTCAAACCTTTGATCAAAACCTTATCCAATCGATACTCCCCTTCATCGGCCAGATCAAGCATACCCAGTATATTAAGTAGGGTAGACTTCCCAGATCCAGATGATCCCATGATGGCAACCAACTCTCCTGCTTCAATATTTAAATCAATTCCTTTTAGGACGTGTAAGGAACTGTCCCCCATTTTGTAGGATTTATGAAGATTTTTGATGCTAATCATGGTAGTAAATTTGATTGGATCTTAAACTTAGCACTTACTTTTTATTGAAACGTCTTAAAAAAAAGATAATTGCAATATTGCAAAAATTATTTTTTTAGAAGGTTAAATATTTGATAGCCAACAAAGGCAACTAATAAATAGGGAATGGCCATCAAATAAATGATTCCATTGTTGATCCCCTTGGCAGTTTCTTGGGCATCACCCGATTCTAACACAGCGCGACACATAGAGCATTGAGCAGTAGTTTCTGCTACCATAAGAAAGATCATCAAAACAGACATCCAAATACGCATGGCATTAATAATATGGTGCTATCATTAAATAAACAATCACACCTGTTATTGCAATATAGAGCCAAATGGGGAAAGTTATTACAGAAATCTTTTTGTGATCAGCAAACCTTTTGGATATGGCTCTCACGTATGTAATCAATACCATGGGAATGATCCCAATAGAAAGCAGGATGTGAGAAATAAGGATGAAATAGTAGATATACTTTAGGCTCCCGTCTCCGCCAAAAGGGGTCGGATCAGAGGTCATATGATAAGCTACGTACATTACTAGGAACAATAAGGACAGAGCAATAGCTGTCTTCATCAATGACTCATGGAGTTTAATTTTTTTCTTGCGAATGGCTACATAGGCTATAATCAATATCAACGCCGTCAGGGCATTGATAGATGCATAAATAGGAGGTAGGAAATCGAGAGGAGCTACGTTGGGTATTCTTACGGTAAAAAGAATGGCTACTAATACAGGTATCAAAATGGATACGGCGGTGATGAGCTTATTATATTTTTTTGAAGGGACGTTGGCATTTTGTTCTTTCATTTCTTTATGATTTATTCCTTTAACAACAATTCGATGTCCTCCAACAGCATGTCCACTCCTTGCATCTGGTCGTCATCTCGATCCAAACCAGAGTAATAAACGATGGGGTTTTCGAATCGATCAACACGAGATCGGATGTACCCTTGTTTGTCGATCAGTGCAAAATACCCTTGGTGTTCAAAGCCTCCTGCTACTGCAGGATTAATCCCTGCAAATATACTAAATCCTGTGTTGGCCAATTCATATACCGTAGCTTTCTTATCGGTCAAAAAATGCCAGTTTTGAGATTTTACTCCATAGGCCTCAGCATATTTTTTAAGCACATAGGGTTTATCATTGTCTGGATCGATGGTAAAAGAAGCTATGCCAAAATCCTGACGATCACCAAAACGATCATCCAAAACCTTCATATTTTTATTCATCACCGGACAAATGGTTGGACAGCGAGTAAAGAAAAATTCAGCCAAATGGACTTTTCCCTTAAAATCTTCATTCCCAATCATTAAGCTGTCTTGATTAAGCATCAAAAACTGAGGAACTTTTTTGGCTTCACCATTCAGCTTAATATAAGCCAAAGGTTTTGCGGGAACAGAACGATTGCTCTCCACCTGGGTATTACTGGCCACTCGATCGATGATTTTTGGAATAAATAAAAGGCCAAAAACAATGACAATGATGATCAAGCCGACATAACGGTAATTATTCATCTAACAGGTTTATTCCTTATTGTACTTTTTCCAAGCGCGACGATATTCAGCTAGTATTACCTTGATGTCATCGACCATTTTATTATTGATTTCAGCAACCGATTGAGCATTGAAACCAAATAAGGTGCCAACGTCTTCGTCGTCGTCTCGTCCCCTCAAATTGCCTTCTTTATCAATGATAAAAACATAGGGTAGGCTTTTTTCAGAGGTAAGTTCTAAGGATGTTTTTAAACTCTCAAATAAGGTGCCAATTTGTTCATCAGTTCCAAAAATAAAACGCCATTTAACCAAATCAGTTCCGACACCAGATTTCAACTCTTCTTTAAGCATTTCCACTTGGATTTGCTGACCATTACGGAGAACCATGACAAACTGAAAGTCTTGAAATTGATAAAAGCGCTTGTATATTTTTTGATTGAGGTTTAGGGCATCTCCTTTTTTGTTGGAAAGTTTTCCTCCCCAAAAACCCAATATGGTAATGCGGTCCTTAAACTGAACGGACTCTCCAGAAAGAGTAGTCCATTGCTGTATTTCGTTTACCTCTTTTGTTAATACAGGCAGTAAAGCAAAGTTATTTTTGCCCGAAGCAAAAAATAGGTAGATGACAATTGGGAAGATGAAAAGGATAAAAAGAACAAAATATTTTTTAAAATCTTTACTCATGCAAAAAAATTGCCCTTTAGACTTTAGAAATTCCAACTCACAAAGCCAGTATTCATTACTTCAAAAATGTAGTCTGCTTCGAGAATTAAAATAAAAATCAAATAAGGAATTAAGATAATTAGTGGTAATACAATCGCACCTTGGAGACTTCCCCTCTCATCCCTGATGTGCATAAAATCCCAAGCAATATAATATGCTTTAACGAGGGTTAGTATGATAAATATCCAATTCAGCAGCTTCATGCTGAGGAAATAGTTCATTAAAAAATCGGGTTTAATTATCCCCAAAGCAACCTCAAGAGTGGTTACAATGGATAAAAAAATAAGAACGCCCCATATTTTTTGAATGTTGGATTTGAATTTTAAAAGTCCTCTAAATATTGCGAGTTTGTGAGCTACTTCAGCCATTAATTAAAGTTTTAGGTTTAAACGAGATAGAAAAATGTGAATACAAATACCCAAACCAAGTCGACAAAGTGCCAATACAGTCCAACCTTTTCTACCATTTCGTAGTGTCCTCTTTTCTCATAGGTTCCTACTATCACATTGAAAAATATGATCATGTTGATAACGACTCCCGAAAAAACGTGGAAACCGTGAAAACCAGTAATGAAAAAGAAAAAGTCTGCAAAAAGTCGGTTGCCATATTCGTTGTGAATGAGATTGGCACCCTCAACTACCCCCACAGCATTTTCTATTTTGTCCAAAGAATCATCTCGAGAGAGGACAATTTTCTGGCCATTTTCATCTAATTTTTCGCTACGTATCAAGAGGTTATCAGTGGCCTCAAAGCCTTCTACGACTTCAGCCAACGAATAGCTAGGAAGAGTTCCTTCACTTTGGTACCAAATTCCATTACTGCCTTGGTGAGCACTACGTTCTGTAGGAATAGAAACAGCAAAGTCACCAATGGCAACTCTTTCGCCGGTATCAGCATTTACAAATTGAAGGATTTGTCCCCCTTTGGTTTCCAATGCACCATATTCTCCCTTTATAAAATTTTTCCATTCCCAAGCTTGTGAACCTACAAAAACAGCCCCTCCAATAATGGTCAGTAACATGTAAAATGTTACTTTGGCCTTATTCATGTGGTGTCCCGCATCAACGGCCAATACCATGGTAACAGATGAAAAAATCAATATAAAAGTCATTAGCGCAACGTAGTACATGGGGGCATCTACTCCATGTAAAAATGGAAAGTGAGTAAATACCTCATCGGCAATGGGCCAAGAATCTATATTTTTAAAACGCGAAAAGCCGTAAGAAACCAAAAATCCAGAGAAGGTAAGTGCGTCAGAAACGATAAAAAACCACATCATCAGTTTGCCATAACTGGCGTTGAGTGGTCGCTGTCCTCCAGCCCAAAGATTGGCCTCTTTTTCAGCTGCAGTTAATTCCATAAAGTCAAATTCAAATTAGTTAGTACAAATCTATATATTTTACCTGTATAGCAGAACAAATAGATACAAATATATCCACAACACATCAAGAAAATGCCAGAACAAATGGGCCAGTTCAAATCCCAAGGGGTTGGAACCAGAATATTTTCCTTGGAGTAATCTAACATAAACCACCGCCAGAATAACCATTCCTGCAAACAAATGGGCCAAGTGCAACAAAACCAATACATATAAAAAGGAGGTGGTGATGGAGCTTTCTGCCCCAGTAAAATAATACCCTTGAGCGATGATGTCACCAAATCCTTTGAACTGAAAATAAACAAAGGTTAAGGCCAACAGGAAGGTGGTTAAAACAAGAATTTTGGCTTGCTTGATATTTTGAGAAAGCAATGCTCTTTTGGCCAGAAAAAAACTTATACTGCTCAACAAAATGATCAAAGTGCTGATGGCAAAAGCATCAGGCATCTCAAATTGTGATAACCAATCGGCTCTTGAACTACTGACCACATAGGCACTGGTCAAACCCGCAAATGTCATCGTCATACTGATCATGCCCACCCAAAGCATCATCTTTTTGGCTTTGTTATGTTTGATTTCTAATTCGTCCATGGCTATATCCATTTATCTAAAACATATATGATTTGTAAAATACTAATGTAGGCAATACTGGCATACATCAATTTTCTGGCTGTTTCTTTGGTTCTTTTTTGCATCAAATTGAGGGCATGGTAAAGAAGATAAATGCCTATAAGAATCAAAAAAACAACTGCCCCTCCAGAAAGGCTCAAGTCACCACTATATTGGGTATAAGGGATAATTGAAATGATGATGGTCCAAAGCGTGTAAAATACAATTTGAAAAGCAGTGGCCCGATCAGGATTTCCCGTTGGCAACATCTTAAAACCAGCTTTTTTATAATCCTCATCCATCATCCAACCTATGGCCCAAAAATGGGGGAACTGCCAAAAAAACTGAACCATAAAAAGAACTCCTGGCTCGATCCCGAAATTACCTGTAGCAGCCACCCATCCCAACATAAAAGGAATGGCGCCTGGAAAGGCACCCACAAAAACAGCTAATGGAGTAACCGATTTTAGGGGGGTGTATACGCAGGTGTATATAAATATAGAAAGTGCTCCGAATAGCGCTGTCTTAAAATTAATATTATTGAGCATATATATCCCTACCAATGTCAACAGACTTGCAATAATCAAGGCTGTAAGATTATTCATACGCCCCGTCGGGAGGGGGCGGTTTTTGGTACGAACCATTAAGGCATCCTTTTCCTTTTCAATCCATTGATTGAAGGCGTTCGAGGCGCCAACCATCGTAAAACCACCAAAACATAAACCCAATAAAATGGAAGTTTCGATTTGATCTACAGCGAGTAGATACCCTGCCACGGAAGAGAAAACCACACTTATGGCTAAACGAAACTTGGTGAGTTGTAGAAAATCACTTAGGAATGACACAGGGTTGAATACTATTACAGGTAAACTATCGGAGTGGGTCTTCATCATCATTTATCCTCGCACAAAGATAGTCCAGAATTCATCCATGTGCAAACCTCTGTGTTAATTTTGAAAATCATTTTTTTACTCTATTAATTATTCAAAATACTATAACGGAATAACTTAAACCAATGTGTGCTTTCGTTTGAATATTATTGCAGTCGGAAAGTAATTGGAATACTAAAGGGAACCCTGACGGGTCTTTCTCTTTGTTTTCCTGGAATCATTTTAGGTAGTTTACTGATAATCCTTTGGGCCCCTTTTTCTAGGTTTTTGTCAGGTCCACGCATCCTGATATGAATAATAGATCCATCCCTAGAAATAATAAAATTCACATATACTCTTCCTTGAATCCCCATTTATTGGGCAATCTCTGGGTAACGAAAATTTTTCCTAATGTGTATGTTAATTTTTCTTGGAAACAGTCTCTTCTCTAAGATTTAGCTACCCTTTCACAACCAGGAAAAACAGGGACATCTTCAATTACTGCAAAGGGAACATCTACCTCATCAAAATCGTCTTCTATTGCAACGTCTTCGACTTCGATGATTTCTTCTTGATCAGTCTCCGTAGATTCAATAACAGTCTCTTCCACTTCCTCTTCATCTTCCACTACTTCAATCACTTGCGGGGCTGGTGGTGGTGGTGGAGTGATTTTCATATCTGTAATAGGAACATCTTCTTGTTCATCTTCCAATACACTCAACCGGTCCAACTCTATGTCCCTTTCGTATGTTTTTATCTCAATCGCTCTCCAAGTAAGAAAAAACACCAGTACCAAACCTAGTAAGAAATAGGTTGTACTGTTTTTGTTCAAATCAACTTTTGGATTTTTTTTAGGTAACATAACTTCATGGTTTTTGGGGTTTTACTAATTAATAATCAAAAACCAGACCAAAAAACCTTTCACAAAACAAAAAAGTCTTAAAACGATGGTTTTAAGACTTTTCTGAAAGTGTAAATTTTATTTTATTGCAGCCTAAAAGTGATTGGGATACTAAAAGGAACCCTAACAGGTCTTCCTCTTTGTTTTCCTGGAGTCATGTTGGGTAATCTCCCAATAATTCTTGCCGCTTCCTTCTCCAAGTTCTTGTCTGGTCCACGCATTCTAATGTTGGTAATCGAACCGTCTTTTGAGATGATGAAATTGACATATACCCTACCCTGAATACCCATTTCCTGAGCAATTTCTGGATATCGGAAGTTTTTTCTGATGTGCTTATTTATCTTTTCTTGAAAACATTCTCTTCTTTTGGATTTGGAGACACGCTCACAACCTGGAAAAATGGGTACGTCCTCAATTACCGCAAAGGGAACGTCAACATCTTCGAAATCGTCTTCGATTTCAACTTCTTCAACCTCAACAATCTCTTCCTGGTCGGTCTCAGTCGATTCGATAACGGTTTCTTCCACTTCTTCCTCATCTTCGACAACCTCAATTACCTCCGGGGCTGGGGGAGGTGGTGGGGGTGGGGGTGGCACCTTGATCTGTTCTGTGATTGGAATTTCCTCATCATCGTCATCTTCAACGTTCAATGCTTCATACCCATAGCCACTCCTGTCATATGTTTTCCATTCGATGGCCTGCCACGATATAAACAGAACTGTAGATAAGCCTATGATGAAATAGAGACTGCTAT
>JABGSU010000063.1 GCA_018647605.1 Flavobacteriaceae bacterium | reverse complement strand
GGTCATGTCGCTGGCATAATTTCCATAGGCTGCTCCAACATCCATCAGTATCAAATCGCCAGATTGACACTGGTTGTTGTTGTCAGTATAGTGGAGAACGTTACTGTTTTTTCCCGAGGCAATTATGGGGGTGTAGGCAAATCCATTGGACCGGTTTCTTAAAAATTCATGGGCATACTCGGCTTCGATTTCAAATTCCCATACTCCTGGACGGATCATGGGCAATACCCTGCGGAACCCTTTTTCGGTAATGTCAATGGCATTTTTGATTTGGTTGATTTCCTCAATATCTTTTATAGACCGCAATTTTTGTAAAATAAAATTGCTTTTGGCGGTGGGGTGATTGGGAAACTTGGCTTTGGCCCATTTGATAAAGCGATCCTCTCGGGTTTGGGTTTCGACCTTGGCCCTGTAATGTTCGTTGGTATTGAAATAGAAAATTTGGGCTTCAGAAGCCAATGTTTTAAAAAGTTTTTCAAAATCATCTAACCAAATTACAGTTTCAATACCAGACAGTGCAGTAGCTTGTTTTTTGGTTAGTTTTTGACCTTCCCAAACAGCGATCAAATCGCTTGTTTTTTTGATAAATAGTATCTCTCTTTGCTCTGACCTTTGTGCATCGGGAAACAACAGCAGTATGCTCTCTTCTTGGTCAATGCCACTGAGGTAGAAGATGTCCCGGTGTTGTGCAAAAGGTAGGGTACTGTCCGCACTAATGGGGTAGATGTCATTGGAATTAAATATTGCCAAACCTCCAGACTCCATTTCTTTTATAAAATATTCCCGATTTTTGGAATATAAATCTGACGATAGTGGACGGTAGCGCATCTGTCGTTTTTAGGGTTTTGACAACGTAAAATTATTAAAATTCATCTGAGTAGCACAGATTTGGGGATTGTTTGTTTAATAAAAAAAGGAGTTTATGCTATTTATAAGTCAAATAATTAAACACTTAGAAGAATATGAGTAAGGACCAAAAATTTAAGCATCTAGGTTTTTCTATTCAACGTTTATGGACTAATTTTGTTATGATAAATCAAAACTAATGATATCTACTACGATCGCCAGAAAGGTAGCCATGGCCCTATCAGGTCTTTTTTTGATACTTTTTTTGGGACAGCATTTTACCATCAATATTACTTCAGTTTTTAGTGAAAATACATTTAATTTTCTCTCGGATTTTATGGGAAATAATCCTGTAGTTCAGTTTGTATTACAACCTATTTTGATATTTGGAGTTGTTTTTCACTTTGTGATGGGTTTTATTTTAGAGCTTAAAAACACCAAATCGCGAAGTGTAAAATACGTTTCCTTTAAAGGCTCTGCCAATGCGAGCTGGGTATCGCGGAATATGATTATATCTGGAATTGTAGTACTTTCTTTTTTGGGTTTGCACTTTTATGATTTTTGGGTGCCAGAAATGAATTACAAATATGTCGAGTTTCTCCCACAAGACCCAGATCGTTACTACGGAGAATTGGTTCACAAATTTCACAGTCCAGTAAGGGTGATCCTCTACGCAATATCATTTGTCTTTTTGGCATTGCATCTTTACCATGGGTTTGCTTCTTCTTTTCAATCGATGGGACTCAATAACAAATATATCCGTGGACTCAAGTGGTTTACGGCGGCCTTTGCATTGGTCATCCCTGCAGGCTTTATAATCATTGCAATTTTTCACCACCTAAACGGATAACCAAATGGCAAAGTTAGATTCAAAAACACCTCAGGGAAGATTGTCCGAAAAATGGACCAATCACAAGAGTAATATCAACTTGGTAAGTCCAGCCAATAAACGCATGATCGATGTGATTGTGGTTGGGACAGGCTTGGCAGGGGCTTCTGCTTCTGCGACTTTGGCAGAGTTGGGTTACAATGTAAAAACATTTTGTTTCCAAGATTCCCCCCGAAGAGCGCACTCGATTGCTGCTCAGGGAGGGATCAATGCGGCCAAAAATTATCAAGGTGATGGCGATTCTACCCACCGTCTTTTTTATGATACCATAAAAGGTGGAGACTATCGCTCCAGAGAATCGAACGTGTACCGTTTGGCAGAGGTGTCTACCAATATTATCGATCAATGTGTTGCCCAGGGGGTTCCTTTTGCTCGAGATTATGGTGGATTGTTGGACAATCGCTCTTTTGGAGGGGTATTGGTTTCCAGAACTTTTTATGCGAAAGGACAGACAGGACAACAGTTATTGTTGGGAGCCTATTCGGCGATGAACCGACAAATCGGTCGAGGAAAAATAAAAATGTACAACCGCCATGAAATGATGGATTTGGTTTTGGTCGATGGAAAAGCCAGAGGGATCATTACCCGTAATTTGGTCAGTGGCGAAATCGAAAGACACAGTGCTCATGCGGTAGTTATTGCTTCGGGAGGTTACGGTAACGTATTCTTTTTGTCTACCAATGCTATGGGAAGTAATGTTTCTGCTTCATGGAAAATTCACAAACGCGGAGCGCATTTTGCCAATCCGTGTTTTACCCAAATACATCCCACTTGTATTCCTGTATCTGGAGAACATCAGTCGAAGCTGACTTTGATGTCAGAATCCTTAAGAAATGATGGAAGGATATGGGTGCCCAAGAAAATGGAGGATGTTAAGGCGATACGAACGGGTCAACTACAACCCACAGAGATTGCAGAGGAGGATCGTGACTATTATTTGGAACGTCGCTATCCTGCTTTTGGTAATTTGGTGCCACGTGATGTTGCTTCTAGAGCAGCAAAAGAGCGTTGTGATGCAGGTTATGGCGTAAACAAAACCGGGGAGGCGGTTTATTTAGATTTTGCCGCTGCCATTACTCGTTACGGAAAAGAGCAGGCTCATGTGAAAGGCTTGGACGAAAACGATGTGGTTTTGATCAAGAAATTGGGACAAGAGGTGGTCCGTGCCAAGTATGGTAATCTTTTTCAGATGTATGAAAAAATTGTTGATCAAGATCCCTACGAAACGCCCATGATGATTTATCCTGCCGTGCATTACACCATGGGAGGTGTTTGGGTAGATTACAACTTGATGACTTCCATACCGGGTTGCTATGCCATTGGAGAAGCCAATTTTTCGGATCATGGGGCTAACCGATTGGGTGCCTCAGCGCTCATGCAGGGCTTGGCTGATGGATATTTTGTATTGCCCTACACCATTGGAGATTATCTTTCTGATGATATCAGAACAGGGCCCATTTCTACCGATTCTCCAGAGTTTGATGCCGCAGAAAAAGAGGTGAAAGACCGATTGGAAGCTTTTGTCAACAATGAAGGAACGCACTCGGTGGATTATTATCACAAGAAGCTGGGTAAAATCATGTGGGATAAGTGTGGAATGTCGAGAAACGAAAAAGAACTGAAAGAAGCCATTAAAGAAATCAAGGCGCTAAGAGAAGATTTTTATAAAAATGTAAATGTTCCTGGAACGGCTGATGAGTTCAACGAGCAGTTGGCCAAAGCGGGACGGGTTGCAGATTTCCTTGAATTGGGTGAGTTGTTTGCCAAAGATGCTTTGGAAAGAACAGAATCTTGTGGAGGCCACTTTAGGGAAGAATCCCAAACTCCAGAGGGGGAGGCCCTAAGGGATGACAAAAATTTCACTTTTGTTTCTGCATGGGAATACAAAGGCGAGCCTTCCAAGGCCCAACTCCACAAGGAGGTTTTGAAGTATGAAGAAATTGAAGTAAAAACACGTTCCTACAAATAAGAACACGATGAATTTGACACTTAAAATTTGGCGACAAGCCGACGCAAATGCACAAGGGGAAATGGTATCCTATCCCATTGCCGATGTTTCACCCGACATGTCCTTCTTGGAGATGATGGACATGCACAACGAACAATTGATCGACAAAGGGGAAGATCCTGTGGCTTTCGATCACGATTGTCGAGAAGGCATTTGTGGAATGTGTTCCATGTTTATTAATGGTGAAGCGCATGGACCCGACCGATTGGTAACTACTTGTCAGTTACACATGCGTAAATTCAAAGATGGAGATACGATCACTATCGAACCATTTAGGGCGAATGCCTTTCCTGTGATCAAAGATTTGGCCGTTGATCGTTCCGCTTTTGATCGCATTCAGCAGGCGGGAGGTTTTGTGAGTGTGAACACTTCGGGAAATACTCAAGACGCCAATGCAATTCCAATCGACAAACACGATGCTGATAAGGCTTTTGATGCTGCTACTTGTATTGGTTGTGGTGCTTGTGTGGCCAGTTGTAAAAATGCATCGGCCATGCTTTTTGTTTCGGCAAAAGTATCACAGTATTCTCTTTTGCCTCAAGGAAAAGTGGAGGCCACCGATAGGGTGCTGAATATGGTGAGTCAAATGGATGAGGAAGGTTTTGGAAACTGCACCAATACGGGAGCTTGTGAAGTAGAATGTCCCAAAGGAATTTCTTTGGAGAATATCGCCAGAATGAATCGAGAGTTTTTGACAGCCTCTCTTAAAGGATAATCTTTCAAGTATGTTTTCTTATTCAAGGTTTCTAATTTTGGGGGTAGTCCTGTTTCTCGTCTTTTCTTGTAAAAACCAACCCCTTAGCTTGGATATTCAAGCAGAGATTATCAGCCCTCGAACCTACAAAATACCTCAAGCCGATAAAGCACTTGTGATCGATGGAAAAGACGATGAACCGAGCTGGGAAAAAGCCCCTTTTTCAGAAGATTTTATCGATATCGAAGGGCATAAAATACCTACCCAAAAGACCCTCCTCAAAATGCTTTGGGATAAGGAATTTCTATATGTCTATGCTGTGTTGGAAGAAGAGCATATTTGGGCGAACTTAAAGAACCGAGATACCATTATTTTTTACAATAACGATTTCGAAGTTTTTATCAGTCCCTCCAATAGTAATCACAATTATGGGGAGATTGAAATTAACGCTTTGGGGACAGTTTGGGATTTGTTGTTGGATCGACCCTACAATACCCAAGGGAATCCTATTTTTAATTGGAATATCCATAATCTTAAATCGGCAGTTTATGTTGAAGGAACTCTCAATAATCCAAATGATACCGATGAGTTTTGGTCGGTGGAAATGGCCATCCCGATGAATGCATTGATAGAGTTGAAACGTTCCCCAAAGGGACAAGTACAAATAGGAGAACAGTGGCGTATCAACTTTTCAAGGGTGCAATGGCAACACGACTTGATCGATGGTCGTTATTACAGAAAAAAAGAAAACGACAAATTTCTTCGTGAAGATAACTGGGTTTGGTCTTCACAGGGGGTAATCAATATGCATTTACCCGAGCATTGGGGGTACATTGAATTTACTGAGTCGCCTGAAAAGGAGGAGCCTTGGATGCATACAACCAATGCTCGAATAGAACAAATCCTGTATGCCGTATTCAGAAAAATAGCCTATGGACCCTTGAAACACTTAAAGGAGGATCCAGCAGGAAAAATCACTCCCATTCACCTTGTGGGCTTGGAAAACCAAAAATTGAAAGTAACTCTTTTAAGTACTTATACTGGTTTTGATCTGGCCTTGAAAGATCTCAATAGTGGATCGGTTTATACGATTAACGAAAGGGGTTATATCAATCGACCACAGTAATAGTAAGTCTTGGGGAATTTATTTTTATTTTCTTCTACTGATGAAAACCAAGGCTGACATAAAGCGTTTCTTTTTTTAATCACAACTGTTTTTTAGCTTTAAATAAGACTAATAAAAAATCATCTGGTAATTTTTAGTAGGACTAGGGATTTTATAGGGTGTTGTCGATCTATTTCTGAGTTTATTATATTAGTAATAAGATTCAGTTATTAAAAACCAATAGAAGCGATATGTATCCTTTAACAAATAAAATTTCCCGATCTGATTTTTTAAAAACCTCTGGTGCAGCATTGGGAGGGATGTTCACCCTTTCTCACTATGCTTGTACAGGAGAGATGGGTTCTCTGAAGCAATTGATGATTGAGGGGAAAACTAATTATAGCTTGGTCTTGCCATTTCAGGCTACTGGAGAAGAAAAGTATGCAGCCGAACAGTTGCAACTGTTTTTGTCGAAAATGACCCAGAGGATAAATATTGTTAACGAGCAGGAGTATAACGGAAAAAATGCAATTTATTTGGGTAATACCGATTTTGCAAAGGCCATAGGGGTAGAATCGGCAAGTTTGGAAGGGGAGGCTTATGTTTTTAAACGTATGGACAACAATCTGCTTATCAGTGGTGGGGGGGAAAAGGGTTTGCTTAACGGAGTATACTCCTTGTTGGAGTCTTTTGGTTTTAGAAAATACAGTGCAGACGATGCAGTGATGATCCCTAAGGAGGAATCACTAAGGCTTCCCGAAGACGAGTTGAAGGTCCCACGGATTAAATACCGAACGACCAATTATTATGATGCTCGCGATGAAACGTATGCCACATGGCATAAACTTTCATCGACCGATTCATGGGGTCTGTTTGTTCATACTTTTGAGGTATTAGTTCCGCCCGAAAAATACGGTAAAACCCATCCAGAATTTTATTCTTTGATTGATGGAGAGCGAAATACTGTGACACAGTTGTGTCTTTCCAATGAGGAAGTTTTTCAAACCTTGGTTAGTGAACTCAGAGAGAGAATAGAAAAGAATCCCAAAGCAAAATACTGGTCTGTCAGTCAAAACGACAATGATAAGTGCTGTCAATGTGGACCTTGTTCTGCTTTGAATAAAAAATATGGCAATTTACCCAGCGGATCGATGATCTGGTTTGTCAATAAGGTTGCGCGGGAGTTTCCCGATAAAATCATCTCGACTTTGGCCTATTGGTATACCCGAGCTGCTCCCAGCCATATTGTGGCAGAACCCAATGTGAATATCATGTTGTGTAATATTGAAAGCACTAGAGAAAAACCTGTTTTTGATACAGATCCAGCCTTTACCAGTGACTTGCAGGATTGGGGAAGAATGAGTCAGGACATACTGATTTGGGATTATAATATACAGTTTGCAAATCCCATTAGCCCTTTTCCCAATTTGCATACGATTGGACCCAATATCAAATTTTACATTGAAAATAATGTTCGCGCGCTTTTTATGCAAGCAACGGGCAATAAAGGAGAGTTTGGGCCACTGAGGTGTTATCTGATTACTAAACTGATGTGGAATCCTGAAGCTGATCCACAGGCCATTATTGACGATTTTTTGGAGGGATACTACGGTAAGGCAGCTAAGTTTTTGAAGACCTATATCGATAGTATGCGTGAATCGATGTTGAAAGAAGATTTCCGTTTGAATATTTTTGGAGACCCAAGAGATGCTGTAAATAATTATTTAGCTCCTGCAATGATGACTAAATATCATCTTTTGTATGACAATGCAGAGAAAACAGTATCGGGAGATAAAGAAAAATTGGATCGTGTACGCATCGCCAGACTGCCTCTTTTGATTGCAGAAATTCAAATTGCAGGTCAGATTCCTGTGGGAGAATCTGGGAGTTTTTATGAAATTGACGTTAATGGAAGGGTCATTCCAAGGCTAGAGATGAGAGAAAAGGTGGAAGACTTTGTAGCTCGTGCTAAAAAAGCAGAGATTCTAAGAATAGGAGAACGGGCCATTACGATTGATGATTATGCCTACAATTTTAAAAGGATCTTCCAAAAGATGGCGCAAATGGAGGGGGCGATTTCATTTAAGAAAAAAATCATACCGATCAGTCATCCTACTTCTGGAAAAGAAAATTTAGAACGTCTGACCGATGGAATTTTTGGAGCTTTTGAGTCGTGGAGATTCCCCAATAAAGATGCCAATTGGGTGGCATTCAAAGGAAAACACATGGATTTTATTTTGGATTTGGGTAAAGTGATGCCCATCAATAGTGTTGAAATGGACTTTCTTAATGTTCAAGCACAGGCCAACTGGCACCAACTAATTCTTCCCCAATATGTGACGTATTCCACCTCACAAGATGGAACTGAATATAGTAGTCCCGTAAAGATCGATAACCCCCACAACCCAAATCCTTCAGAAAACCCAGACATTGTTAAATTGCCTTTTATGGGCTTTAAAGCTACTCTAAATGCAATCCCAGCACGATATATAAAAGTTCACGCAGAGAGTGTTTTACAAATGCCCAATTGGCATATTAATGCTGGAAAACCTGCCATTTTATATACCGATGAAATTGTAGTTAAGTAAGCATTCCAATCCTTTTTTTCTGATTTGAGTTTATTGACTCTTCTTGTGATGGGAGGGAAAAAAACCATTTTTGAGATTAATTTAAATCAGCATTTGTTTGAGTCTTAGAAAAAAATTATTTGATGCTAATCCAATTAGAAACAGAGACTGATCTATATCAAATTTTTGAAAAAATCAGGTTTTCCTTTGGATGTTCCATTACATATCTAAACTTCCAAGATTAGCAATAATGTCAAAACCAATTCAAGGGGGCTCTGTCACTGTAAGTATCGTTCCAAGAGATGGTGAGACTGATGCACTTGTTCAAAAGCATTTAGCTTTTCTTAAAAGCACATTGGATGATGCTGGGCTTGTTTTGGATGTAGATTATACCTGGACAGAAACAGCTGATGAATTGACTATAACCGTGACTGAAG
>JABGSU010000062.1 GCA_018647605.1 Flavobacteriaceae bacterium | reverse complement strand
CCTGGGAAAATGTTTTCACAGGCTTACAAGGACAGAAAGTTGGCCCCTGAAAATTTGAGCCGTACATTGGAGGATGCAGGGACTGTCACTTCTGTATTGGTACCTTGGAATACCTGTGGTGCTTATCAATCGGGAGTTTTGGGTGTTGGAGTGGGCGAATATTTTATTTATGCTATTTTTAATTGGATCAGTCCTTTGATGACTTTATTTTATGCCTATTTTAAAATCAAAATCAAAACATTAAAAGTAGATTGAAATCATCTTTTTGCATAATTAGAATTTCTTATACTTGCAGAGAAATTTATTATGGTCTCTACTAAATAAAAGCTCAAATAAATTTAAATTTGAAAAATACAATTTGAATTAAATCTTTAATACATTACCTATGGACAATCATGCAAATGGAAACGGAGACATGGCAAAATGCCCTTATCTGGGAGGGGTTTTGAAAGAGAGCGCTGGAGGGGGATCAGCGAATCGTGACTGGTGGCCCAACCAGTTAAATTTGAATATTCTTCGTCAACATTCCTCTTTATCAGATCCTATGGAAGCTGATTTTGATTATGCTGAGGAATTTAAAAAATTAGACTTATCTGCGGTCAAGGAGGATCTATATGAATTGATGACCAATTCACAAAAATGGTGGCCTGCCGATTACGGACACTATGGCCCTTTCTTTGTTAGAATGGCTTGGCACGCTGCTGGAACCTACAGGATCGCTGATGGTCGTGGAGGTGCTGGAGCTGGAATGTTGCGTTTTGCTCCGCTGAACAGCTGGCCTGATAATGCCAATTTGGAAAAAGCACGACTCTTGTTATGGCCTATCAAACAGAAATACGGAAAAAAACTGTCTTGGGCAGATTTGATGGTTCTGACAGGAAACTGCGCCATGGAATCCATGGGCTTCAAAACCTTTGGTTTTGGCGGAGGCCGTGAAGACTGTTGGGAACCCGAAGAGGATGTGTATTGGGGGCCTGAATCGGAATGGTTGGGTGACAAAAGATATACAGGAGATCGGGAATTGGAAAATCCTCTAGGAGCGGTACAAATGGGATTGATCTATGTCAACCCTGAAGGCCCTAATGGTAATCCTGATCCTTTAAAATCCGCAATCGATATACGTGAGACTTTTGGTCGAATGGCCATGAACGATTACGAAACTGTAGCCTTGATTGCAGGAGGTCATACTTTTGGTAAAACCCACGGAGCAGCTGATGCCGACGAATATGTGGAAGCGGAACCAGCAGGTGCTCAAATTGAGCAAATGAGCCAAGGCTGGAAAAATAATTTCGGTTCTGGTAAAGGTGAGCACACCATTACGAGTGGATTAGAAGGCGCATGGACCACTACTCCTACTCAATGGAGTAACAATTATTTTGAAAATCTTTTTGGTTACGACTGGGAATTGACCAAAAGTCCAGGGGGTGCGCAGCAGTGGACACCCAAGGGAGGGGCAGGAGCAGGAACTGTTCCAGATGCACACAATGCCAGCAAAAATCATGCTCCCATGATGTTGACTACGGATATCGCTTTGCGAATGGATTCCATTTATGAACCCATTTCAAGACATTTTTACGAAAATCCAGAGGAGTTTGCCGATGCCTTTGCAAGGGCATGGTTCAAGTTGACCCATAGAGATATGGGACCCGTTGAGCGGTACTTAGGACCAGAAGTTCCTCAAGAGACTTTGATCTGGCAAGATCCTATTCCAAAAGTAGATCACGAATTGATTGACGAAGCAGATGAAAAATCGCTAAAAGCCAAAATAATCGCCTCTGGTTTGAGTGTTGGCCAGTTGGTCAGTTCAGCATGGGCTTCTGCTGCAACTTTTAGAAATTCTGATAAACGTGGTGGAGCCAATGGAGCTAGAATCAGTTTATCCCCCCAAAAATATTGGGATGTAAATCAACCCATTCAACTCGGAAAAGTTTTGGACGTGTTGACTGAGATCAAAAATGAATTCAACGCAATGAATGGGGATAAGAAAGTCTCTTTGGCCGATTTGATCGTTTTGGCTGGTAGCGCAGGTATTGAAAAAGCTGCTGCCGATGCTGGACATGAGGTTAATGTTCCTTTTACTGCTGGACGAACCGACGCTTCACAAGAACAAACGGATATAGAATCTTTCTCTGTTTTGGAGCCTTTGGCAGATGGGTTCAGAAACTACATGCAAAAGCGATACAAGATTGATGCCGAAAAATTGTTGTTGGACAAAGCGCAACTAATGGCATTGACTGCTCCCGAAATGACAGCTTTGATTGGTGGAATGCGAGTATTGAACACCAATTTTGGTGGTTCCCAACACGGTGTGTTGACCCATCGACCAGAAACTTTAACCAACGATTTCTTTGTCAATCTACTCGATATGAATACCACTTGGGCAGCTACCAATGCTGATGAAAGTGAGTTTGAATGTCGTGACTTGAACAGCGGAGAGATCAAATGGATAGGTACTCGTGTAGATTTGGTCTTTGGTTCCAACAGTGAGTTGCGAGCCATTGCTGAAGTATATGGTTGTTCCGATGGTGAAGAAAAATTCATCAAAGATTTTGTGGTAGCATGGAGTAAAGTGATGCACTTGGATCGATTTGATCTAGTATAGTAAGTTACCTCCAAACTTTTTATTTGATGAGCCCAAACCAATTATGGTTTGGGCTTTTTTTTAAGGTGGGGATTGCATTTGAATTTGTATTTTTGTTTAGATAAGCTTTATTTATGGCCAAAATGCGAACCCGTCCCCGCGTTCCTGAATTTTCGGAAGAAAAAAAACAACGCTTCAGAAGAAGACAAATTCTTTTGGGGAGTTTTTTGATTTTACTGGGTTTTTTACTCACTGTTTCTTTTATTTCCTTTTTGTTCCATCATCAATCGGATCAAAGTACTTTAGAAGCTTTTTTCGAAAAGGAAATTCCTTCAAAAAATCTTTTGAATAAAGTCGGGGCTTCGGTAAGTCACTTTTTTATTTATCAACTCTTTGGTATTGCTACTTTTCTCCTCCCTTACTTAATGGGTTATACAGGCTACTTACTTTTTTTTGACCGCAACAAGAAGCAACTCTTGAATCACTGGAGCTGGGCTTTTCTATACATGATGTGCTTGTCTGTTTTTTTTGGATTCTACCATATGGATGGACCATTACTGGGTGGTTTGGTCGGTTTTGAAATCAATAGTTTTTTGGTTGCCTATCTGGGGACCGTTGGCGTGGGTGGACTATTAATCTTCTCATTGGTTGTTATCTTGGTGTTCCAATGGCAATTGACACCCGAAAAGGTCATATTATTTGTTAGATCACTTTTCAAAAAAGAAGAATCCCCTGCCTCAATAGGTATCGAAAACAGTTTGGATCTGGAAATAGATGACTTTGTTGAAACATCCTCACCTCCACCGATAGTCCCTAAATCAGAACCCTTAGTGGTTGAAAAAACAGCTGAAGAAGAGGAGGTGACCATGGAGGTAGAAAGCTATAAAGAGGAAGAAAGTTTGACGGATAACTTGGCACAGTCGTTGGTTGAAAAACACGGTTTTTTTGATCCAAAACTAGAGCTCAGTAAATATCGTTTTCCCGTAAACGACTTGCTTAAAGATTATGGTGAAAGTTCAATCACAATTGATCAAGAGGAATTGGAGTTGAATAAAAACAAGATTGTAGATACGCTCAAGAATTATAATATCGGTATCTCCAAAATAAAAGCCACCGTGGGTCCAACGGTGACGCTTTACGAAATTGTCCCTGAGGCAGGGATCAGAATTTCGAAAATTAAAAATTTGGAAGATGATATTGCCCTTTCTCTATCAGCACTGGGGATCAGGATCATTGCACCCATTCCAGGGAAGGGTACGATCGGAATTGAAGTACCCAATCAGAAACCCAGTATAGTCTCCATGCGTTCTGTAATTGCCTCCAACAAATTTCAGACAGCCGAAATGGAGCTTCCCATTGCTTTGGGGAAAAACATCAGCAATGAAACTTTTGTGGTGGATTTGACCAAAATGCCGCACTTATTGATGGCGGGTGCTACGGGACAAGGGAAATCGGTTGGCCTAAATGCTGTACTTACCTCTTTGCTCTACAAAAAACACCCCGCTGAGATTAAGTTTGTTTTGGTAGACCCTAAAAAGGTAGAGTTGAATATTTACAACAAAATTGAACGGCACTATCTGGCCAAACTACCCGATACTGAGGAGGCCATCATCACAGACAACACCAAGGTGATACATACTCTAAATTCGTTGTGTATCGAAATGGACAACCGTTATGAGTTACTCAAAAACGGGATGTGTCGAAATCTAAAGGAATACAACCAAAAATACCGAGAGCGAAAGTTAAATCCCAAAGATGGACACAGTTTTTTGCCTTATATCGTTTTGGTGGTAGATGAATTTGCCGACTTAATCATGACAGCAGGAAAAGAAGTGGAGACCCCCATCGCAAGATTGGCACAATTGGCAAGAGCTGTTGGTATTCATTTAATCATTGCTACTCAAAGACCTTCGGTCAATGTCATTACGGGAATCATCAAAGCTAACTTCCCCGCCCGAATTGCCTTTAGGGTAACTTCAAAAATAGATTCCCGAACGATCCTTGATTCTGGAGGGGCAGACCAATTAATTGGACGAGGAGACATGCTTTATACCCAAGGCAACGAGTTGACCCGTATTCAATGTGCTTTTGTTGATACGCCCGAGGTTCAAAAAATCTCTGATTATATCGGTTCCCAAATGGGCTATGCCAATGCCTACATCTTACCCGAATATGTGGAGGAAAACGCCAGTACATTAGATTTGGATCCCTCAGATCGGGATGATCTTTTTAGAGAAGCAGCTGAAGTAATCGTTACTGCGCAACAGGGTTCGGCTTCGCTTTTGCAAAGAAAACTCAAACTGGGCTATAACCGTGCCGGGAGAATTATTGACCAAATGGAAGTCGCTGGAATTGTGGGCCCTTTTGAAGGCAGTAAGGCAAGGCAAGTATTGATCTCTGATTTAATTGCTTTGGATGCACTATTGAACAGCGAAGATGTCTAAATTTGCAATATGAATTTGAAAATAAACACCTTGTTTTTTTTTATTGGAATGACTGTTTCTGTCATGGGACAAACATCTTTGGAAGCCAAAAAATTGCTGGAATCGGCTTCTCAACAAATGGAAAGTTATGACAACATTGTATTTGACTTTAGCTATGTTCTCAACAATCAAATGGAGCAAATCAATCAGGAAAATTCAGGCCAGGTAACTGTCGCTGATGAAAAATACAAGTTGAATTTTTTGGATGCCATACAGCTTTTCGATGGAGTGGCCTTGTATACTATTGTTCCAGAAAATGAGGAGATTACCATAACACAAGCGGACCAGGAGGAAGATTTTGGTATTAATCCCAATGAATTGCTTCGGTTTTACAAAGAGGGATATGATTATCATTGGGACATTAGTCAAAGGGTAAAAGGAAAAAATATTCAATTTATAAAGTTAATACCCACACAAGATGATGGAGATTTAAGGTCTTTATTAATTGGAATCGACACGCAAAAAAATCATATTTATAAACTTATAGAGGTAGGAGATAACGGAACTGTTACCACCCTTACCATCAAAGAAATGGAGGTGGACAGTGCCCTTCCCGAAAATTTCTTTGTTTTCAACGAAGATGATTATCCTGAATATTATATTAACAATTAGTATTGAAAATACTTGATAGCTACATCATAAGCCAATATTTGATTCGCTTGACCAGCATATTTGCTATTTGCATGCTGATTTTTGTGGTGCAAACTTTTTGGTTGTATATCGATGATT
>JABGSU010000006.1 GCA_018647605.1 Flavobacteriaceae bacterium | reverse complement strand
ATAAGTGCGAAACCCATCACAAGATGAGATTTCTTTTAAGGGTCGTAGGAGACGACTACGTTGATAGGTCATAGGTGTAGAGGCAGTAATGTCTTAGCCGAGTGATACTAATTACCCGTAAGCCTATCGTATGGCTTTTTCTTTCAAATTGCTTTTAAAAATTTCTTTATTCGTTTGTTTCTCAATACGTCACAATATTATGTATTGCTGCTACGCATATACAACCATGTGGCTCGTAATTATCTTCGATAAAAACGGGTAGATTATAACTTATGTTATAATACATGACAATTAAGGTGGTTATAGCGATGGGGCTCACCTCTTCCCATTCCGAACAGAGAAGTTAAGCCCATCAGCGCAGATGGTACTGCCACACGGTGGGAGAGTATGTCACTGCCTTCTTCGAGACCTCAACAGTAATGTTGAGGTCTTTTTTTGTTTTAATATGTCCTAGTATTTTTTTGTTTACAACGAACCATTACTTAACTGTTCAGTTTATACAAAAAAAACAGCCCTTGGACTAGGGCTGTTTAACAAAACTATTTGGTATTTAATTAGGAAAATGTAGGTTAAGCTAATACGTTTATTCAGTATAAAATAATTGATATTTTGTAAAAAAAGGGGGCCGAACACTGCATGGAGCAATAAAAATACTTGTGAAATAAGGAAGTTCACATAAACAGTGTACCAAAAACTAAAACCAAGGGAGGACCCCTTAAAAAAAACACTTAGATAAAGAGATTTTATATTTTTAAAGCGATCTAAAATCAAGGTGGGAGCTTGATTTGTATTTAGGCCAGTACTCGTTGAGTATAAATTGATTTTTGATCGCATCTTATTAACTAAATCTTAGTACAAATGTGACAAATTATTTTGTAACCTCAAAAGCAATTGTTCTGATCGGTTGGAATGAATTAATATCTGGTTATGTTGGTGTAATAGCTTGTAAAAAAAGTGGGCTAAAACAGTTTAAATTATGTAAGATAAAATTATGGCTGCTAATATTACAGTGAGCTTTCTCAGGTTAAATTTATGGTTTTCAGCACTTTCGAATAATATAGTAGTAGAAATGTGTAGTATCATACCAACAACCCATGCTGTTATTTCCACACGGTAGTTTTCTAAGAAGGGTATGTGGGTCATTATCAAACTTCCTAATGGTGTCATCAAACAAAATAGAATGAGTGCAGTCCACTTTAGTTTGACAGAAATATTTGTTTTATCTATTATAAAATATAATATCATTCCAATGGGAATTTTATGAATGAGAATAGCATAGGCTAACCCTTCTTGACTTGATATAGGCATTCCTTCTATTACTGCGTGCAAAGATAAACTGATCCATAGACCCAATGGAAAAAGGAGAGAATCGTCTTGATGGTAATGTCCATGTTCAGCTCCTTTGGAAAAAAACTCTAGTATTATTTGAAATAAGATTCCTCCCATTAGGAATACAGATAGTTGTTTATCTCCTTGTGAAAAAATTTCAGGTAATAATTCAAAGACCGTTATACCCAGAAGGAAAGCTCCACTAAAGGAGAGGATTAGTTTGAGTCCTATAGTTTTGTTAAGCGAAAAAATTTTGGCTAACATTATACCCGTTAACGCTCCCAAAAAGGGAAGACTTAAGCTCAAGTAATCATTGAATGACATGTAGTGATTTAAATCTGATAATTCTGTTAAAAATAGTACTTTTAACCCGAATTACTTTGGATGGAGAATAATTTTCAGATGTTGGCCAAGACCTTCTTCGGAATGGAACAACTTTTGGCTACAGAGTTAAAAAAACTTGGTGCTACAGAGGTCTTTGAGGGCAATCGTTTGATTAAGTTTAAGGGAGACAAGGGGTTTATGTACAAAGCCAATCTCTGTTTGCGAAATGCACTAAAAATATTGAAACCTATTTTTGAGTTCCGCGCCGATAATGACATTGTATTTTATGAAAAGCTTTATAACTTCGATTGGAAGGATATTCTTTCTCCAGACGAAACCTTCGCCATTGACAGTGTAGTCCATGGGAACATTTTTACGCATTCTCTGTATGTTTCACAACGTTGTAAAGACGCTATTGTAGATCGATTCAAAAAGGATTACGGAAAAAGGCCTTCAGTCGATACTCTTCATCCAGATATTCGATTACACCTTCATATTTTTAATAATAAATGTAGTTTATCTTTGGATACCTCTGGCCGCTCGTTGCATCACAGAGGCTACCGATCTTTGACCAATATAGCTCCAATTAATGAGGTACTGGCTGCCGGTATCATTCAATTATCGGGTTGGGATGAAAGAACTGATTTTATCGATCCCATGTGTGGTAGTGGGACTTTTTTGATAGAAGCTGCAATGATGGCTTGTAAAATTCCCGCTAACCTCAATCGGAATGAATTTGCCTTTGAAAAATGGAAGGATTGGGATGAAGCTCTTTTTGAAAAAATAAAATCTTCCCAGCTTAACAGGGTGGTTTCTCCCGAGGGAAAGATTTATGGTTTTGACAAAGCCCCTTCTGCTTTGGAAAAGTCCACTACCAACATTAAAAATGCGGGTCTTGAAGATTTTATTAAGGTCAATAGAGCCAATTTCTTCCATTCCCAAAAAATGGGTGATACGCCATTACATCTATTGACCAATCCACCCTATGGAGAACGTCTAGAGGGAGACATCAATGAATTGTATAAGAATTTTGGAGACACCCTAAAACGATCTTACCCCAATACCCAAGCATGGATGATCAGTTCAAATTTTGAAGCGTTAAAGTTTATTGGACTGCGTCCCAGTAGAAAAATTAAACTTTTTAATGGAAAGCTGGAAACCCGATTGTGTTTTTTCCCCATTTATGAGGGCACTAAAAAAATTCACAAACTTAGAAATGAAGACGATAAACCCTCCAAAAACTAAAGCATGACAGGTATGGCATAGGTTACCGTGTAATTAAAGCCTGCTCCCCAAACATTCTCATCGGTTTTCTTATTAAAACTAGGAATATGTAAATTGTCAAAATTATCAGGAAGTGTATCGTTCATCAGTCGATTGAGTCGAAAACTGAATCCCATGTATATATTATTGAACATCTTTACTTTTATCCCTGCGATAATTTCAAGCCAACGGGCTTGAAGTGCATCTTGTTCTCTAATTTCAGGTCCTTGTTTTATAATTTCGGTATTCCAATAATGATCTAGTTGATAGGGTTCGTATTCGTTTACTTCCTGTTTATGGAAGCTATTACACAAGCGCATACCCAGATAAATAGCATTGTTCATTCCTTTCCAATTTTTGTACATATTATAATCAAACCCGAACTTTAGATAACTTCCAGAAGTGGTAAAATTGATACGCTCTGATTGTTGTGTTTTTCTCTCATTCCCCAATTCAATAGCACCGTATAACTCAGAAAAAAGCCTTATATCGCCTACGAGTTCCAGTCCGAAGAAGTCCTTATTAAGTTGAGCCATAATTGGTTTGGAAAGATCAATACCAAAACGAATGGTGTAGGGCTTTTTTTCTCTTTTTTGAAGACTGTCAATTACTTCCTCCGCTTTAAGTGTTTCTCTAGTATTATTCTCTTCAGCAACTTCTTGAGCATTAACCCACGAAACGGTGAAGATGAGACTAATGATAGATAGCCAAATGTGAACTTTTTTCATCCGATAGGGTATCTCTTAATTTTTCAATGTTTTTGATCCAGCCTTCGCCTTGGGTCTGAAGATAATAAAACGTATTGTCGAAGACAAAAGTTGATTTGTATCCACATGAACGATTCAAATAGGTGTCAAATTGAGTGTGATTGACTCGTAGAGAGTCACTCAAAAAGGTAGGTGAGGCAGTACTCAATGTGAGTTCATATTGTGTAAACTCAAAGTTGTTTCTAAGTGGAATGGCGATCGAGTCTCCAGAAAAGGTAGTCAAAGTGTCCAGTTGTTCCAAGCCAACGATCAGTAGATCGCTTACTTGCTTTTTGGATTGGGGGTTTTGATGGTCTTTAAAAAGGATGATCATCCTTGCTGTCCCAGGGGTTCCTTCCAAACAGATGTCGTCCTTTTCACAAGAGAACAATAGTAGAACGAAAAGTAAAATTAAACTTCGGGGAGTCATGGGCTTAAATCTTTTCTAAAAGTACGACATTTTCCACATGTTGGGTTTGGGGAAACATATCTATGGCTTTTGATCTTATTAACTTGTAATGGTCTTTCATCAAATGTAAATCTCTCGCTTGGGTGGCGTTGTTACAACTCACATATACTATTTTTTTTGGTAGGAGAAAAAGCAATTGTTTTATAACAGCTGGATGCATACCATTCCTAGGGGGATCTGTGATCACCACATCGGCTTTGCCGTGTCGTTCGATGAAGTCTTGGTTAAAAACTTTACGCATGTCACCCACTTCGAAAGTAGTGTTGTCGATACCGTTTTCTTTTGCATTGCTTTGGGCAGCCGTTATTGCCTCGGGTACGGATTCAACTCCGACGACTTTACTGCAATTCTTAGCGATAAATTGAGCAATTGTTCCAGTTCCAGTGTACAAATCATAAACCAATTCATCTCCTTGAAGTCCTGCAAAATCTCTAACTATTTTGTAAAGTTCATAGGCTTGCTTTGTATTGGTTTGAAAAAATGACTTGGCATTGATTTTAAAATTTAACCCCTCCATTTCTTCTGTTATGAACTCTTTGCCGTTATAGCAAAAAATTTCTTGATCATAGAGAGTGTCGTTGGCCTTTGGATTAATACAATACAGCAAAGAAGCAATATCGAAATTTTTTACTAGATGATCTAAAAGCGCTTCTCGTTTGGCATTGTTTTCTCTGAAAAACTGAATTAAAACCATGAATTTACCCCGATTGGAGTTTCGGATCATTAGGGTTCTCAATAATCCCTCCTGTTCTCTGGGGTTGAAAAAATCGAGTTGGTGTTCCAATGCAAAAGCTTTTACGCTATTTCTGATTTGATTGGCAGGTTCGGGTTGTAAATGACATTTTTTTATGTCAACTACTTTATCCCACATTCCTGCTTTGTGAAAACCCAATCCTTTTTTTTCAATGGTCATGGATTGATGGGCTATTTCTTCGGTGGTCAACCAACGTTTATTGGAAAAGGCATATTCCATTTTGTTCCGATAAAAGTAGGCCTGGGAAGCTCCCTTAATGGTTTCAATTGTGGGCAAAGACATCCCAGATAAGTTTTTAAGATTGTGAATAATTTCTTTTTGCTTAAAGCGTAGTTGTGCTTCATAGTCCATGTTTTGCCATTTACAACCCCCACAAATACCAAAATGTTCACATTCTGGAATAACACGGTCGGCAGAGGGTTCCTTGATTTCAATCAAATTGGCTTCAAAATACCCACGTCTTTTTTTAAAGGTCACTAAACTTATTTTGTCGCCAGGGATGACTCCCGAAACAAAGATGACTTTGCCCTCATCTGTTTTTACGACTCCCTTTCCTCGGGCAGTGATATCTACTACTTCTAAGTTTTCAAATCGCTCTGGAATAAATTTTTTTGCCATCTTGCAAAAATAGGATTGTTTTTTTTCCCATTTAATAGAAATTGAATAAACAAGCTCCCTAAATTATATTTCTTCCCAACTAAGTACTGGGGTTACTTCAAAGTGTAATTATATTCTTATTTTTGTTATATAATTTTCATCCTAAATATTGGGTGTTATCAAAAGCTTACGATGGATACAACGCAAAAATCTCGACAGGATTATTATTTGGATTTGGAGACAAAACACGGCGCACATGACTATCACCCGCTGCCGGTTGTTTTGGCCAAGGGAGAAGGTGTTTTTTTATGGGATGTAGACGGTAAAAAATATTATGATTTTCTGTCAGCCTATTCCGCTGTAAATCAGGGGCATTGTCATCCTGAAATTGTTGAAGCCATGAAGGAACAAGCAAAAACCCTAACGCTAACTTCTAGGGCTTTTCATAACAACAAACTGGGGGAATACATGAAGTACATTACCGAATATTTCGGTTTTGAAAAGGTACTTTGTATGAATACCGGTGCCGAAGGAGTGGAGACTGCTATCAAAATTACTCGAAAATGGGGATATCAGAAAAAAGGAGTAGTCGAAAATCAGGCGCAAATCATTGTTTGTAACAATAATTTCCACGGCCGTACTTCGACCATTATCTCTTTTTCAACCGACCCCAATTCCAAAGGGAATTTTGGACCCCATGCCACAGGTTTTATTCATGTCCCCTATGACGATTTAGAATCCTTGGAAGCGGTGCTGGAAACCAATCCGAATGTTGTAGGCTTTTTGGTAGAACCCATACAGGGAGAAGCTGGCGTCTACACACCTGCTCCTGATTTTATTAAGGGAGCCCAGGCTTTGTGTTCTGAATATAATGTTTTGCTGATAGCTGACGAAATTCAAACGGGAATTGGAAGAACAGGATCTCTTTTGGCCGTTTGTGGCGATTGTACTTGTGAAAATGCTTGTGAGCAACAATCAGCATCCTATGTTCGTCCAGATATGTTGATATTGGGAAAAGCTATTAGTGGGGGAATGTATCCCGTTTCTGCAGTGCTTTGTGATGCCGATGTGATGGAAGTGATTCAGCCAGGCCAACATGGCAGTACTTTTGGAGGGAACCCTTTGGCGGTAACCATTGCCAAAAAAGCTTTGGAGGTGGTGTTGAATGAAAAATTAGCCCAAAATGCAAGACGTTTGGGAGATATTTTTAGAGCCGAAATGAATCGCTATATTGTTCAAAGTAATATTGTTCAATTGGTTAGAGGGAAAGGTTTACTAAATGCAATTGTCATCAACGATTCTCCTGAAAGTGATACAGCTTGGAATATCTGTTTGAAGTTGAGAGAAAATGGTCTTTTGGCCAAACCAACACACGGCAACATTATCCGTTTTGCCCCTCCATTGGTTATGAATGAAGAGCAGCTACTGGACTGTGTAAAGATTATCGTTGAGACCCTTATAACTTTTGAAAATAAGTTGTAATTCTCTGTACTCGAAAACGCTTTTGAATTCATGAATGTATATTTCGACAATGCGGCTACTACTCCCATGCGTAAAGAGGTTATTGAATTGATGACCCAAACGTTAGCCTCTACTTTTGGAAACCCTTCCTCAACCCATAGTTTTGGTAGAACAGCTAAATCCGCGGTAGAGACTGCCCGAAAAAACATTGCTAAATATATGAATTGTGAACCACAAGAGATCATTTTTACTTCTGGTGGGACGGAATCCGATAACATGATATTGCGTTGTGCAGTCAAAGATTTAAAGGTGAGAACAATTATTTCCTCTTTGGTAGAGCATCATGCGGTATTACATGCTTTAGATTGTCTCGAAAATGAGGGGGTGAATATTCAATATGTTGATTTGGATGAAAATGGCTCTCCAAAACTAGATCATTTGGAACGCTTGTTAGAGGCTGATGAAAGTATGAAACTTGTTAGTTTGATGCACATCAACAATGAGATAGGCAATGTATTAAATCTCAATAAAGTAGGGAACCTTTGTAGAGAAAACGGAGCCTACTTCCATACCGATGCGGTCCAGGGCATAGGACATTATTCTTTTGATCTCAATGTACAACCCATTGATTTTTTGGCCGCTGCAGCTCATAAATTCCACGGCCCTAAGGGTATCGGTTTCGCTTTTATCAGAAAAAATACTGGTTTGGATCCTTTTATTGTAGGTGGTCCTCAAGAACGAGGTCTCAGGGCAGGAACTGAGTCGGTGCATAATATTGTTGGGATGCAAAAAGCCCTTGAGATCGCCCATAAAAAACTTGAAGAGGAAAAGAATTATATTTTAGATTTAAAAAAATATTTTGTTAAAAAAGTCAAATCACTTTATCCATCGGTACATTTTAATGGTCTTTCTGGAAGCTTTGAGAATAGTTCCTATACCATGGTTAGCATAGCCATACCATTAGAGGCCTCTAAGTCCCAATTGCTCGATTTCCATATGGATCTCAAAGGAATCGCCTGTTCCAAAGGAAGCGCTTGTCAAGCGGGTGCCCATTCTGATTCACATGTTTTGGGAAAGCTTCAGCGTTCTGAAGCCATTAAAAATCGTCCCTCTTTGCGATTTTCCTTTTCATCATTCAATACCAAAGAGGAAGTTGATTATGTGATTGATTCTCTTGCGGAATTTAAAAATTAAGGTTGTCTAATTTAAGTTGTACTTCCTAAAAAATACCGTTTCATAAACCGATCTGTTTCCGACATTGTCCTCTACTTCCAAACGGAGTTCGTGTTTTGCTAATTCAAATTCTTTATCAGAAAAATCATAGGTCAAACGATTGCGTTTGGGCTCATATTCAAACAGTACCCATTGTCCGTTAATGGTACCTCTGTAAGATTTTATCCCCGAAAAATCGTCGGAGATTTTAAGGGTCATATATCTGAATTTGCTGAGCCATTGATTGGGTTTAAAATTGGATGGGGTAATCTTTGGTGCTATAGAGTCTATGGCAAGAGTAAAATCACCCATATCTTTTATTTCCGTTGTCCAATGACCATCTTTGATGAAGGTGGGTAAGTAATACAGTTTTTTTTCTTTTTTCTTGGCGATAAATGTTTGTCTCGTTTTAACGGTATCTTCTTTGTTTACCTTGAATCTAATTTCGTATGGATTGTTGAAAGGAAATAGATTGGGTTTTACACTTAAGATGTTTTCATCTTCTTCAATTTTTAAGATTGCTTTTTCTAAAAAGGTTTTTTTCGGCAAATAGACTTCTTTTTGATTTAGAGAAAAGAAATAATCTAATCGTGGTTCGATCAGTTCACCCTCTAATATTTTATTGGGTATTCTCTTTTTGACTCCATCGACATACATTTCGATATGGGAGGAATTACCAGAAAAATCTTCAACTGTAACTTTGACCTGATAGGATTTTCCCAACTCAACATTGAAAATCCCTTCATTGCTAATGGTTTTGATGAAAGTTAGAGGTTTGTGATTCTGGAAAAACATTTTCAGGATTTTATTCTTTTTTTTCTTAAAGTTCGGATAATCGACGATGATAAATAACTTATTGGAATCGGAGTAATCCAATTGATCAAATTGATATTGGACAACGGTCTTTCCATTAACTTCCATTTTAGCCCTATATATACCATTTTTGCTGTAACTCAAATCCTGGCGGTCAAACATTTGAAGTCCCAACCCTATTTTTCCGCTAGTCATTATTAAGGGAGTGGAGTAAGTACTGTCATTTAATTTTTGAAGTGAAATTGATTCTGAGTGCGTTAGGACAGAACTATTTTTAGGATAAAACAAAAATAAATTTTGTATTCTAGGTCTTTGGGTGTCTTTTACAGGAAGATTTAAGTGTAAAGGATTAAGCGGTTTTTGACTTTTTGTATCTCTGATTTCAAAATGCAAATGAGGTCCAGAAGAACTCCCAGTATTCCCTGAATATCCAATCACTTCCCCTGCGTCAATAGAAAACTCACCTTTGTTTGGGAATTGTTGGAGGGTATACGATTCTTTTTGGTATTGCAATGTTTTGATATAAGCTTCTATTTTGGGAGCAAATTTTTTGAGGTGGGCATAAACCGATGTGGTTTGGTCAGGATGGTCTATGTATAATGTTTTTCCATATCCGCCTAAAGAGACTCTAATCCTGCTAATGTACCCCCCCGCTATACTCTTGACTTCCCAACCTTCCTTGCCTTGGGTTTTAATGTCGACACCCAAATGAAAGTGGGTACTTCGCGGTTCTCCAAAAGTTCCCGATAAAGAGAAAGGAATATCCATAGGAGGAACCCATTCCGTTTTATTTTGAGTCCACAATAATGAAGAAAAATTCATTAAGAGCAGACAAGCAATCGGTTTTATATTTGTTCCTACACTTCGCATTATAACAAAAATACATTTTTTTAGAAGTATGTTTTTGAGTCTCCTTGAAAAGGTTTTTACAATTACCATTTAATTAGTACTTTTGATTAAAATCAGCATATGCCCCTTAACATTAATCGATAATTTTGTTTTTCCTACATTCCTTTATACGTTAGAAAACAGCTTATCTATTTGTTTATTTGGTCTTGCGCAGGATTATTCTTGATTTATCTGACTCCTCATTTTTTTGTCAGTCATATTGTGCCCGTTCTTGGTTTCTCTCTTTTTATTTATCTGCTGTGGGAGTTCAAACAACCCTATCTGATTATCAATAATCATAAGTTGAGTTATGGAACTATTTAAAAAACAGTGATTGATTTGAGAACGGTTAGAAGAATTAAGAATTTTGGAAAGGATTACATTATCAAGACTGAAAACAGAAATTACACCCTTCGCTTTTATTGTTCAGAAGAAAGTGAATATCACTTGTTGCATGAATTTTTAATACAATATACCAACGCACAACAGATTATTTTTCCTTAGAGAAATATATAATTTACTTGTTAAAGTTTTTAAAATAAACTTAACAAGACGAAATAATCGGAAGGAATCCCTAAATTTGTGATGTAATGATTTGACCGTCTTAATTTAGATTCTGATGAATAATTTTGATGTTTTAGAAGAAAAAATTGTTCAGCTTCTCAACAAACTAAAGGAAAATCATCTGTTGATCAATAAGTTAAAAACAGACAACCAACAGTTAGAGCAAGAATCCTCCTCATTAAAGACACAGATTTTGGATCTAAAAAAGAACAATGATTCTTTGAAGATGGCCAATTCCTTACTTGGCAGTAAAGAAAGTAAAGCGATTACCAAGCGTAAAATAACAAGTTTAATAAAGGAAGTAGATTTTTGTATTCATCAGCTCTCAGAGATAAAATAAATCATGAGCGAAAAAATAAAAATAAAACTAACTGTTGCCGATCGGGTTTATCCGTTGACCATTTCTTCGGATCAAGAAGCATCGATAAGAGCCTCAGCTAAGAAAATTGATGAAATGACCAAGCAATTGGAAAAAAACTACGCCGTTCGTGACAAACAAGACGTGTTGGCCATGTGTGCCCTTCAATATGCTGCACAACTGGAAAAACGTGTTGAAAAAAATATTTTGGAGGATGATCCTTCGATCAAAACCAATGAATTGGTTGAATTGATTGATTTACATCTTTCTAATTACTAAGTTCTTTAAATAAAATATATACTGCCTGTATTGGTGATTTTTTGATAAACTCAACGAGCTTTAATTTAAAAGAGGTGAGTTATGATTGTAAAAGCAAGCTACCTTTGAGTAGATCCTTGATCAGTTGTGTAGCCTCAAACCTGTTTTTTAGGAGTTTATACAAAAACTCTTTGCTGATACAGGCTTTTTTAATGTTAAAAAACAAATCATATGGAATTAACAACCAACATCATAATATATTTATCCATCGCCATAGTCATT
>JABGSU010000061.1 GCA_018647605.1 Flavobacteriaceae bacterium | reverse complement strand
TGGTTCCTTTGATCCCATAACACTGGGTCATCTAGATATTATTGAACGGAGTGTTCCTCTTTTTGATGAAATCGTCATCGGTGTGGGCACTAATTCCAACAAAAAATACATGTTTCCGCTGAAAAAAAGAATGGCTTTTATCGAAGAAACCTTTTCTAATTACAAAAATATTTCGGTCTCCCAGTATGAAGGATTGACCATTGAGTTTTGCAAAAAAGTTCAAGCCAACTTTATCATCCGAGGATTGAGAAATCCAGCCGATTTTGAATTTGAAAAAGCCATTGCCCATACCAATAGAGCTTTGTCAGGCATTGAAACTATTTTTTTATTGACGGCAGCCAAAACTTCCTTTATTAGCAGTAGTATTGTCAGAGAAATCATTTCCAATAAGGGGGACTATTCCCAATTTGTTCCTGGTTCGGTAGGTCTTTAAATTAGTAAAGCTCTATTTCTTTTAGTAGTAATTTGATGTTTTCATAAGCATTTTGCATTAACTGCGGAATCTCCTTTTTCTTTTTCCACGCTGCCAAAGCAATTCCTTCATCCAATTGGGGGGCAAGAATGCCGTCATAGGAAGTGGTCATCAAATACCAGTAGGTTTTTTTGAGTTTATAATGACCGTTTCTCGAAAAAATATGAAAAGTATGGGTAAGGTTTTTTTTGACAATCAAATCTTTTACCCCAGTTTCTTCCATTACTTCTCTTACGGCGCCATCAATGAGCATTTCTTTTTTTTCAATTCTGCCTTTGGGTAGGTCCCATTTTTTATTTCTATAAATGAACAAGATTTTACCATTATGATGTTTTACTAAACCTCCCGCTGCTTCTATTAAAGGAAAACGCTTCATCATGTGTTTCCAAAGTTTTTCCTCTTTGGGGTGATACAAATAAATCCCCTCTACCTTTTTGGATTTTAGCGCTGAAATAATCTGATCTTGATTGATGTACTTTAAATAAAAGAGGGGGGCTTCATCGTGATGCTCAACAATTTTAGTGGTTAAAATAACAAATTTTCTATTGAAAAAAACTTTATACATTTGTGTATGATTTACGATCAGAAAACGGCCCAACAAACCGCTAAATTCCTTCTGCAAATTAATGCAATAAAATTGAATCCAAAAAATCCCTATACATGGGCAAGTGGTTGGAAATCTCCCATTTATTGTGATAACAGAATCAGTCTGTCCTATCCAGAAATAAGGAATTATTTGGCCAAAAAAATAGGGGAACAAGCCCAAAAAATATATGGTCAGGACTATGTGGTTGCTGGAGTAGCATCAGGAGCCATTGGGATAGGCATGTTGGTCGCTGATGTTCTCAATACCCCTTTTATCTATGTCAGGCCAGAACCCAAATCTCATGGAAGAAAAAATCAAATTGAAGGACAAATCAATCCCATTCAAAAGGTTTTGGTGATAGAAGACTTGATCTCTACTGGAAAAAGTAGCTTAAATGCTGTTAAAGCACTTCAAAAAAATGGGATTGAAGTATTAGGAATGTTAGGGCTTTTCGACTATGGTTTTAAATTGGCAATAGATAATTTTAAGGCAGCAGAAGTTCAGTTGCACACCCTCAGCGATTATGATCACTTGATCCTAGAAGCCGAAAAATCGGAATATGTCGAGCCAGAAGAAATATCAGTACTTCAGTCGTGGCGGGTCTCGCCTTCAGAATGGAAACCCAGCTAAAAAATCATTTGAATGGCTCCGTGGGAATAGCTTGAAACCTCTCCCATTGATTTTTGAATCTTCAACAAGCCATTTTTGGTTACCCCAATAATGGTTCCTTGAAACTTTCCACTAGCATCTTGAAATGACGAAAGCTTTCCTTTTTCAAAAAGATAGTTTTCATATTGTTCTAATAGTCCGTCTCCTTTTCTTTCCACGAGTTGATCCAGATAAATCTGCAGTTTTTTTAAAATACCATTCAACAGATCTCCAAGCTCGAAACTCAATCCAGTTTTCAATATCAAAGAACTCGCATTAGACAAACCCTCAAAATGATCTTGATTGACATTGATTCCAATACCAATAATAGAGCTTCCAATACGGTCCCCTTTGACCATGTTTTCAATCAAAACACCCCCTATTTTGTTTTTGCCTGACAAAATGTCGTTAGGCCATTTCAACTTTAAATCAATATCTATCCTTTCTTTTACTGCCGCTACAATTGATAGGGTCACGGCACAATTAATCAAAAAAGAATGTTGCACAGATAGACTAGGAAATTGTTTAAGCAGGCTGAATGTAAGGTTTTTTCCGGGGTCGGTAACCCATGTTTTGCTTCTTTGACCTCTTCCTTTTGTTTGATTTTTTACCCACACTACTTGCCCATCAATACAACTACCAGATAATAATTTTTCCTTTAGCCAATCGTTGGAAGAGGCTGTGGCATCAAGTTTGATCATGTTGAAATAGCTCATGAAATTAGAACGCTATGAATGTAAAAAGTAATAAATTTGTATAAAACTAAAATTTTTTAATGGCAAAACCGAAATCTAGTGAAGATGCATTGATTTCAAACATCATTACGGGCATAGAAAATGTTAAAGGTTTGGATGTTAGACTCTTGGATCTCCGAGACATCGAGAATACGGTTTGCAATTACTTCGTGGTTTGTAGCGGAAGTTCTAATACGCACGTAAATGCAATTGTAAGTGCCATTCAAAAAACGGTCAGTAAAGAGTTAAAGGAAAAGCCTTTTCACACAGAAGGAATCGATAATGCAGAGTGGGTTTTGATTGATTATGTCAACATAGTTGTTCACGTTTTTCAAAAACACATTAGAGAATATTATAATATTGAAGAACTTTGGGGTGATGCCAAAACTACAGAAATCGCATCGAATTATTAAATGAATATGAAAGAAGGAAAAGACAATAAATCAAAGTTTAATCCGTACTGGGTTTATGGGATCATTATCACCGTATTGCTAGGTATGAGTATGTTTGGTGGTGACAGTAACTGGCAAACCGTCAGTAAGACCAACATTTCTGATTTTGAGCGCTTCCTAAATGAAGGAGACGTCGAAGAAATTATTGTTGTTAATCAAAAATTGGCCAAAGTAACCCTGAACAGTTATGGGTTGGACAAGAGTACTCACCAAAATGCAAAGTCTAAAAACATCATTGGTCAAGAAAACACCAGTGGACCCCATTATGAGTTTGAGGTTGGAAATCTTGAGCTTTTCCAACGGAAGTTAGAACAAGCCAAAGAAAAAGGAATTGAATTCCGTTATGAATTCATGACGATCGAAAATCGTTGGATGGATGTGATTCTTGGTTTCCTTCCCATCATTATTATCATTGGGGTATGGATTTTTCTGATGAGAAGAATGTCTGGTGGTGGTGCTGGAGGTCCTGGTGGACAGATTTTCAATATAGGAAAATCGAAAGCAAAGCTATTTGATCAAAATACCGAAGTCAAAACCACTTTCAAAGACGTAGCAGGTTTGGAAGGTGCCAAAGAAGAAATTCAGGAAATCGTAGATTTTCTAAAAAATCCAAAAAAATATACTGTTTTGGGAGGTAAAATCCCCAAAGGTGCATTGCTGGTTGGTTCTCCTGGAACGGGAAAAACCCTGTTGGCCAAGGCCGTTGCTGGTGAAGCCAAAGTCCCTTTTTTCTCATTGTCGGGTTCAGATTTTGTGGAAATGTTTGTGGGAGTAGGTGCCTCTAGGGTAAGAGATTTATTCAAACAAGCCAAAGACAAATCCCCATCTATCATTTTTATTGATGAGATTGATGCCATTGGACGTGCCAGAGGAAAAAATAATTTTACAGGTTCTAATGATGAGCGTGAAAATACACTCAACCAACTGTTGACCGAAATGGATGGGTTTGGTACCAATACCAATGTTATTGTTTTGGCAGCCACCAACCGCGCCGATGTTTTGGACAAAGCTCTGATGCGTGCAGGCCGATTTGACAGACAAATTTATGTTGACCTTCCTGATCTGAATGAAAGACGTGAAATATTTAAAGTTCACTTAAAACCACTAAAAAGTGTAAAAACCCTTGACGTTGAATTTCTAGCCAAACAAACCCCCGGTTTTTCTGGTGCTGATATTGCTAATGTTTGTAATGAGGCTGCCCTAATAGCCGCTCGAAAAAACAAAAAATCGGTTGGTAAACAAGATTTTCTTGATGCAGTAGACCGAATTGTCGGAGGGTTAGAAAAGAAAAATAAAATCGTTACCCCAGAAGAAAAGAAAACGATCGCATTCCACGAAGCAGGCCATGCCATTGTAAGTTGGTTGTTGGAATACGCAGCTCCTTTGGTAAAGGTGACCATTGTTCCTAGAGGACAATCGCTTGGAGCCGCATGGTACCTTCCTGAGGAAAGATTGATCGTTAGAACAGAACAAATGCTAGACGAAATGTGTGCTGCATTGGGAGGAAGAGCTGCTGAAAAAATAATATTCGATAAAATATCCACTGGTGCTCTTAGTGACCTTGAAAAAGTAACGCGACAGGCCCGAGCTATGGTTTCTGTCTATGGTCTGAATGACACCCTAGGTAATATTACTTATTACGACTCTACAGGACAAACAGAAAATAGCTTTACCAAACCCTATTCTGAAAAAACAGCCCAAGTAATCGACAAAGAAATTTCAGACATTATTGAATTGCAATACAAAAGAGCTTGTGATCTGCTGAATAAAAACAAAACTAAACTCAAGCAACTTGCAGAGAGATTATTGGAGAAGGAAGTGATTTTTAAAGATGATCTTTTTAATATCCTTGGAGAGCGTCCCTATGACACAAAACCTGATGACAAGGAAGATGAAAAAAAAGGGGTTAGTGTAGCCGTCAATTAATCTATTGTGGGTTTTTGGAGCAAACTATTCGGTGCAAAAAAAAACAGGGAATTCTCCCTCTCAAAAAGTCCCTACCTTCCTGAAGAAAAAGGCGAGATTGAAATCGTTTTCGCTGAAAAGTTTACCCAAAAAGGGGGGAAGTTCATCTATAGCGAAAACCTTGAGTCCACCCATAAATTCTTTCAACTGATTATCGAAGAAAACCAATGGAAAACGGAAGACATCCTTTGTTTTGATCCACAACTCTCCCAAAGATTCGGGCTGGAAATTCCTCCCAATACATTCGATCCACATCATTATAAGGCACTACTTATGGGTTGCGAGTATTTGGTCGCCAATATAGGTAACCTTCTTGTATGTCAACATCAAATAAAAGATTTTAAACTCGAAGAATTACCTGATTTTTTTATTGTTTTTTCAAGCTTAGATCGCTTCGTAGCCGATGTAAGTGAAGGGATGAGCGAGCTGAAAAAAAGGTATGTTAATCCACTTCCTACCAACATTACTACCTTAAATGTGAAAAATGTAAACGATGAAAATGATTTTTTATCTTACGGGAATAGTGCGAAAAACCTATATTTAATACTACAAGAGAATTAAATAATGAAAGAGTTATACGTCAGAGGAATTTCAGGCTTATTGTATGCGTCCTTGATTTTGGGCTCTGTATTCTTTCATCAGTTGTCCTTCACCCTGATCATTCTGCTATTTTCGACTTTGGCCATCATTGAGTTTCAACGTTTGATCGACCATAATAGTTATATGCCCATTGCTTTGGTGGTACTTTTGGTATATAATTTTTACCAATCCAAAATCAATACTCCCGAATTGTTTTATCCGCTTATCAGTGTTTTGATTGCCCATGTTTTTTTGGTCTATTGGCTTTTTACTCCAAGAACCATACAGTTAAAGTATCTGTCTAAAACCTTGCTCACACTTTTCTATTTGGGCTTGGGATGTTTTTTTATCAATGCCTTAGCAGGAAGTGCAGAAGGATTTGAGCCCAAAAATGTTATGTTGTTTTTTCTGTTGATTTGGACCAACAATTCTTTTGCCTATTTGATAGGGAAAAAACTGGGTAAGAACCCTTTATTCTCCAGAATTTCACCCAATAAATCATGGGAAGGATTTTTCGGTGGACTCTTTTTCTCTATTGTAGCTGCCTTTATTTTTCAAATATTCTACAGCAACCACAGTTTGGCGTTTTATTTGATAACAGCCTTCCTCACTTCCATTCTGGCCAGCTTAGGGGATTTGATTCAATCCCAATTCAAACGCTATGCAAAAGTCAAAGACAGTGGATCATTGATCCCAGGACATGGCGGTTTTTTTGACCGTATGGATAGTGCCATTTTTGTAGCACCTTGGTTTTATTTATTACTTAATCTAAAAGAATATGTTTCATAAAGAAGGTTTTAAAATTATCATCAACACATTTTTATTGTGTACAGCCATCGCTTTGGCTTCAGAATATCTTATCGAAAATTTTTGGATACAAAAATCCCTTCAGGTAGCAAGTTTGGTAATAATGGTGTTGGTACTTCAATTTTTCAGAAATCCAAAAAGGGTAACCGTCCTAAACGATCATCACATCATCTCTCCTGTAGATGGAAAAGTGGTGGTCATAGAAGAAGTTTTTGAGAAAGAGTTTTTTAAAGACAAACGTTTGCAGGTATCGATTTTTATGTCTCCAATCAACGTCCACGTTACTCGTTATGCTATCAGTGGATCGATAGTCTTTAGTAAATACCACCCCGGAAAATACCTAGTCGCTTGGCATCCTAAATCCTCGGAACTAAATGAAAGAACGACTGTGGTGGTAGAAAACAAAACAGTAGGGCAAATCTTATACCGTCAAATTGCTGGAGCCGTTGCCCGACGCATCGTTAACTACGCCAAAGTAGGAGATAAAGTGGTGCAAGGAACCGATGCAGGTTTTATTAAGTTCGGATCGCGGGTTGATGTTTTCCTACCGATAGGCACCCATATCAATGTAAAAAAAGATCAAATCGTTAAGGGTGGCCAAGACTGTATCGCAGAGATTTGATTAAAGTTGGCTTAAACTTTTTTCTAGCAAGTCAATTTTATCCTGAGCATCGGCTGCTTTTTTACGTTCTAACTCAATGACTTTTTCGGGGGCATTGGACACAAAGCGTTCGTTGGATAATTTCTTTTCTACCGATTTAAGAAAACCTTTGGCGTATTCCAGTTCTTGAGTTAACTTTTTGCGTTCCTCCACGGGATCAACGGCCTCATTGATCGGGATAAAAAACTCGGATTGCCCTACTCTAAAGGATCCTAAAGGCTGACCTTCTTCTTCAACTTGGTCAATTACAGCGACCAACTGACCCAGTTTTACAACCACCTCAGGATGGGGAATTGAACTCTCTGAAATTAAAGTCAACTGTTCTTTGAAGCCGATGTTTTTTTCCTTTCTAAAGTTTCGGATACCCCCTATGATTTGTTTTATGATGTCAAAATCATTGATGTATTGCTGGTCCCAAGACAGTGCCTTGGGCCAATCAGAAACAACCAAAGCTTCTGAGGCTTCTCGTTTGGCGATGTGATGCCAAAGTTCTTCGCTCAAAAAGGGCATAAAAGGATGCAGTAATCTGAGGTTGTTCTCAAATAGTGTTTTTACAGCTATCACTGTGGCTTTATCAATCGATTCCTCATAATTGGGCTTGATCATTTCCAAAAACCAAGAACAAAAATCATCCCAAATCAATTTGTACAACGTCATCAAAGCATCAGAAATTCTGTACTTGCTAAAGTGATCGTCGATAGTATTCACTACCTGTTGGAATAGGTTGTTATACCAATCAATGGCTGCTTTGTTAAGGGGAGGCATTTCCGATGTTTCGACCACTTTCCAGCCCTCGACCAAACGATAGGCATTCCAAATTTTGTTGGCAAAGTTTTTCCCTTGTTGGCAAAGACTTTCATCAAACAGGAGGTCGTTGCCGGCCGCAGAGCTCAGCATGAGTCCTACCCTAACGGCATCAGCACCATATTGATCTATCAAAGCCAATGCATCGGGAGAATTACCCAATTGTTTGGACATTTTTTTGCCTTGTTTGTCGCGTACCAATCCCGTCAAATAGACATTTGAAAAAGGTTTTTCCTGCCGTAATTCGTATCCCGAGATGATCATCCGTGCCACCCAAAAAAACAGTATATCGGGGCCCGTAACCAAATCTTGGGTTGGGTAATAATAGTTGACATCGGGGTTGTCGGGCTCTAGAACTCCATTAAAAATAGATATAGGCCAAAGCCAAGATGAGAACCAAGTATCCAATACATCTTCATCTTGACGTAAATCGGAAGTTTGTAGATTAGAATTACCAGAAGCTCCTTTGGCCAGTTCAAGGGCGGTGGCTTTGTCTTTGGCCACAACATATTGAGAATTGTCTTTTCCGAAATAATAGGCAGGGATTTGCTGCCCCCACCACAATTGTCTGGAAATATTCCAATCACGGATATTCTCCATCCAATGTCGATAGGTATTCTTGAATTTTTCGGGTACCAACTGGATTTCATCACTCTGCAGTACTGATTTGATGGCGGGTTGTGCCAAGTCCTCCATTTTGAGAAACCACTGATCTGATAGGCGGGGTTCGATGACTGCTTTAGTCCTTTCAGAGGTTCCTACTTTATGGCGGTGGTTTTCTTTCTTTATCAACTCACCCGAAAGCTCCAAAGCTTTAACAATTTTTTTTCGAGCCTCAAAACGATCCATCCCTTCGAATTCCAAACCGTGATGATTTAAAGTGGCATCTTCATTAAAAATATCGATGACCTCCAATTGATGTTTTTCGCCTAAGGCTTTGTCATTGACATCATGTGCAGGGGTAACTTTAAGACAGCCTGTCCCAAACTCGATGTCTACATAATCATCTTCAATGATAGGGATTTTACGTTGCGCTAAAGGTACCACCAACTGTTTCCCCTTGAGGTGGAAATAGCGTTTATCTTTGGGGTGAATACATACTGCCGTATCTCCCAACAGGGTCTCGGGGCGAGTAGTTGCAACGATAACTTTCTCGTCACTGTCTAACACCGAATAGGCAATGTGGTACAATTGACCGTCACGCTCTTCGTAGATCACTTCTTCATCGGACAGGGTAGTTTTGGCCTCGGGATCCCAATTGACCATCCGGTACCCCCTGTAGATTAAGCCTTTGTTGTGGAGTCGAATAAAGGTATCGATAACCGATGCCGACATGTTCTCGTCCAAAGTAAATTTAGTTCGGCTCCAATCGCAAGAACAGCCTAATTTTTTGAGTTGCTCTAATATTATACCACCATATTCATGGGTCCAGTCCCAAGCGTGTTTGAGAAAATCTTCACGACTGAGGGATGACTTTTCTATCCCTTGTTCCTTGAGTTTGGCCACCACCTTGGCTTCTGTTGCAATTGAAGCATGGTCGGTTCCAGGAACCCAGCAAGCGTTATAACCCATCATCCTGGCACGGCGGATGATGATATCCTGTAGGGTGTTGTTCAACATATGTCCCATATGCAATACTCCAGTAACATTGGGGGGAGGTATAACAATGGTGTAGGGCTCTCTATCGTCTGGAAGAGAAGAAAAAAAATCTTTTTCCATCCAATAAGAGTACCATTTGTCTTCAACGTTTTGGGAAACAAACTTAGATGGAATCTCCATGAATTGTGGTAGGCCTTTAAATTATTTGACAAAAGTAGTAACCCTTTTGGGATTATAAAAACCCTGTCAATTTTGGTTTTGTGTATAAATTTGTAAATTTATGGAATAGTATTATTAGCAATGAAAAAAGTAGTCATTTTTATTTTATTGATTTTCGCTCCCCTTGGATTGAGTGCTCAAGCCAAGGCTCCCATGATAAGCTTTGAGACCGAGACCATCGATTATGGGGATATTGCGAAAGGCAGTGATGGCGTTCGAACTTTTGTTTTCGAAAATAAAGGAGATGCGCCCTTGGAGATTCAAGGTGTAGGGTCCAGTTGTGGTTGTACGATTCCCAAAAAACCAGAGGCTCCTATCGCTCCTGGTGAAAAGGGAGAAATTACAGTTCGGTATGACACCAACCGTGTAGGCGTATTTAGAAAAACCGTTACGGTAAACACTAATGTGGTTTCGACTTCTATCATCGCATTAAAAATCAAAGGTAACGTGTTGGCCAACTAAAACATAAGCCTCCAAGTCAATTGATAATTTTCGACCATCAGTTGAGAATAAGGTATTTTTTTTTGAATATTTGCAATCACAAATTTTAGGATGCCGAAAATTTCCAATAAAGGTCAAACACTGCCCAACTCTCCCATAAGAAAATTGGTGGTCCATGCCGATCAAGCCAAATCCCGTGGGATAGAAGTTTTGCATCTCAACATTGGGCAACCCGATATAGAAGCCCCCCAAGAGGCCATGGACATGGTTCGTGATCACGAGCTAACGCTTCTTCCCTATGGCTCTTCTCAAGGAGCCCTTTCTTATCGAACTCATTTGTGCAGCTATTATGGTCAACATGGAATAACCATTGATCCAGATGATATTATCGTAACTACTGGAGCCAGCGAGGCGCTGTCTTTTACCCTCAATGTTATTTGTGACGCAGGAGATGAAATCATTATCCCTGAACCTTTTTATGCTAATTATAACGGTTTTGCCGCCGCTTCTAGTGTAGAAGTTGTGCCCGTCGTTTCTGATTTTGACAATCAATTTGAACTGCCACCACTTCAAAAATTAAAAGAAAAAATTACCGACAAAACCAGAGCGATACTCATCTGTAACCCCAGTAATCCAACAGGTTATCTTTACAGTGAAACAGAAATCAAAGCTTTGATTGACCTTGCCATAGAAGAAGATATTTTTATCATTGTTGACGAGGTGTATAGAGAGTTTATTTATACGGATGATGTGCATTATTCTGTTTTAATAGACGAAAAGGGAAGCCAACACGCTATTATGATTGACTCGGTGTCTAAACGTTACAGTCTATGTGGTGCACGAGTGGGCTTTATGATTTCAAAAAATAAAGAACTGATGGCCACTGCCCTAAAATTTGCTCACCTCCGATTGTCTCCTCCAGCCTTGGCACTGATGGCAAGCGAAGCGGCTATTAAAGCACCTCCCTCCTATTTGGAAGGGGTAAAAAAAGAGTATGCCAGAAGGAAAAAAGTAACGATTACAGCACTCCAAAAGATTGAAAACGTTGCGGTTTCCAACCCCATGGGTGCGTTCTATTGTATTGCCAAACTCCCAGTAGACAGTGCAGAAGATTTTTCTAAGTTTTTACTTACCGATTTTGAAGACCAAGGACAGACGGTAATGTTGGCCCCTGCTGCAGGCTTTTATTCTTCTCCTGAATTGGGTAAAGATCAAGTCCGATTGGCCTTTGTACTGGAAAGTAAAAAACTCATACGCGCCGCCGAAATTCTCGAAAAAGCTTT
>JABGSU010000060.1 GCA_018647605.1 Flavobacteriaceae bacterium | reverse complement strand
TCATGAAAGACACGAAAAAAAATTTGATAAAAAAGCTGTGGATAACTATCGGGTTTTGTTTTTACAGGGTTTAAATATTGCCTTAATTTTAAAATGTGAATCATACAGCTACCGATTACCTAAAAGAATTGAACGAAACACAACGTGAGCCCGTACTTCATAAGGACGGTCCGTTGATGGTAATTGCGGGGGCAGGATCGGGTAAGACCCGTGTTTTGACTTATCGCATTGCCTATTTGATGCAACAAGGGGTAGATGCTTTTTCCATATTGTCATTGACCTTTACCAACAAAGCTTCTAGGGAAATGAAAGCCCGTATTGCTGAATTGGTAGGAGAGGGGGAAGCCAAAAATTTGTGGATGGGTACTTTCCATTCTGTTTTCGCCAGAATTCTTCGCCAAGAAGCCGATAAACTAGGTTTTCCTAGGGATTTTACCATTTATGACACCCAAGACAGCAACCGTTTGATCGCTTCCATCATCAAAGAGATGGGTTTGGACAAGGATATTTATAAATTCAAGCAAATTAGAAACCGGATTTCCTCTTTTAAAAACAGCTTAATTACTGTTAAGGCCTATTATAACGATCCCGATTTACAAGAAGCCGATGCCTTATCTCGACGTCCCAAAATAGGAGATATATACAAGGAATATGTAGACCGTTGTTTTAAAGCAGGAGTGATGGATTTTGACGATCTATTGTTGAAGACCAACGAGTTATTGAATATGCACCCTCAGGTATTGGCGAAATACCAAGACCGTTTCCGCTACATACTTGTAGACGAGTATCAGGATACCAATCATTCACAATATTTAATTGTCAGGGCACTGTCCGATAAATTCCAGAATATTTGTGTGGTAGGGGATGATGCCCAAAGTATTTATGGTTTTCGTGGTGCCAATATCAATAATATACTGAATTTTCAGAAAGATTATCTAGATGTAAAGTTATATCGATTGGAACAAAATTACCGTTCTACTAAAAATATTGTTAACGCAGCCAATTCCATTATCAGTCATAACAAAAATAAGATTGAAAAAGTGGTTTGGACCTCCAATGAAGAAGGCAACAAGATCAAAGTACAAAGATGCAGTACCGATGCTGATGAGGGTAGGGAGGTAGCTTCTCAAATTTTTGAAATCAAAATGCAGGAGCAACGCCAAAACAAGGAGTTTGCCATTTTATACCGCACCAATGCTCAGTCAAGAGCCATAGAAGATGCGCTGAGAAAACGCGATATTCTGTACCGTATTTATGGTGGACTCTCCTTTTACCAAAGAAAGGAAATCAAAGATCTTTTGGCCTATTTACGTTTGATTATCAATCCCAAAGATGAGGAAAGTCTTAAAAGAGTTATTAATTATCCCGCCAGAGGCATAGGGCAAGCGACCTTGGATAAATTGGTCATCGGTGCAAAAAATAATAATATTTCCCTATTCGAAACACTTCAAAAAGCATCGCAACTTAATCTTTCTTTAAATTCAGGTACCTTGAAGAAGTTGGAAGGTTTTGTCAACCTCATTTTAAGCTTACAAATTGAAAATCAGAAATCCAATGCTTTTGAAATTGTCGATATGGTGACCAAAAAAAGTGGTTTGGTTTTGGAATTGAAAAAAGACGGTACACCAGAGGGAGTTTCCAAAGTTCAAAATATTGAAGAACTACTAAACGGTATCCGAGATTTTGTTGAAGGACAAAAAGAGTTGGCCGATGCCACAGGCAGTTTGGCTGAATTCATGGAAGATGTGGCCATGGCTACCGATTTTGACAACGAAAAAGAGGGGGACGTTGATTGTGTTTATTTGATGACTATTCACCTATCCAAAGGGCTAGAGTTTCCAGTAGTATTTATTGTCGGCTTGGAAGAAGATTTATTTCCTTCCGCTTTAAGCCTTAATACGAGGAGTGAATTGGAGGAAGAGCGTCGGTTGTTTTATGTTGCTTTGACTCGAGCAGAACAGAAAGCCATATTGACTTATACTCTTTCTCGATACCGGTGGGGAAAACTTGTTGAGGCAGAGCCCAGTCGTTTTATTGAGGAAATGGATAACCAATATTTAGATTATGTAATTCCCAAAGACGATTATGTTTTTAAACCCATGATAGATAAGGGAGTTTTTGGTGCTTTTAACCCACCCAAAAAAGTGGGCGCGCCAAAACCTCAAGCGACCAAAGTAAATACCGCCCCCAGTCAAAACCAATTGGGTAAACTCAGAAAATTAAATGCTACCGAAGCAAATATATCCAATGCTGTTCCTCAAGAAATTGCAGAACTCGAAGCTGGAATGACAGTGGAACATGCTCGGTTTGGCTATGGTAAAATCATTTCCATTGAAGGAAAAGCAAACGATAAAAAAGCCTTAATTGATTTTAGAGGGGTAGGGCAAAAGCACTTGCTATTGCGTTTTGCTAAACTCAAAATTAAAAATTGATGGGAGATGTTTTAAAATTTTACCAATCCAAGCCCAACCTTAAGATACTCAATAAAGCAGCCTACGTTTTAGAAAAAGGAGGATTGATTATCTATCCCACCGACACAGTTTACGCTTTAGGTTGTTTGAGTAATAACAATAAAGGCCTACAACGCTTAGCCAATATCAAAGGAATTAAATTGGACAAGGCGCCTTTTAGTTTTTTCATGAGAGATTTCAATGACTTGTCTCATTATGTCAAGCCTTTGGATAATGCTACTTTTAAGCTCCTCAAACGTTGTTTGCCAGGGCCTTTCACTTTTATTCTACCCTGTTTAAAATTACCAAAGCCTTTTGAAAAGAGAAAATCTATAGGCATAAGAATGGCCAATCATCCTATATTGGATGCCTTGATGGATTTTCTTAAAGCCCCCTTGATCACAACTTCTCTTCACGATGAAGATGAAATATTAGATTATACAACAGATCCCGATATCATTTATGAACGCTGGGAAAGTAAAATAGATCTGATGTTAGAAGATGGTTTTGGCGGAAATATTCCATCTACAGTGGTGGATTTGTGCAGTCCTTTGCCTCAAATAGTTCGAGAGGGAAAGGGAGATTTGAATTTATTGTAAAAAAAACACCTTCATTTGAAGGTGTTTTTTTTACATTTATGCAATTTCTTATTGCATTCCTTGTTGGATTAAATCAAAGAATTGATCTAACTTCGGAAGCACTACAATACGAGTTCTTCTGTTTCGTGCTCTGTTAGCAACATTATCATTGTCTACGAGGGGAATGTAGTAACTACGTCCAGCAGCAGTCATTCTTTCAGGGCTTACACCATAGTCTTTCTGTAAGATTCTCACTACAGAAGTGGCACGTTTGACGCTCAAATCCCAATTATCTTCTATACCATCAATTTTAATGGGTAGGTTATCGGTATGTCCTTCAACCATGAATTCTATTTCAGGCTTCTCATTAACTACTTTAGCTACCTTGCCTAAAACTTCTTTTGCTCTTTGTGTAACAGTAAAACTACCGCTTCTAAACAATAACTTATCAGAGATGGAGACATAAACAACCCCTTTTTCAACATTAATTTCAATGTCGTCATCGTTCATATTACCCAACACACCTTTGAGGCTGGTAACTAAGGCAAGTGTAACAGAATCTTTTTTCGTGACAGCTTCCTGCATAGTTTGAATTCGTATGTCTTTTTCTTTCATACTTTCCAAAGACATTTCTAGGTTTTCAGCACCTTTTTGAGAAAGGGTAGTCAAGTTCCCAATATTGTTGATTAAGTCTTGATTATTAGCTTGGAGGAAGTCAACTCGCTCTTGGAGTGAAGCTAAACGTGCTTCTGCAGACTCTTTTTCCTCATTACAAGTGTTTAATTTTACAGTAGCACTGTCTAATAAATCTTTGGTGTTTTGTTGAAGGGTTTCCAATTCAGTGTATTTCTTTTGAGAAACACATGAGGAAAGAAGAACAGCTGAAACTGTAACTATAGCAAGGTATTTTTTCATTTTATTTTGTTGAAGTTTTATTTAATTGAGGGTAAAAATAACATAAAAAGATAAAAAAAGGCTATTACCTATGATAAATTCCTTTTTTTAAGAAAAAAATAACGAAACGGGAGGTTTGCTTCGTTATAATACGCAGTAAAACCTTTGACTTTAGATTGTTTTTTTAACATTTTACGACAGTTACTATAAAAAGCAAAGTGAGCTTTGACTATAGCAAAAGCGGTTGCAAATTTAAATTGTAGAATAAAAAACAAAAGAGCTATCCCATCCCAAAGCATGCGTTCAAAAATTATTTGGATTCTTTTTTCTGGTAAGTTTTTGAGTAATAAGTATAATGAATTTCTGAAATTAAGATAAGTTTTTTGAGGGGAAAGTTTTAATGTTCCTCCACCTAAGTGAAAAACTTTTGATTGGTAAAGCGAGTAAACATCATGGTTTTGGTTGAATGCCCTCCAACAGAAATCTATTTCTTCCATATGGGCAAAAAAATCTTCATCAAAACCTCCCAGAGATTCAAAAACGGTTTTCCTGACAAAAAAACAAGCGCCACTGGCCCAGAAAACTTTTTCGTCAAAATCGTATTGCCCCAAATCTTCTTCTAGATCGTTGAACAACCTTCCACGGCAGTAAGGATAGCCTAAACGATCGATAAAACCACCAGCTGCACCAGCATATTCAAATTGACTGGGCACTTTTAAATCCATAATATGGGGTTGTGCAATGGCCGTTTTGGGATGTTTTTTGAAGTGATCTAGAACAGGAGGGAGCCATCCTGGTTTTACAGAAACATCTGTATTAAGTAAACAAATAAGATCTTCCTTTACTGCAACCAAGCCTTTGTTGTAACCCCCAGCATATCCATAATTTTGATCTAAAACAATGACTCTAATACTTGGAAAGTTTTCTTGAACAAAAAGAACAGAGTTGTCGGTGGATGCGTTATCAATAAAATAAATAACAGCTTCAGGGCTGTTGTTAACTACTTCCCCTAAAAAGCGCTCTAATAGTGACTTTCCATTCCAATTCAATAAAGCAACAGCAATCGATTTCATTCGCTTTGTACAAAAGGGGGTAAATCAGTTAAAAATAGAAATTGTTCTTTTTTATAGTCCATCTGACAAAAAAAATGTTTCAGTCCATTGGTCAGCATCAGATAGTCACTTTTTAGTTCTGTATTGTATCGTGCAATTTGGTCAAAGGCTTTCTGGGTCAAATTTACGGCAGGGGCTTTACACTCTACTAAAAGGTATATCGATTGATTGCGATTGAATACCACCAAGTCGTATCTTTTTTCGGTATGATTGACATTTAACTTTTTTTCCACTTGAATAAGTCCCAAAGGGAATTTCTTAATTTTTAGTAAGTATTGAATACAATGTTGACGTACCCATTCCTCAGGATATAAAATCACCCATTTTTTTCTTATAGGGTCAAAAATATAGGGTTTATTTTCCTTACTTTTAAACGAGAAATCAAATACGGGAAAATTAAGTTTTTCCATAATGTAAAATTGCATATAATTTTTCAGGATGCAGGAATTTAATCAACTAATGTCATCCGTTGATCGCGGAGATTACCAACCTTTTTATCTTTTGTCAGGCGCAGAACCTTACTTTATAGATCGGTTGGAAGCAAAAATAACCGATCAATTGACCGATGAGGCTTCCCGTTCATTTGATTATTCATTGTTTTACGGTAAAGAAGTAGAAGCCTCCCAAATCATTGAAACAGCCAAACGTTTTCCCCTTTTGGCTTCTCATCACCTAGTGGTAGTTAGAGAGGCACAACACTTGGATAAATCAACTGACTTGATTGCGGAATACCTTTCCCAACCCCAACCCCAAACCATTATCGTTTTTTGTTTCAAATACAAAACTTTTGATAAGAGAAAAAAACTTTATAAAGCGGTTAAAAAGATAGGAGCCCTATTAGAGACCAAAACCTTATACGACAACCAAATTTCCCACTGGATACGCGATCGATTGAAAGAATCCCAATTTACTATCGATTCTGCAGCATTACAAATTTTGACTGAAGCTTTGGGGAATGATTTGAGTAAAATTGAAAAGGAAATAGATAAATTAAAAATTGTCTTGGAAGAAGGGAGTCAAATCACACCAGAACAAATTGAAGAGCATGTGGGATTCAGTAAAGATTACAACAATTTCGAGCTCTACAAAGCGGTAGGAAAACGCGATTTTTACCAATGCTCCAAAATCGTTAAATATCTGTCCGAAAACCCTAAAAATCACCCTTTGGTACTAACTATTTCTGGATTTTATAATTTTTTCAGAAGGCTTGTTTTGTATCATGGTATGCCAGACAAATCAAAAGCTGCTTCACTGCTTGGGGTCAATCCTTATTTTGTGAGAGATTACGAGCAAGCTTCTCGACAATTCAATCTTAAACAGGCCAGTAAAGCAATTTCATTGACCTTAGAAGCAGATTTAAGAAGCAAGGGAGTAGGAGTCAAGTCAGGAAATCAGTATGATATACTCCAAGACCTACTGGTTAAAGTTTTTGCTTCTTAAAAATCAGAGTTTCGGATATTTATTAGGATTACTTTCGTGCATTATTTCGAAAACACACTCAAAGATATCATCTGCAGAAGGTTTCGAAAAATAATCTCCGTCTTCAGCATAGGGTGGTCTGTGTTCTTTTGCGGTGAGAAGTTTGGGTTGGCTATCTAATAATGGGAAAATGTTTTGTTCCTCCAGTAACTGTTGAAGAATATAGGCGGAAGCCCCACCGGGCATATCTTCGTCAATGATAAGTATACGATTGGTCTTTGCTATACTATTAGTTAGTTGTTTTGATATATCAAAAGGAATAAGGGTTTGAATATCTATTACTTCTGCATCGATTCCATATCCCTCTAATTTCATAGCCACTTGTAGAACGATTCTCAATGTGGAGCCATAGGAGACAAGGGTAATATCATTTCCCGATTTGAGTACTTCAATCTCTCCAATGGGCAAGCAATATTCTCCAAGGTTAGAGGGTAATTTTTCTTTAATACGATATCCATTCAAAGATTCAACCACTATAGCAGGTTGATTGGCTCTCAAGAGTGTATTGTAAAATCCAGCTGCTTGAGTCATATTTCGAGGAACCAATAGCTGTATGCCTCTAATCAAGTTAATCAATCCAGCCATGGGAGAACCAGAATGCCAAATACCTTCTAGTCGATGTCCTCTTGTTCTAATAATCAATGGAGCCAACTGCCTACCTTTGGTTCGGTAGCTCAGTGTGGCCAAATCATCACTTAAGATTTGTACACAATACAGCACATAGTCTAAGTATTGAATCTCTGCGATGGGCTTGAGTCCTCGAATAGCCATTCCAATTCCCTGTCCTATAATAGTAGCCTCTCTAATTCCCGTATCAGCGACTCTTATTTTGCCGTATTTATTTTGTAACCCTTCCAACCCTTGATTGACACCACCAATCTTTCCGCTGTCCTCACCAAAAATAATCAAGCGGTCTTCGTTTTCAAGCAAATG
>JABGSU010000059.1 GCA_018647605.1 Flavobacteriaceae bacterium | reverse complement strand
GTTTGCTGGCCCGAAAACTGGCCGAAAAAGATGTTAAATTCATTCAACTCTACCACCGCGGATGGGACCAGCACGGCAACCTGCCCAACGACATAAAAAAACAAGCCAAAGAAACCGATCAAGCCACTGCGGGGCTCATCCAAGACCTCAAACAAAGAGGTTTATTGGAAGACACCCTTGTCATCTGGGGTGGTGAATTTGGAAGAACCAACTATTCTCAAGGAATGCTCAAACCCGACAACTATGGTCGAGATCACCACCCAAGGTGCTTTACCATATTCATGGCAGGGGCAGGTGTCAAAAAAGGGATCACCATCGGTGCAACCGACGAATTTGGCTACAACATTGCCGAAAAACCCGTTCACATTCACGATTTTCAAGCCACCCTCATGCATCTTTTGGGGATAGATCACGAAAAATTAACCTTTAAATTCCAAGGCAGACGCTACCGATTGACCGACGTTCATGGCAACGTAGTCAAAGAAGTTTTAGCCTAAAAAACATATGCTCTCTGAACTTATTGATTTCCTCGCCAGTCTCCACCCTTTAGTCGTTCACCTACCCATTGGTATCATTCTCTTGACCATTGCCATCGATGTTTTTATGAAAAATAAAAATAACAGTGTGCAACGGGTCATTACCATGGGCTGGTTCTTTTCCTTTTTCACTGGACTCTTAGCCGCACTTTTTGGATGGTTTTTGGGAGACAACGGCTACTATTTCGAATCACAAATTAACATCCACCGTTGGAGTGGAGTCGCCTTTGTCAGCCTCTGTTTTTTCATTTGGTTAATGCGCTACATCAACTTTAGGTTTTCAAGGGCCTTCAACCGATCCATCAATATTACGACGGTCATACTACTCACCGTTACGGGGCATTTTGGAGGGGAGATGACTCACGGTCAAAACTACCTTGTCGAAAACCTTCCTTTTGTCAAAAAGGAAATTTCAAGCCTAAAAATTACCGAAGCAAAAAAGACAGAAACAGATTCCCTATTTGTGTATGAAGATCTGGTATATCCCGTTTTGGAGGAAAAATGTATGGCCTGTCACAATCAAAACAAGGCCTATGGGGGATTGAACATGAGCGCTTTTGAAAGCTTGGTAAAAGGAGGCAACAGCGGTGCTGGGATACAAAAAGGCAACCCCTATAAAAGTTTGATCTACAAAAGGGTGAGTTTTCCCCACGATCATCCCAAATTCATGCCCCCCGCAGGAGTACCCCTCAGCTATGACCAAATTGCTACCCTAGAGTGGTGGATCGACAACGGTGCTGAAAAACAAATGCCTGTTACCCTTGTTCGTAAAGACCCCAAAGTCCAACGTATGATGGAACTCCAATACGGCCTCGATCTCAGAGAAAAAACTTATTTGGAAACCCTCCAACTGGCTTCAATTGCTTCCAGCGATTTAAAAGTTTTGGAAGATGAAAAATACATGTGGCGATTCCTCAACCCCGAAGAAAGTTTTTTGGATGTAAAATTTACCGCCAAAAAAATTGAAACAGCAGATTTATTAACTCTTCAAAAAATCAAAAAAAATATTACATGGCTCAACCTGTCCGACTGCAAACTCTCCGACGAACAATTGGGCTACCTCTCAGAATTTCCCAATCTTACCCGTCTTAAAATTCAGAAAAATCCAATGTTGACCAATAAAGGAATCGAAGCCCTACAAGAGTTGGAAAACTTAAGTCAACTGAATCTATATGGCACTCGAATCAACGATGCTGCTTTTACAACACTAGGGCAAATGAAAAGTCTTGAGAAGCTGTTCCTTTGGAACACAAGGGTAACCGCTAAGGGCATTGCTGCTTTTAAAGCCCAGCATCCCGATATTGAAGTTATCGCAGGGCTCTAGCTATTGCAGTTTAAAGAGGTCATCCTCTTCTTTTTCCTGCTCTGGTTCCGTCGGTTCAATCTGTTCCACCTTTCGCAATTTAGACAACATCATACGGGTACGTGTGGTGACCATTTTTTCGATCTCATTGTCCGCCTCTTTGATCTTGCGTTGCGCCTTTTCCAAAACAGTACCAAAGGTGGAAAATTCTTTTTTCACACTGGCCAAAATCTCCCAAACCTCACTGCTGCGCTTTTGTATCGCTAAGGTCTTAAAGCCCATTTGTAAACTGTTGAGCATGGCGGCCAAAGTAGTAGGCCCTGTCAATATGATTTTGTATTCTCTCTGCAACTGAGCGATCACCTCAGGATGACGGGTCACCTCGGCATACAAACCTTCAAAAGGCAAAAACATAATCCCAAAATCAGTAGTATGCGGTGGATCGATATAGCGTTGGGAAATGTCTTTTGCGAATTTTTTAACCGACCCCAACAAAGCACGCAAAGAGGTTTCTATAGCCACTGGATCCCCCACTTCATAAGCCGATTGCAGACGGGCATAATCCTCCTGAGGGAACTTCGCATCTACAGGCAGATAGACCGGTCCGCTGCTGTGGCTTTTTCCAGGCAACTTAATGGCGAATTCCACCAAAGCGTCAGAACCTTTTTTGGTTTTTACGTTGGCGTCGTATTGTTCTGGAGCCAAGATTTGCTCCAAGATATTCCCCAACTGTATCTCGCCCAAAACTCCACTGGTTTTGACATTACTCAACACCTTTTTGAGGTCTCCTACACCAGAGGCAAGTGTTTGCATTTCTCCCAAGCCTTTTTGAACCTTAAGCAATTGCTCAGTCACCACTTCAAAGGACTTACCCAAACGCTCTTCTAGGGTTTTATGTAATTTTTCGTCCACCGTTTCCCGCATCTTCTCTAGCTTTAGCTCTGTGGTTTTGACCATCTCCTCTTGCTTTTGATTTAGACGTTCAAAATTTTGCTTTTGCAGCTCGTTAAATGCGGTGACATTCTTGGAAAAAGCCTCTTGAAAATCCTTAAGGGTGGTTCGCAACTCCTCCCGATCCTCTTTGGCTTTTTTGGCCAATACCTCATTGAGGCGTTCCATACTTTGAGTGATCTCCAAACGGGTCTCCCGAAGGCTTTTGGTCATCTCCTCACGGTTTTGGTAAAACTCTCCTTTAATCAACTCCCGTAACTCCCTCGATAGGCCACTGCTCCCTTGCTTTCTAAATAGTAAATACAACAGCAAAACCAAGGTCAATACCGATAAAATCAATAAACCAAATTCCATCAAAACGATTTACTGCAAATTAAAAAGAATTGTGCAGGCAGGACCAGAGAATGGGGAAAAGTAATAAACAAGAAAAGGGGAATGGAAAAAAGCTAGAAGTTCCTGCCAAAAAAATGATTAAAGGTTTCCTCTCCTGCTTGTTTTCCTGCTTTTGGTGCAAACATTTTTCCACTACCTTTAAAAGTTCTTACAGAAAAAGTTTCTTCATTGTCAAGCAAAAAATTATGAGGACACCTTGTAATATATGATGATGTAAATTTTTTAGAAGTAGTTAAATATTCAATTGGTTTCCCTTTAAATATTTTGTTTATTTTTTTAGACTCAATGAAAGATTTTAGTAAACCTTTATCTATTCGGCTAATAGAAATGTCATTTTCAATTTTAAAATGCAAACAAATTGAATATTGAAAAGTCATTCCAAAAGTTTCGTTATTCATTTTTTGTTTTTTTCAAATCTACGGGTTTTCGTAATTGTGCCTAACTATTGTATATATATACCCCAAGGTGTGTTTATATCCGTTATATTTTAAGTTTTGTTCAACAATACTTTCCTTATTGGCGAGTATTGTTGAATTTTTATTTGGTATAAAACTCATCTAAAGGGTTTTTTATTTTTCCAATTTCTTATAAAGAAATATGGTTATAGCGTTCGCTTGTTTTTGTCGACTATGTCCTAATAACTCCATAGTAAATCGAATATTGATACCATTATCCATCAGAAGTGTTGTGGAAAAATAAAAAGGAGACCATATGTTTTTCACGGCTGTAGTAGGATTGGGCATTTAAAAATATAAACTTTTTAAGGAGATTAAAAAGCAAATAAGGTATTTAAATTATTGATTTACAGTAATTTAAAACATTTACTTACTATATTTATTAATACTTATTATTCTTTAAAAATAATTTTAGAAGCTTCCAAAAAATACGGCATTATTGCTTGTTGGTGATTCATTCCCTCCAAGGGGACATAGCGGATGTCTCCCCCTTGGGTTTGGATATGGGCAAAGGCGGATTCCGAATTGGAAGGATATACATAATCGTCCGTTGTTCCATGAAACAGGGTAATGGGTGCTGAGGGTTTCCAATCGAACACATCATTTTGAGCCATGACATCCAACAGGACTTTATCTGTCCCATTTAGAATATTGTCAATGAGGTCTTTTTTAAATAATTTTTGTGGGTTGGGGCTGATCAGTGAGAGGTTCACAGGTTTATCGATCTCCTCTAACTGTGACAATTGGCTGGCATAAGGCTCGTTGAAATAAAAATCCAAAGGTCTTTGAAGTGACGTATACATTTGGTTATACACCTCTATCACCCAAACGTAAGATCCTATAAATTCCAAATCTTCATCTTTGGATAAAATTTCTTGGGTAAATTGAGTGATATTGTAAGCCCCAGCAGCAGGCATAGAGTGGGTAACGGTCAATTGACTTTCTTCTTCAATCTTTTCGTGTAAAGCCATTGTAGCTTGACCCCCCTGAGAGTAGCCCATTAAAAAAAGCTCCTCGTTAGTTGGGATATTTTCTCGCTCCAAATATTCGAAAACCGCTAAAAGAAAATCATAGGTATATTGAGCAGTATTTTCCTTGTGTTGGTAGGGGTGTTTTTGGTCTGCTGAATGACCGTAGCCTACATAATCAGAAATGGCGACCACAGACCCAATACTGGAAAATAAACAACCTAGCGTAAATTCATTGGTACCCAAAACACTATTGGTAGGAGCCTGACTTTTTTCACTAAGGGTTCCGTGTTGAATTGAAATTAGTGGTTCATTACCTTCGATGGACTCTGGGATCATCAGCATACCCGATGCTTCAATGGGTTCATTATCTTGATCCACAGTTTTGTAAATGATTTTTATGGTTCGTACTCCTTGAAAATTTTTATCTTCCCATGTATCGGAAATAATACTACCAAAAAATTGTAACAGCCCTCCAGTGTATGTTGTTTTTTGCTCATCACTGACAATAAGCGTTGGCTTTTCTGTGGTAAGCTCATCCTGACTGGAATCCTTTTGGCAAGAAATTAAGGTGATGAGCACTAAGAGAACGAAATAGGTTTTTTTCATGATTATAAATTATATTTTAGGGCACGGTTTACTTTAGGTCAATTGTCTGATCAATCCCTCTTGAACGGTGGAAGCCACCAAAAGACCGTCACGGTCAAAAATAGAGCCACGGGAAAACCCACGGGAGTTGGAAGCACTGGGGCTGTCCATGGCATAGAGCAACCAATTTTCCAAAGAAAAGGGACGGTGAAACCACAGGGCATGGTCAAGACTGGTATAGAAAGTGGGGGATTTGCTCAACTCTTTTTTATGGGGTAAGGTGGCGGTACGTAACAGCCCATAGTCAGAAATATAGGCCAACAATTGGTGCTGTAGGGCCAACCCAAAAGGGGTCGCTTCTTTGGAGCGAAACCAATAATTACTTTCGGCGGGTGCATCGACGTCATCCCTAAGGGTCAGTTTTTCCACTGGTCGGAATTCGATGACCTCGGGTTTGATTTTCTTAAAACGATCATAGGCTTTGGGATCAGTATTCTGGACTTCCAACTGTTCAAGGTCGCTTAACAGTTTTTCGGGTGGGATAAAATTGGGCATTGAAAACTGATGAGCCACACCGTTCTGTTCCAATTGAAAGGAGGCAGACATATTAAAAATGGCCCGACCTTCCTGAAAGGCAACTACCCGACGGGTGGTAAAGCTTTTTCCGTTGCGGATGATGTCTACCTCATAGGTGATGGGCAGGTCGAGGTTGCCCCCCAATATAAAATAACCGTGAAGGGAATGGGCAAAGCGATCGGCTGGAACGGTCTGATAGGCAGCATTGAGTGATTGCGCCAATACTTGTCCTCCAAATACCCGTCCCCAAGAGGTTTGAAAATTTTGGCCTTCAAAGGTGTTCTCTCCCTTTTTTTCTAAAGAGATCAGGTCGATCAATTCCTGTATATGTTTCATCCTTAAAATTTATAAGTGAACCTTGAGCAAGTTAGAATAAAATTAATAATCTGCTCCCGTATTACTGTTTTGAACAGACAAATACCATAATTGGTAACGGCGGTGCAAGGCGTCTAATTTTGTGGGTTGAAGGCTTGATAAATCGTTTTGCTCCGCTGTATCTTTTTGGAGGTCGTAGAGCTGGAGGACTTCGTCAGAAATGCCATACAATTTGTGGTCATTGTCAATTAAAGCAAGTTGTTTCCCAAATTGAAAAACGAGGGCTTGGCTTCTTTTTTGTTTTTGTTGATTCCAATAGGGTTGGAGGTTTTCCCCATCATAAGGGCGCTGGTATTTTTTGAGATCGATACCCAAAACATGAGCGATGGTAGGAAAATAATCGGAGGTAAAACAGGGGATATTTACTTGGGTCCCCGAATTGATTTTGGCGGGCCATTCTACAATACCAGGAACCCTGATGCCTCCTTCAAATAAGCTTCTTTTTCTTCCTCGTAAACCTTTGGTAACCCCTTGTGCTCTGCCATAGGGTATGTTTTTATCTCTTACTTCAAGTGAGGTTTCAGGACCATTATCGGAGGTGTAGAAAACCAAGGTGTTGTCTGCTATGCCAAGGCTCCTGAGTTTTTTTCTCAACCGACCCACCTGTTCATCCAAAGCTGAAATGACCCCGTAGTAGTGTTGCTGATCGTTGCTAAGACCAGAATAGAGGGATTTATATTTTTCTCCGGTCAAAACGGGTAAATGGGGGGCATGGAACCAAATGATGGACAAAAAGGGTTGGGCTTGTGCCACTGATTCCTCAATAAAGGGAATGACACGATCCATTACGATTCGAGAATCGTCCCCCTCTAAATTTTCGGTGACGCGCTTTCCGGGGCCGGTCCAGTAGTAGGTACCAAAATGCTCCCCTTCGGTTAAGGAAGCGCTAACATCTTCAGCAGATTGGGGTGGCGTGATCATGGGGTCCCAGGTGGGGACTTTGGATTCGGTAACAAAACTGACATCAAAACCGTGTTCCCAAGGTGGGGCGAAGTGGATGTCGTTTTCTTTTTTACCCCCTCGATTGGCATCCAAGATATCTCGGCTAAGGGTACCCAAATGCCATTTGCCAAAATGTCCCGTACGGTAACCTTTTTCTTTCACCATTTCTGCCAAAGTAATTTCTTGATCTTTAATATGACCACAATTGGCGCTGCAAATACCCATTCGGGCGGGATGCCTCCCTGTCATGACACTGGCGCGAGTAGGGGAACAAACAGAACCCGCAGCATAGAAACGTGAAAAAACAGCGCCGTTCTGAGCCATAGCGTCCAAGTGAGGGGTCTTGAGGTGCGGGTGTCCATTAAAGCCCACATCACCCCAACCTTGATCGTCGGCCATGATCAAAATGATATTTGGGCGATCGGATTGCGCCAATATTCCTGTCAAAAAGAAAAAAAAGACGAACGTTAAAATGGCTTTCATACTACTCATAGAGATTTATAAAAAACCCTTTCTGATCATTATCAAAAAGGGTTGGGCTTACTATATCTATAGTATTTATCAATTAATATAACTTTCAATGGCCTGCTGATCCAAGGCATCAGAATCGCCATATTTTTCTCGCATTTCGTCAAATGTTTTGTGCATCATCGCTTGTATGTCTGCATATTCGGGATTGTTATAAATATTGTTCATTTCAGAAGGGTCTTTTTCCAAATCGTACATTTCCCAAACGTCGATGTCGTAGTAGAAATGCATGAGTTTGTAACGATCGGTTCTTACACCGTGGTGTCTTTTGACCATATGTACGGAAGGGTACTCGTAATAGGTATAGTAGATCGCATCACGCCATTCACTGGTTTCATTACTAACAACTTTTCTGAAGGATTCACCCTGCATGTCTTCGGGTATGGATAGGCCTGCATAATCCAAAAACGTAGGGGCAAAGTCAAGGTTCTGGATCATTTGATCGATCTGAGTGCCCGGCTTGATTTCTTTGGGATAACGCATAAGAAGCGGCGTTCTTAGGGATTCCTCATACATAAACCTTTTGTCAAACCATCCGTGTTCTCCTAGGTAAAACCCTTGATCGGAGGTGTAAACGACTATGGTATTTTCAGACAGACCGTTTTCGTCAAGATAATCCAATACTTCTCCTACTCCATCGTCAACGGACTGGATGGTTCTGAGGTAGTCTTTGAGGTAGCGGTTGAATTTCCATGAAGCGAGTTCTCTTCCCTCAAGTTTGGCGGCTTTCATAGCATCGTTTTTTGGAGTATAAACCTTGAGCCAAGCTTCGCGTTGCTCTGGAGTAAAACGTTCAAGCTCTTTTTTGAATCGGGTTTCTCTGCCGTAGGGGTCTACAACAAACTTGAAATCGTGTCCCCAACGACCGTGTCCCCCATTTCCATTGGCTGCAGCGATTTGTTCCTCGGTAGCTGCGATCAGCATTTCTTGAGCGGCAGCGGCGGGCCGTCCTTCGTAGTCGTCAAAAAAATTGTCTGGAAAATCAAAAGTCTTATCGTCAAATAGGGTAAGGTATTTTTCCTCAGACTGCCAATTCCTATGCGGTGCTTTTTGGTGATAGAGCAACAGAAAGGGTTTGTCTTTATCTCTTTTATTTTTGAGCCAATCCAAACTGAGCTGGGTGGTGATGGTGGTAACATAACCCTGTATGCGTTCTTTGATTCCATTGATAATGAAGTCGGGATTGTAGTAGTGCCCTTGTCCGGGAAGTACAGCGGAGTAGTCAAAACCTTGGGGCAACCCTCTAAGATGAATTTTCCCTACCATAGCGGTTTGATAGCCCGCAGCTTGAAGGTCTTTGGCAAAATTGGGCTGATCCCAATTGAAGTCTTGGATGTTGTCCACCTTTCCATTGACAAAACTGTGTTTTCCCGTAAGCATTACTGCTCTACTGGGAGCACAAATGGAGTTGGTGACAAAGCCTTTATTAAAAAGAGCCCCTTCCTTAGCAATTCGATCGATGTTGGGGGTGTTGTTCAAGTCATGTCCATAAGCACTAACGGCTTGGAAAGCGTGATCATCGGACATGATAAAAACAATATTAGGAGGTAAAGGTTTGTCTTGTTCACATGCCAGTAGCAGCGGTAAAAGAAAGGCAAATAGTATGAATTTTTTCATCGGTTTTGATTTATTAAATGTTTTACAAATTATAAAATTTCAATCAATTATGGGATTTAATTTTTTACAGATAAAATCTTAAATTGGGTTTCCTAATTATGAATCTAACTATGGACAGAAAAATAAGATGGGGGATCGCAGGTTTAGGGAATATTGCTCACAAATTTGCCAGTGATTTAAAAGGGGTTGCCCAAGCCGAATTGGTCGCTGTTGCTTCCAGCAATATGGATCGGGCCAAAGCTTTTCAAAAAGAGTTTGAGGGGCAAAAGGCTTATGATTCCTATACCGATTTGTACCACGATCCTGAGGTGGAGGTAATTTATATCGCCAGTCTTAACCAAAACCATAAGGAAATGACCCTCGCTACTCTGCTTGCAGGGAAGGGTGTTTTGTGTGAAAAACCTTTGGGTCTCAATCCAGAAGAAATCAAATTGATGGTAGCAACAGCCCAAAAAGAAAATTGTTTTCTAATGGAGGGCTTGTGGTCGCGATTCAATCCAGCCATTCAAAAAGCCAAACAATGGATTGACGAGGGTCGCATTGGGATTCCTAGATCTCTCTATGCCGAATTTTCGTTTTATCGATTGAATATAGACAATGACCACCGCTTGATGGATCCCAAAAAAGGAGGTGGTGTTTTGTTGGATATTGGGGTTTACCCTCTTTTTCTCGCTCATCTAATTTTGGGAGAACCCAAAAATATTGAAGCACAGTCCTTGTTGGCAAATACAGGTGTAGATATACAAACTTCAATCATATTACAGTATGATAATGCTCAGGCTATGCTTTACTGTGGTATTGCCAACCAAAGCGATAACAATGCCAAAATCGGTGGAACTAAGGGGCAAATTGTACTGCATGGAATGTGGCACAACGCCCAAAGCTTGGAATTGATACAAGAGGGAAACTCACTTCGTGAAGAACTCCCCACCCAAGGTTATGGTTATGTTTCTCAAATTGAGGAAGTGAACCACTGCATTGCAACAGGAAAAAAAGAAAGTGATTTATGGACGCATCAAAATACCTTAGACTTGAGTCAACAGGTTGCGAGGGTTTTCCAAAAAATACACGAAAAAAAGCAGTAAACTATTTTACCAAAAAGGATTTGCTATAAGTTTTGTCTCCGTTGACCTTTATTTTGTAAAAATATTGGCCTGGCGCAAGTCGGTTCTGTTTATTAAACAAGGAGAAATTGTGCTGACCAGAGTCCAAATGATTGCTGATGGTTGTTCCTACTTTTCTTCCCAATACATCAAAAACATTGACCTCTACCTTAGCATTCTCATTGATGGACAAGTACAGGCTGGTTCCTTGGTCATCGTTGACAGCAGCATGTAAAGGCAACAGTGGATCGTCTGTCATGATTAAGTTTTCGGTTCCATTGCAACCCAATCCGAAACCTAGCAAATCAAAGTCATAATCCAAAAGAGAATTATTGACATCATTGGTCTCAACACACAACCAGTCGGTGAGGACCGAAGCATAAACTGATCTGAAATCGGTAGTATGAGTCATATTGCCTTGCTTGTTCAAATCACTTAAACTGGGGTGTTTTCCAATAAAACCATTGCCGTTTAGGGCAGGACCAAAAAGCATGATGGGAGCTGCGGAACCGTGGTCGGTTCCACTGGAACCATTTTCGGCTACACGACGGCCAAATTCAGAAAAAGTCATAGACAGAACTTTTTCCGCCATTCCAAATGCTCCTAGGTCTTGATAAAAAGCATCAATGGCTCGAGTCAATCTTGTCATTAAGGTTTCGTGTCGATCGGGTTGATTGGCATGGGTATCAAATCCTCCTAAGGTAACCATATATACTTTTGTGCCCAGTCCACCTTTGATGAATCGCGATACCAAATTCATCTGTAAATCGAAATTGTCATTGGTATAAGCATCAAAGTCTTTCGAATTGTCATAGGCATCATTGATGACCGAGGCATAACGAAAGGTGGTGTTTGAAGCTTCTCTCAAAAAAGAAACCTGATTACCGTGGAGGTTGCTCTGGTTGTTTTGATTATCGAATAGTGTTCCATTTTCAGCCACTTTTTTGAGACGTTGGGGACTGGAAACAGAGAAGGAATAGGTGGTGAGATCGCCATCAAAAATCAGATCACCCCCACTACCGATTTGAATGGCCAAAGGTTTCTCAGGAGGATTATCCTTATAATCGGTATACTTGTTTTCAAAGTAACGTCCCATCCATCCTGAACTAATGTCAGGATCGGGGGAGGTAGTTGACCAAATTTCGGAGGACTTAAAATGTGATAGGTTTTGATTTTCATAACCGACCCCATGAATGACTTTCATCGCTCCCTCATTCCACATGGGAGCAACAGAATTCATAAAGTTGGGCATTCCAAAGTGATCGTTGAGTTTGTAAAGTTTGTTTTGTGGAATATGGATCTGAGGGCGTTTATTGGCATACAAATCAAAGTCATAGAGGGGAACAATGGTATTGAGTCCATCGTTTCCTCCTTTTAATCGTATCAGTACCAGTATGCGATCGGAATAAGCATTGTAGAGGGCTCGGGTCAAAAAAGGGGATTCCACAACAGAAAGGGCGCTGTTGCCAAATGAAATGGCCCCTGCTCCCGCCATCCCAAGTGTCCTTAAAAAACCGCGACGATCCCAGTGAGCGTGTTCACGATCGTGAGACTTCAAATGCAACTCATTGGGTTTTTGATAATTCATCTTTATTTCAATTGAAATTCGGGTAGGGTAATGAAAAAACGCATCAAGTCATAGACCTGTCTAGGAACCGTGCTGTCGTTCAATGACCAACTACCATCTTCAAAATAATTTTGTGGCACTTCCCCCTTGAATACCCCAATAGCATCCATCATTTCCTCGTCTTTGATCTCACAGGGACAAAACATAAATTCTTTCAACTTTGTTACGATTACCTCCACGTTGGTTTCACCATTTCTCACCAATGCTTTGATAAAGGTTTTAAATTGGTTTTTGTCTTTTTGCCAATATTTGATCAACAAATAATCTGCAAATTCCCACCGCTTAGGTAAGGTTTCCGAATTGATCCAATCGTGATTACCCTGCCATCCTGCTACATCTACAGGAGAAAATACTTCTTGCCCCATATCCCTGCATTTGTTTCTGAAATTCAGCTCCAAATCAACCATGTCAGAATATTGAAATGATAGCGAATGGTGCAATCCTAACATCAGATCAATAGGACTTTTGATGAGTACATTGCTATTGAGAATAGCATAAAAATGTTCGCTTTTGAATAGTTGTTTGAATACAGGAAGCAACTCAAATTCATTGTCTTTTAGGGTCTCAGCCATGGTGGAAATGACGGTTGCATCGGTCTCTGGGCTCACAAAATAGCGATAGATTTTGGCACAAACAAAACCAGCAATCAAGTCTTTTTTTTCTTCAAAAAGAATATCGATAACATCGTCATAACCCCAATTACCCGTCCTACCAAAAATATTTTTTGAGGTCTTGTCGTGTGTATTTTCATTAAATTCAATGATACCAAGATAGGTTTTGAAACGATTATATCCTGTCAAAGCCCTAGCCGTTTCGGTAATGTCCTCTTGAGTATAGCCATTGCCTTCTCCAAGGGTAAACAGTTCATACAACTCTCGAGCATAGTTCTCGTTAGGGCTCTCTTTTTTGTTTTCAAAACCGTTTAGGTAACGCAACATAGCAGGTGAAAGTCCCATTTCACTGACAAAAGTTTTAAAATTACCTAGCGCGTGGGTTTGAATCAAAGCGTAATAGTGGTAAAGGTAGGCAGGCTGATTTACGTCTTTGTATTCTACCACAAAATGATTGCTCCAAAAAAGACTAAGGCGTTCTCTGAAACCGTTGTTGGTCATGTCAGAAAAAGCCTGCTTTTGCCATAGGGTGTGGTAGTAATTTTTATTATTCCCAGAATTATTGAATTGTTTGTTATCCCATTGACTCCATTCGGGAGGGGAGGTAATATCTGTATCGGCAGCACCCTCTACAATATCATCAATTACTGCCGATGGAGAGACATTGAGATACAGATTGATGTCAGACAAAGAGCAGCCAAAACCCAACCTTCGACCAACCAAATTGATTTGATTGTCGTTCCAAGGAATGGTTCGAGAAGGTAAATAAGGCTTCAAATTGATTTAATGGTGTTTTACCCAAGGGGATAAATAAATTTAATCTTTTTTATTCAGAAAGAAAGTTGTCCACTTGTTTATACGCATCAATTACCGCCATTTCACCTGCTTCATCGGGTCTTGAATTGCCATGTTCCATCCCTAAAACCCCTTTAAAACCTCTAGAGTGAATGTATTTAAAAATATTTTTATAATTGATTTCTCCTGTAGTTGGTTCCTTTCGGCCAGGGTTGTCTCCTATTTGGAAATAGGCAATCTCATCCCAACATTTTTCAATATTTGGAATCAGGTTTCCCTCTTGGATTTGTTGGTGATAAATATCAAAAAGAATCTTACAAGAAGGGGAATTAACGGCCTTACAAATCTGGAAGGCTTGAGGGCTTTCCTTTAGAAATAAGCCTGCGTGGTTTCTATACCAATTGAGCGGCTCCAAGACCATTACTATATCGTGGGGTTCCAGAAGAGCAGCTGCTTGTTTAAGACTTTCAACCACATTAGCGGTTTGATAATCTTCAACCAATTTTAAATCTACCGTTCCAGGCACTACAGTCATCCACTTGGCATTAACTCTTTTAGCAACGGGTATAGAAGCTTTTATCTCTTCTAAAAAAGCAGTGCGATCGTCTGCTTTACCTCTTGTCAAAGTTGGTTTTTTAAAATCTTTATAAGCGACAAAAACCCCCATGGTCAGGTTTCTTTTTCGCATGGTCGCTGCCATTTTTTCTTGGAGGGCAATGGGGCGGGTGTTCATATTGTTGTCCTCAAAAGCGGTAAATCCTTGATCAGCCATAAAATTGAGCTGATCGATGGGATCATCTCCTGCAGAATGTCTAAACATACCCAAATGAGGAGCGTAGTTGAGATTGTATTTATGAGGTGCGACAACTCCCGACTGAGCAAATAAACTTGGTGCGGCAGACAAGCCCAAACCAGCCAAAAAGGCGGATTGTGTAAAATTTCTTCTGTTCATTTTATCCAATTTTAAAATTCAGTTATTCCGGGGGTAGGAATGGGATATATTCCATTACTGTCGGGCATCGTAGGAGGATTACTGTTCCAGTCTACTGTTTCTGGCATGATTTGCAGATCAGAATTCATCGCCTGATCCCAAGTGATGACCTTTCCAGAATAGGTAGCCATTCTTCCCATAATTGCGGTGAGAGTGCTTTTAGCACCATTTTCAGCATCGGCAATAACTCCTCCATTTCTGATAGAAGCGAATAGTCTATCGTGTTCTACCTGATAGGGATTCGGTTCATTCAAAGCATCGCTTTTGTATTTGTACATCTCGTTGCCATCCAAATCGATCAGGGTGCCTTTACGGGACTGAACACTTCCTTCAGTTCCTTGTAAATTTTCATCTACACGTCTCATACATCCCCTTTGGTGGCGACATTGACTGGAGATAATCGCACCAGAGTCGTAGGTGAATTCTACAAAGTGATGATCAAAAATTTCTCCATGATCTTTTCCATTTCTCACCTGTCTGCCTCCCATTCCTTGAGCTTGAGCAGGATAACCTCCGATGAACCAATTGGCCACATCTATATTATGAATGTGTTGTTCCAAAATATGATCCCCACAAAGCCAGTTGAAATAATACCAATTTCGCATTTGATACTCCATTTCTGTCTGTCCTGGTTGGCGCTCTCTTACCCATACACCTGGGCTGTTCCAATATACTTGACCACCAGTAATTCTACCGATTTTACCCGCTTTTATTTTTTCATATAAATCGATATACTTCTTTTGATAATGGCGTTGAAGCCCAACCACTACGTTGAGTTTTTTCTCTCTGGCCTTTCTTGCTACCTCTAATACTTTACGGACACCCACAGGATCAGTGGCTACAGGTTTTTCCATAAAGACATGCTTGCCGTTGTTGATGGCATATTCAAAATGATAAGGTCTAAAACCTGGAGGTGTAGTCAGGATGACCACATCGGCCATATCGATTGCTTTTTTGTAGGCATCAAAACCTGAGAATTGGTGCTTAGGGTTGAGCTTGATTTTCTTTACACCATCAAAATGTTCTTGGACTGCTTTGAGACTTTTTTCAACTTTATCCTGAAAAGCGTCAGCCATCGCTACCAATTTGGTATTTTCATCTGCCTGAAGTGCCTGAACAATGGCACCTGTTCCTCGACCGCCACACCCTACGAGGGCAACTTTTAATTTTTTGTCACCATTGACATGAGCCATTGCTCCCACTGGAAGTGAAGCGGATAATAGCCCTGTTGTTGCCAGCGTGGAGTTTTTAACAAAATTTCTCCTACTGAGTCCGTTGTCTTGTTTTGATTTCATTGTTTCGTTTTTATTAATTCCAATACTGTTTTTGTTCTTCAGGGGTTGGGGTTTTCAACGGTCTTACGACTCTGAATCCCACAAAGGGGGCATCTGTGTGCCACCACAAACTTTTTGGGATTTGGGGGTCTCTTTTTTTCCATTTTTTGGATGAAGGCCTTCGTGTTGCGCTTCTCAACCTGCTGGCCTTATCCGACCAAGCTCCTCCTCTAACTACTCGAGGATAGGTCTTGGTTGGTTTTTGAAGGGGATTACCTACGGTTTTCCTCTTTCTAGGTTTGTAAACCGATGGAACATACTGATCCAAAGTCCATTCAGAAACATTGCCATGCATATCATACAAGCCCCAAGGGTTCGGTTTTTTTTGACCCACTTGATGGTAGGCATCATCACTATTTCCTTCATACCATCCATAAATATCTAAATCTACTGGATCATCTCCAAATGAATAGGCCGTTTTTGTTCCTGCTCTGCAAGCATATTCCCATTCTGCCTCAGTGGGCAAACGGTAAAAATTTCCTGTCATAGCAGAAAGCCATTCACAAAATTTTACCGCAGCCAGTTGTGTCATACAAATGGCAGGATATCCCTCTACTCCCATACCAAAACTCATTTCAGTGTAAGGTTGGGTGGCACCAGAAACTCCATCTACATCAATATTTACCTCATCTCCCGCAAGTTGTTGGGGTTGTTTACCATCAATATTTCGCGCTACAAAAAGTTCATATAATTCCCAAGTGATTTCGAATTTCCCCATCCAAAAGGGATCAATCTCTACTTGATGTTGTGGCCCTTCGTCACCAAAATGACCCTGTTCTGATTTTTCGCTTCCCATCGTAAAAGCACCTCCAGGTATGAATGCCATCGCTATCTTTTCTTGGGTGCCTGGAATGGATTGAACGTACTCTTTTTCTATTTCGCCAAAAGCGCTAAGGAGCATAGCATTCAACAGTATTTTAATTACACTATAATTCATTTACTAAAATTACTAATTTATTTTTCTTAAAAGTAAAGGAATACCAGGTTCAATTATTTCATGTCCATAGCCTCCCAACTCAATTAATTCATTCTGTTGATGTCCGTTGATTTTTAACATTCTTTTCAAATAGGCATTTTCCTCATACATGCCAAAAAACTCATTTTCTCGATCTCCAGTAATCAGTGTAATGGGTGAGGCATCTTCACGGGAATGATAAACAGGGGCATAGTGATCAATCAAAGGCTGGGTTATCTTCATACCATATTCTTTTCTAATTGTATGATTGGTAAAAGTAGTAGCCGACAATGTAATTATCCCTTTGATCGTATTGGAATCAATATTATATTTTTTTAACCATTTCTGATCCAAGCCGACCATCAAAGACAAAAAGCCTCCGGAAGAAAAGCCACAGACATAAACCTGAGAAGGGTCTCCTCCATATTGCTCGATATTGTTGAATACCCATGCCACTGCTGCTGCTGCATCCTCAATGTATTTTGGTGCATTGACTTTGGGATGTAGGCGATAGTTCACCGCTACAACTGCAACCCCTTTGTCTTTTAACTGTTTAGGAATAGCTTTGGAACCGCTGGTTAAGCCTCCGCCGTGAAACCAAACAATGGTGGGGAAATTTTGAGCATCTTCAGGAAAATACAAATCCAACTTACATCGTTCCTGTTGATAAGCATCATCAACTGGGTTTTCGTAATAGGAGAGATCGGTCAGAGATTTGTATTGGGTGGGCTGGGCATAATTCAGACTGAAAGCCAATATAAAAATAACTCTAATCGTATTATTCAAAATCTTAAATGGTATTTTTAATGGGAGTTTGAGCATTCATATCTTCTGCCCATTGGTTTAATATTTTCTTCATCTCTTCAAGTTTGACCGGCTGTTCGCTTGCCAAATCGATTTTTTCACCTGGGTCTTGTTTAAGATGATAAAGTTCATAACGATTCTCTTCAAAAAAATAGACCAATTTCCAAGGGCCTTTACGCAGTGCTCGCCCAGGAGTCCATCCACTGCCGTGATAATGAGGAAAATCCCAAACCATTAAGGAATGGGCTTTATCGGTTTTGCCCTCCAGTAGGGGTTTTAAGCTGATTCCATCAGGGTGTTGTTTGGGCTGAATTGGAATATTGCTATACTCCAAAATGGTGGGGTAAAAATCCATGCTTACCACTGGAGTATTGATGATTTTAGCTTCTTGATTTTTTGGTGTTTTGACGATAAGAGGCACTCTTATTCCTCCTTCATAGGCCCACCCCTTTCCTGCCCGTAATGGAAAAACACTGGTGGGGGCAGTTCGCTGTTCTTTTTCAAGAGTTGTCAATCCACCATTGTCAGAAGTGAAAATAACAAGCGTATTGTCCAACAGATCTTCCTTTTCTAAATGATCGATCAATCTGCCCACGTTTTGGTCCAAGGCAAAGACCATAGAAGCATAGTCTGCATTGTATTGGTTCTGAACGGTGAATCCTCCTTGTTCTTTTCGCTTGATGGCCAATGTATCTTGAAGCGTTTTCTTTTTGGCCTGAAACTTGGATAAGTAATCCCTGTGCGCCTGAATGGGGGTGTGAACGGTGTAATAGGAAAGGTAGAGTAAAAAGGGGGTTTGTTTGTTTTGATTAATAAATCTAATCGACTCATCGGTCAGTCGATCGGTCAATTGCTCTCCCTTTGGACCATCTTCTAATTTTGGGTTTTTATAGGGCGAATAGTATCCTCCTGGAGGCGAACCTTTGTGATGCCCACCTTTATTGATTTCGAACCCCTGATCCTCTGGAAAAAAACCTTCATCTCCCAAGTGCCATTTTCCAGCAAAAAAAGTTTTATACCCATCTTCTTTAAGGGCCTCGGCTATGGTCTTTTCTTCCAATGGTAAAGCTTGAAGGTCATTAGGTCCCAAAAACTTTCGCCCTTTGGGATTTTGTCCTGGAATCCAATCGGTAATGTTCAATCGGGTGGGGTGTTTACCTGTCATAATAGCGGCACGTGTGGGCGAACATACGGGATGTGCAGCATAGGCCTGAGAAAACCGAAATCCCATAGTTGCCAAACGATCAATATTGGGGGTTTCATAAAACGAACTCCCATAGCAACTCAAATCTTTCCATCCCAAATCGTCTACTAAAATAAAGAGAACGTTGGGTTTATCGAATTTTTGATCTATTGGGGTACAAGCCAAAAACAAAAAAAATAATACTGGAATAGCTCTAAGCATTTTGATCTAAAGTTTAACGCTAATTGGCCAACCCGTAAACTGTTTCGAATTGGGTTGGGTTACGTCTGTATCGCGAGGCCAACACTCAAATGTTACTTCGTTTTTTTCAATATTAAATCTGATGAAACCAAATCCAGCACCATTAGATGCTGTATCGGGATTGGCATAAGCATGGATGGTGATTTTATTTTTAAAACCATCCTGATAGCGCCCTGTCCATGGAAGTATACCGTTGGCGTGCTCCCCTGGCCTTTCGTCCTCAGGCCACCACCACCTGCTGTAATAATTGTTAACTATGGCAGGGACAACAAATGCCCAGGGTCCGTCGTCAAATTCTTTTATCCCGTGGTGAATGACAGTTGGCAAGTGTTGGTCTCCAGCAATGTGAACCGCCCCTGCTTTTTGAATCAAACTGAGGGCCTTATCTCTTCCATGTTGTGGCCAACCATTAGAATCTAAATCGGCATGCAGGCGATTGCTTGCTTTACCGTGAAGATGAGCTCCACCACAGAAACCTGTAGCCGACAAAACTGCTTTCATTTTAGTGTTTTTGTCAGCACCCCATTGCTCCAAAAATTGATGTTGTTGCTCTCCCAAGAGAATCAATTCAGGGAGGTTAATGCTGTCTGGATCATAACTAGGATCGTTAATATGATCTGCTCTAGGACCCTGTTTGGGTATTTTTCCATTGGGACCTGACTTAAATTTTCGATCTTCAATAATAGCAAAATCTACCCCTCCTATTTTTAAACTGGTAAAGTAAGCTTTAATGCCCTGTTCCAAAGGGGCTTTATGGTAAGCGTCTGGCAAATGTGATGTCTGCGCTCGTTCCACCATTTTGACATAATCGGGATGAAAAAAATAGCCGCCATCGTTTCCGTCTTTTCGCATGGATTTTTTTCCTCCCTCTCCCCAAAGATTCCCTTGGCCGATATCATGGTCGTCAGGAATGGTTATACAGGGGCGAGTTCTGAAAACTTCTCTGAACTGCATACCAAACTTCAACCAAGCAGCAGTATGCTCCTTGTGATCATAGGACTGATCTCCTGCAAAAAATACAAGGTCAGGATCAAGTGCATTTATATTTTTTACGTATTCGTCTCTGTCTCCACGATCTTTATTGCTATTGCACGAAAGTGCAGCAATACTGATTTCATTTTTATCAACGGGATCTTTCCTTAATAGTCCTTCAAATTGAGCATTATCCCCATGCATCAGTCGGTATTTAATCGATTGGTTCATGTCCCAATCTTCGATTCTAAAGGTGGTCGACCAACCTATTTCATTGAGCTGTCTTACTTGTACTTCTGTCCATAGGTCATTTTGGAAAAGCTCCAATCTGACCTTTCGGGATTCCTCAGGGTATAAAGGAAAAAGTTGGGCCGAAAGCTTTAGCGTGTTATTTGAAATGGTATAAATACCAAAGGCAATGACCTGGTCTCTGGGTACTTTCATATCGATTATCTTGGTGGTTTTTCGGTTCCACCAGTCATTAGTCGCCAAAGTATCCAATGCAGTAAAAGGAGCTTCTGTATATTTTTGGGGTTGCAGTTCACAGGAGCCTATCAAAAATAAGGTTCCCAGTGAAAGGACAGCAATAGTTTTGGTTAACAAAGTCATTCAAAGTTTTTTAAAGATAATAAACTATTGGACAAAATCATTTTAGAGGGCAGAAAAATAGCCGATGGAAACAGTAAAATAGCCACTGGTATTGAGGTCGTTTTCACTGGATAATGCCTTTGGAAAATTAATATTGTAGGACAGCTCAAAATCCCATTGGCCCGTATCCCATTGAATCGGGAGACTGAGTTGGGTATTGATCAAATCAAATACGTCTGTTTCTATTGTTTGGTTGTTATATAAGCCAGAGGTGATTTGTTCACTCACCGTTTGTTCGCTCATCAAAAAATTCAATTGTGGATTAAATATAATTTGCCCCCTGGCATTCTCCAAAATTGAAAATTCATAACTACCACTGACAGCGGTATAAAAGGAGGTTGATCCACCAAAAAGATAGCCTACTGAAAGCCGCATTCTCGATCTGTTTTTACGGTAAGACAAGGAGGCTGAAAGTCGATTGGGGTTGAGGTCCTCTGCATCAACAGAAAAAAAGACACGGCTGTAGATCCCTGTTATGCTAAAATGTTCCATCCGATCCAGAAATAGAGAATAGCCACTACTGATCGAAATAAAATCCCAATTGGGATCGAGTTCACTAAAGTAGGCAGAACCCAAACTGACAAAAAAGTTTTGACCCTGCATATAGCTTATACTGGGAGTAAAACCAAACTGATCGATTTCGAAATCCCGTCCTGCAAAAAAAACACTTTCGTCAAACGAAAAAGTAGTATACAAATAGTGGTTCTGAGACAGATCGACCATCGTACTGTCGATTTGAAATAATTCATCCAAAACACTGTCTAAAACAGTATCCTCTTCTAATTGAGCTAAACAATGGAGGTAGGGGAACATAAGACCAATGAAAAGGAGCTTTTTCATTGACTAAATATAATAAAAGGCAGGGAAGTTGAGGCTTAAAAAAAACTTAAAACCTATTGTTTGGGTTTGATTTTCTTAGCACGCTCTTTTAAATTTTGTTTCTTTTCCTTGAGTTTTTCTCTCCGACCATCAAATCCCGATTTATAATCTTTGAGTTTGTCCCTTCGCTCCTTAATATTATGCTTGCGTTGCTTCAAGGCCGTTTTTTGTTTTTCTGTCAAAGATTTAGAAAAAGCATCTTTGAGTTTTCTAACAGATTCACGATTGCCTTTGAGTACTTCTTTTTGAGCAGAGGAAAGAGTCCTCATAAGTGCCTGTTGCCTTTCTTTGAGAGAAAGTGAATTGTCTTTGAGTAGATTTTTTTGTTCCTCAGAGAGAGAATTTCTAAAGGTCTCTCTGTTTTGCTTTACCAAGTTCCTCTGCGATTCAATCATCTCCAATTGCTTGGGTGTATAGATTTTGCTAGGGGGGATGTCCTGAGCCTCCAAAGTACTGAACCAAAAAGTACTGAGGAATAAAAGGAACGCTAAAGCTTTATTTTTTTTCATTTTCTAGTTCACTGAGCTCAAAACATACTGTTCTTCAAACCAATCGTCGAAGTCGTTGTCTTCAACAAATAGAGATTCTATCATGGTTTGATCGGCTAATAGATCTTGTTCGGAAACATCCAAAGTTTCCACCAAACCAGCTTCTTCTGATATGGTATTTTGGGAAACCAAATAAAAAGTCGCGACAAGCAATACTGAAAATGAAGCGACCATACCATATTGCCAATACAAACGGAACACCGAAGGCTCTTTTGAGGGAGAAGGACTATTGTCTTTGACAATGGATTCAAATTGATCGGCCCAAATGAGGTCTTTGTCTTTATCCAAAGGGATGTCTACCTTTGATAAAAGATCATCGATCTCTTGATCCGAAAAGTGTTGTTTCTTATTCACCGCTGATTGAGGTTTTGTTTTAATGTACCCAAAGCTTGACTGATTCTTTTTTCGATGGCTTTTTCAGACAAATTTAAGCTTTCTGCAATTTCTTCATAAGTTAGTCCCTGCATCTTATTCATCAGCAAGGCTGTTCTTTGTTTTTCAGGTAATTGATTCAGGGCTTTTTTAAACTGCTCTTTTTTATCCTTAAGTTCATCATCTCCGTTATCCGATTCTTGTACCAGCCTCAAATCAATACTGTCACTGTAGGCTCTTTCAACTTTTTTTCTTCGGATGTGACTGATGAATTCATCGGTGGCCATTTTAAAAAGCAGGCTCTTAATATTGCCCGAGGCAAGCTCTATTTTTTTGGTCCAAACTTTCATGAATACATTTTGAGCGATGTCTCCAGACAAGTCTTGATCTCCCGAACGATAAATGAGATATCGTCTGAGGTCGTCAAAGTGGGTATCATAAATCATTTTAAAGTCTTTGGCTGTCAACTTTTAGTTCCTTTAAACCAATTCCTAAGTTAAGTTTTATCGAAGGAATTGGAAAGGAAAATTAACAGATAATTTTGAACAAATCCTATTTCTTTTTTCTTTTTAGAATGTTTTTAAAACGTTCTCCTCTTTTGATATCTTTTAAATCCAAGGTCTCCACCTCACCGTCTTTGGTTACTTCTAAAAGAGTATCACAGGTACCATCACCAAAATCGGTGCTAATAAGCTCGTCTTCATTGGTAGTGACCTTAATACCCTCTACAGGAACTTTTCCTCTTTTTCTTTCACCAGTACTTAAGCAGTCGTAAACAAATTTGATAGGGGTTGTAATTTCCATGGAGAACTCGACTCCTTCAGTGCTTATTCCCGATTTACTTCCACTTAGGGTACTGTATGTTTTTTTATCATTTTCAAAATGAACATAACGGGTCATAGCCGATTCTCTGGTCTTGAAAGTCCCATCTTCATAAATCATTTTTCCATCACTAACGGTCGTTAACATTGTTTTACTACTGTCGTCCACAGATAAAATTTCGGTTCTTCGTATGCCTTCAATTTTCACTCCATTAAGGTAGAAATTGTCATAAGTAACTTGTCTGAAACTTCCTGTTTCCCCTTGTGTTTCAGAATAAGTGATGATCATACTTCCGCTTCTTACCTGACCGCGTTTTCCCTCACAATCTTCTGAGAAGGTAACCGTTTTAATGTTGTTTTCCTCATCTTCAAAAACAGTAGCACAGTCTCCGTATTTATCTCCTTTAAATTTTTTTGGACCTTTGTCTGCGTTGGAGTCTGCCGAACGTGCGCTGGAAACATTTGAACTTAAACTCATGCTTTCTGACACCAAAGCATCAATATCTTCTTCAAAGGCGATGGAATTGATCGTTTCTAAAATAGTAGTAGTACTCAAGTTTTCTGAAGAACTATTTCCACTCTCTTTAGAACAAGCAATAAACAAGCCAAAACTCAATACCAATAGGGTTAATTTTTTCATTTTCATAGCAATTTATTTTTTGATTACACCCATAACCCGTTTCAGGATTTTAACACCCTACTTTTTTTGTAAAAAAGTTTTAGCACTTATTTTTTATGATTTAAAAAAGTTGGGTGTGGAAAGTGTGTAAGCTTTATATTTACTACTTATTGAATTTATGAATTTTAGGGTTAAAGTATTCATTGCACTGTTAGTTTTGGAAATTCGAGGGGGATTTCAAAAAAGCACCCATCCCTTCAATTTGATTGATACAATGGACAAAGTGAACCTAAGTTGACGGATTACTTTACAGATAAATAAATAGAAAAAAATATGGTCCAAATATAACAGAGCAAATGATTGAATTGAAACGCAAATGCAGTATGTTTATTAAAGATTATTTCGGAAACTTGATGTCTACCCTAAGGGCAGTCAATCAGTACGCCATCAATTACAATTGATTACGATTAAGTCATATCGAATGAGTATCCAAAAACTACTTGCGACTACTAAAAAATTAGATGTAAATAAATGAAGATCATTCTCATTGTCAAACCGATAGGAAGTTTCCGACTGAAACAAATTCGTAAAATACTGGAGGCGACTTTTGACGATAAAAAAGATACGTTTGACATTTATGTGTCGATGAAAAAAGGGCATTCGGTAACTCTGACCCAAAAAGCTTTGAAGGAAAAGGCGGATGTAGTAGTGGCTTGTGGCGGAGATGGAACGATCAACGAAGTTGCACGTGAATTGGTCAAAACAAAAGTTGTGTTGGGCATCATTCCTCTGGGATCTGGGAATGGAATTGCCCGGCATTATAAAATTCCTTTTAATCTTTCTAAAGCGATTCAACTCATCCAAAAAAACAAGATCACAGCGATGGATGTGGGAGTGGTCAATGGACATTACTTTTTTGGAAACATGGGTTGTGCTTTTGAATCCCATTTTATAAAACAATACCAAAAAAACGGATGGCATGGCATAATAGCATACGCATTTGCTTTTTTTGACGCCATGCTAATCTTTAGACATCAAAAGATTAAAATTCAATACAATCAAAAAATAAGACAGATTTGTCCGTTTGTCTTTCTGGTGTCCAATACCAATCAACAAGGATATGATTTTACCCTCACTCCAACAGCCAAAACGGATGATGGACAATTGGATTTGTTTTGGATGGATGAATCGAATCTACTTTCAAAGCTCAAATTCTTTTTTTTCGCTTTGTTGAGGAAAAAATTAAAGGGTTCAGAATTTAATAATGTTCCGCTTTCGGATTTAAAAATCTCTTTACTCAATCAAGATGATTTTTGCCTCCAAGTAGATGGAGAATATGTCCCCAGCTCGGAAAAAAATTTAGAGGTTAAAGTACTGCCAAAGAGTCTGAAAGTAGTCGTTCCCAACTTGTCTTAAGGCTTTATTAAAAAGCTTGGAAATAAAAAAAGCTCTCCGATCTACCGGAAAGCTTCTCATCAGTTGCTAATCAATTGGTTTCCCAATTTTTTACAACACACAACATTTTTATGATGTTAAACCTTCGGTCATATTTTAAAATTGAAATGTAAAGTTAGTGATTTTAATTTTACCGTATGTTTCCCTCTTTTATTTAATCAAAACCCCTGCCCTTATTGTCTTTATTTGATACATTTAGGTAATGGAACATCTATTTTTAATTTTTAAACACAGGAAAATGATAATCTTGGATGTTCCATGTGACCATTGAAAATGAAAAAAATTAACACATGAAACAAAAGATCGTACTTGCTGGGGCAACAGGTTTTATCGGAAGGTGGATCATTGAGGAATTCCAAAAAGATTATCAAATCATCGCTTTAAGTCGAAAAAAAGTTAGAACGAATCCCAATAAAAATATTCTCTGGCGGACCGTAGATTTATATTCCATGTCCAGTACAGAAAAAGCCTTGGAGGGGGGCGATATTGGCATTTATTTGGTTCACTCCATGCAACCCTCCACGCGTCTCAACCAAGGAAAATTTGAAGACACAGACTTGCTGTTGGCCGACAATTTTTCAAGAGCAGCACAAAAAAATAAACTCAAACAAATCATCTATTTGGGAGGTATACTTCCCAAAGACAAACACCAAATCTCCAACCATCTTTTGTCTCGTTTTGAAGTCGAAAAAACACTAGGCGCTCGGTCAACTCCACTAACAGCGATCAGAGCAGGAATTATTATTGGACCTGGGGGTTCTTCCTTTAGAATAATTACCAATTTGGTCAAAAACCTTCCCGTAATGGGTTGTCCGAAATGGACCAAATCCGAAAATCAACCCATTGACGTTTTTGATGTTCTTTCCCTTCTGAAACAATGTTTGGGGAATCAACATACTTACAACAAAAACATAGAGATTGGTGGAAAGGAGGTCATGACCTACATGGAACTCCTCCAGGAAACTTCAAAAATGATGAACAAAAAACGTTTGATTTTTTCGATGCCTTTTTTTACAGTAGGACTCTCCAAATGGTGGGTAAGCATTTTTGCAGACGCAGATATTAATTTCGTTTCTCCACTAGTGGAGAGTCTCAAACATCGAATTATTCCAAGCGATCAGTATTCAAATTTGTATAGGATTGATTTTACCCCCATCAAAACCAGCATCAAAAGAGCCCTAGAGGAAAAACCTCCTGCCCTTCCTTCTTTTCATCATCTCAATTCAGAAAAAAATACTGTAAGAAGTGTTCAGAGAATTTACAATCCTGAAAAGCATAACGCCCAATGGGTTGCGAAGTATTATCCGATTTGGTTGAGTAAAAGATTTGCAGGACTAATTAATCCCCGTCTTGATGGTAGCTTTTTGAGGTTTTATCTCCTCGGTCTCAGATTATTGGAGTTACAACTGATCGAAGATCGAAGCACACCTAATCGACAGCTTTTTTATATTACTGGTGGTATTTTGACTCAAAGAACTGATTTGGGCTGGTTGGAGTTCCGATCCCTATTGGACAATGAATATATTATCACAGCCATACACGAATATGTTCCCAAACTACCTTGGATAATATACAAATTGACCCAAGCCAAATTACATCTTTATGTGATGAAAAAATTTGAAAGGGAATTGCAAAATCTCACTTAATTGAATTAAAAAATATTTTGAAGAACAAACTAAAAATGAGAAAGAGAATTATAATTCGATCTTGCTTCCTTATGATCTTTTTATTGTGGGGGTGTGAGTCAGAAAAACAAAGCGTTCCTGATCCTCAACACAATATTCTTTTTATAGCAGTGGACGATCTGAGGCCAGAATTGGGTGTTTATGGAAATCAGATCATAAAAACTCCAAACATAGATCAGTTGGCCAATGCGGGTAGCCTTTTTACAAAACATTATGTTCAAGTTCCCACCTGTGGGGCTTCTCGCTACAGTATGATGATAGGAATGCGCCCTCGAAAAAGAGTCCATATTGGAAATAATGTTTTTTACAAGGAAACTGCTAATCAAAGTGAGAAAGAGCAACCAGAATCCTTCGTCCACCATTTCAAAAGGAATGGATATACAACCGTTGGAATAGGGAAGTTAAGTCACTCCGTAGATGGACGGGTTTATGGCTACAAAGAGCAGCCTTCTGAGGTCAAAGAAATGCCCCACAGTTGGGATCGTTTTGTTTTCAATCCCGGGAAATGGAAAACAGGTTGGAACGCCTTTTTTGCTTATGCCAATGGTGAAAATCGTCAGAGTCTGAATAATCAAGTTAAACCCTATGAAATGGGAGAAGTATCTGATGAAGGCTATCCCGATGGATTGATTTTAAAGAGTGCTTTGGAGGAATTAAAAAAAATGAAAGACCAACAAAAGCCTTTCTTCATGGGAGTGGGGTTTTTCAAACCTCATTTGCCTTTCAATGCCCCAAAAAAATATTGGGATCTTTATGAGCGATCCAAAATACCCATTGCTCCAGATCCGTTTATACCAGAAGGGATAAATCCTGCTAGTATTGGAAGAATGGGAGAGTTTTATAACTATCAATTATCTGATGAAAAGCCCAATCTTGACCATCCAATTTCAGACGGGTACGCCCGAAAATTGATTCATGGCTACTATGCCTCCATAAGTTATGTGGATAATCTCATCGGTAAACTTATTCAGGGGCTAAAATCATTGGAAATGGATCGAAACACCATTATTGTTTTGTGGGGGGATCACGGTTGGCATTTGGGAAATGACCTCAAATGGGGTAAACACTCCCTGTTTGAAAGATCATTAAAAAGTACATTGATTATTAAGCTACCAGATAATACCCCTACTCAAAAAAAGATCGATACGGTCGTTGAAAGTGTTGACCTTTACCCCACTCTATTAGAATATTGCGGTATAAGATCTCCCTATGATTTGGATGGTAAAAGCCTATTGGGGCTCATGAAATTTAAACCTCCAAAAAATGAACGGGTCGCTTATAGTTATTTCAAAAATGGAATAAGTCTAAGAAACGATCGCTACCGTTTGACCAAATTTTATAGGAAAGAAAAACCAAGACTGGAACTTTATGACCATAAGACTGATCCAGAAGAAAATCATAACATTGCTGAATATAATAAAGAATTGATAAAATCCTTGATGCCCCTATTGGATGAGGCCACCCCTAAATTTTATCATGAATATTGATTGTCGTAGAGAGGAAGATTTGGTAAAGGTTTTGCTTAAATTTTATTGGAAAAACACTTACTTAAAATGTTCTTTATTAATGTAAGAGGATGAAATAAAAACTCCTTATTTCATTCTTTTGATTCATTTTTCGTATTCTGGACGTTTATTATTCGTCTAGGTAAGGTTCATACCTATTCTCTGTCATCCAAAAATGACGATGTGGTTCGACTAATAATGTGTTTTCTGGATTATCTTTAACTAAGACGCTTGAATCAATAGATAAGGACCATTCTACAAAACCCACCCCACCGTCAGGTAATCAGATAAGTAGGAAAGTTTTTAGGTTTTAAAAAAAATGGATTTGTTGCCATTATGTTGCCAAATAGGAAATAAAAAAAACCGCAATAACCTCATTTAAAAATTATTACGGTTTTTATTAGCGGTCTGGACGGGACTCGAACCC
>JABGSU010000058.1 GCA_018647605.1 Flavobacteriaceae bacterium | reverse complement strand
AGGCCATAGACTTAGCAAATGTGGCAAAGTAAACATCAATATCGTCTTGAACACCCTGTTCTATCCCCGCTCCAGCTCCGTTTTTACCCAATGTTCCGAAACCGTGCGCATCGTCTACCAAAAATCGGAATTGGTATTTGCTTTTGAGGGCTGCTATTCTTTTGAGTTTACCCTGTTCTCCTCTCATTCCAAAAACTCCTTCGGAGATGACCAAAACCCCTCCGCCTGTTTGTTCGGCAACCCTTTGGGCACGTTGAAGGTTTTTTTCCAAGCTTTCTACATCGTTATGCTTGTAGGTAAATCGTTTACCCAGATGAAGTCTAACTCCATCAACAATACAAGCATGCGCATCGACATCGTAAACAATTACATCGTCTTTGCCTACCAATGTATCAATAGTAGAGAGAATCCCTTGATATCCAAAGTTTAATACGTAGGCAGACTCCTTGTTGACAAACTCAGCAAGTTCTCTTTCCAACTGTTCGTGTAGGTCGGTGTGCCCAGACATCATTCTCGCCCCCATGGGATAGGCAGAGCCATATTCGGCTGCAGCTTCAGCATCAACCTTTCTGACTTCGGGATGATTGGCCAAACCTAGGTAGTCGTTTACACTCCAAGTAATTACCTCTTTCCCCATAAAGGACATGCGGTTACCAATAGGTCCTTCCAGCTTGGGAAAAACAAAATATCCTTCTGCATGCTCAGCCCATTTCCCAACAGGTCCTTTGTTTTCGTAAAATCTGTCAAATAAATCCTTCATCATTAAATCCTTCTACTAGAAGTTTTTTTTATATGTATTCAATCTTATTAGTGGCTTCCTGATTTGCAGAATCAAAAAAACCTTGTTCGTTCATCCAATCATCGCTATAAATTTTACTCATATAACGGGATCCGTGGTCTGGGAAGATGATAACCACCAAGTCGTCTTCTTTAAATTTTTCTTTTTTGTTGAGTTGTTTGACCGCTTGCAAGGCAGCGCCAGAAGTATAGCCTACAAAAAGCCCTTCTTTACGGGTAACCTCACGCGCAGCGTGGGCACTGTCCTCATCTGTGACTTTGATGAAGGTGTCTATGGAATCAAAATCTGTAGCGGTTGGAATCAAATTTTTTCCCAATCCCTCAATGCGGTAGGGGTATATTTCATCGGTATCCAATTCTCCCGTCTCGTGATATTTTTTCAATACCGATCCATAAGCATCTACACCGATAATCTCAATATCAGGATTTTGCTCTTTTAGGTATTTAGCACAACCAGAAATGGTTCCTCCTGTTCCCGAACAAGCCACCAAATGGGTGATTTTACCCTTGGTTTGCTCCCAAATTTCGGGGCCTGTAGTTTTATAGTGCGCCTCTATATTAAGATCGTTAAAATACTGGTTGATGTATACCGAATCTTTAATTTCGTTGTGTAATGTTTTGGCCACTTGGTAATACGAACGAGGGTCTTCGGCAGAAACATTGGCAGGGCAAACATAAACTTTGGCTCCCATAGAATGCAGCATGTCAATCTTGTCTTTGGAAGACTTTGAACTTACCGCCAAAATACACTCATAGCCTTTGATTAAAGAAACCATCGCCAAACTAAAGCCGGTGTTTCCAGAAGTAGTTTCGATAATGGTATCACCGGGCTTAAGAATGCCTCTTTTCTCAGCTTCTTCTATGATGTATAGCGCAATTCTATCTTTATTGGAATGACCTGGATTAAAGGCCTCAAACTTAGTATAATAGTTTCCTTTGAAACCTTCAACTATTTTTTCTAGTTGGATTAGAGGTGTATTTCCAATCAATGAAAGGATGTTTTTTTCCACCTTCATTCCGATGTTGGTTTTGATTTTTTCCTTCATTTCCGATGCAAAAATAAGACTTTTTTTTTAAGACTATTTCTCTTCAAGATCAATTATAAAAGCATATTTTTTTGCCAATTCTTTTAAACTATCAAAACGACCAGAAGCCCCACTGTGACCTGCTTTCATATTGGTGTCTAAAAATAGTAGATTTTGATCTGTCTTATGGGTTCTCAGTCGGGCTACCCATTTGGTGGGTTCAAAATACTGCACCTGGGAGTCGTGTAAGCCAGAGGTAATAAGTAGGTTAGGATAATACTGTTCCTTTACTTGATCGTAGGGAGAATAAGACAGCATATAGTCGTAATAAGTTTTATCATTAGGGTTCCCCCACTCGTCATATTCTGAGGTGGTCAAGGGAATGGTGTCATCCAACATGGTGGTGACCACATCGACAAAAGGCACATCGGCAACCACTCCATTGTATAAGTCTGGTGCCAAGTTGATGACTACTCCCATCAACAGACCTCCGGCAGACCCTCCATTGGCATAAAGGTGCTCTGCAGTGGTATATTTTTGCTGAATCAAGAACTTTGAGCAGTCGATAAAGTCGTAAAATGTATTCATTTTTTTTAACAATTTACCTTCTTCATACCAGTGTCTGCCCATATATTCTCCGCCTCTGATGTGCGCGATGGCAAAAGCAAATCCCCGATTCAATAGGCTCAATCGAGTGGAGGAAAAATAAGGATCGATCGTATGTCCGTAGGAGCCATAGGCATATTGTAAAATAGGTGTGTTTTTAGATAATTGAGTATCCTTGTGGTAGACTATAGAAATAGGAATTTTGGTTCCGTCTCTAGCGTCAGCCCACAACCTCTTTGAAGTATAGTCATCAGGATCGAAATCCCCCCCCAAAACTTCTTGGGTTTTCAAAACAGTTTTTTGTTGATCAGACATGTCAAACTCAATGACGGAAGTGGGAGTCGTGAGTGAATTGAATACATAACGCAATTGAGACGATTTAAACTCAGGATTATAGGAAATGTATAGCGCGTAGGTCTCCTCGTCAATGGGAATATAGTAATCTTCTTTGTTGTCCCAACTCATAACCCTCAATCTAGAAAGCCCATTGGCTCTTTCATTCACTACCCAATATTGATCAAATAACTCAAAATCCTCTAGTAAAACCTCGTCACGATGAGGCAATAACGGCTGCCAGTGATCCGTTGTAGTCCGGTCAACAGGCGTACGCATGATCTGAAAATTTTTGGCCTTGTTAAAATTAGTATGGATATAAAAATGATCGCCGAAGTGTTCTACATCATACTCCAAACCAGAAGTTCGAGCTTGAATCAGTTGAAAATCGGACTCGGGTTGACTGGCTTGTATAAAATGGTGTTCGCTCGTTTTTGTATTATGACAGGAGACAAAAATATACTTTCTAGATTTGGAAGAATTGACATAAACCGAATAGGCTTCGTCAACTTCTTCATAAACCAGAACATCGTCTTGGTGAGGACGGTTGATTTTATGTTTATACACTGCTTCCGATCGCAAGGTTTGTTCGTCTTTTTTATTGTAAAAGAGTGTGAGATTGTCTGAAGCCCAAACACTTCCACCTGTCGTGTTCTTTATTTCTGTATCCATTATCAATCCCCCCTTTAAGTCTTTTACCTTAATGGTGTATTGACGACGAGAAACGGTATCAACACCAAAAGCAACTTTAGTATTATCTGGGCTTACAGAAATACCAACCAAACGAAAATAATCTTGTCCTTTGGCCATTTCATTACAATCGAATAAAATTTCTTCATCCGCAGTTAGAACCTCTTTTTTTCTTAAATAAATGGGATAATCTTTACCTTCCTCAAAGCGAGTGATGTACCAATAACCATTGTGAAAATATGGGACAGAGGAGTCGTCTTCTTTGATACGAGCACGCATTTCATCATACAATTCTTTCTGCAACCCTTGGGTGTGAGCGGTCATCTTTTGATAGTAATCATTTTCCATTTCGAGATAATCCAAAACCTCGGAATTGTCTCTTTGATTGAGCCAGTAGTATGGGTCAATTCGAATATGGCCATGAATTTTGTGTTGGTATGGAATCTCGTCAGCCACGGGGGGGCTTATATTGGTATGAATCATGCTGGTTGGGTTAGAATTACATCCTAAGGCAAAAGTAATTGAGTAAATCAATGGAAAAAAAGTTCTAACAAAAAAGTTTTCGAAATTCATCACTAGTAGGTTTATTTTGAGGCGACTTAATTTAAAATTATGGTTTGGGTTAGGAATATAAAATTAATTTTGTCATGGTTTAAATTACAAAAAATAAAAAATGATTTCTTCTGAAAAAGAAAAAAATCTTCAAGATCGCCTGGATGCGTTAAGGGGGTACCTTTGACATTGATGCCAAAAAAATTGAAATCTCCAATCTAGAGGAAAAAACATTAGCTCCTGATTTTTGGGAAGACGCCCAAGAGGCTGAAAAACTGATGCGTGAAATCAGAAACTTAAAAAAATGGGTGGAAGATTATGAAAACATCAGACAAAAACAGGAAGACCTTTCCGTTTTACTTGAGTTTCAAAAAGCGGGTGAAATTACTGTTACTGAGGTAGAAGATCACTTCAATCAAACGGTCACTTTATTGGAGGACATAGAGTTTCGCAACATGTTATCTGAAGAAGGGGATGACTTGAGTGCAGTTCTTCAAATTACCGCAGGAGCAGGAGGCACAGAAAGCTGTGACTGGGCAGAAATGCTGATGCGCATGTACCTGATGTGGGCTGAAAAAAACAATTACAAGGTCAAGGAACTCAACCACCAAGGAGGAGATGTTGCTGGAATTAAAACCGTTACCCTCGAACTCAATGGGGAATATGCTTTTGGCTGGCTCAAAGGAGAAAATGGGGTTCACCGGTTGGTGCGCATATCCCCTTTTGATAGCAATGCCAAAAGACATACTTCTTTTGCTTCTGTTTATGTTTACCCATTGGTAGACGATACTATCGAAATTGTGGTCAATCCCTCCGATTTTACTTGGGAAACCATGCGGGCCAGTGGCGCAGGAGGACAGAATGTAAATAAAGTTGAAACTGCCGTACGGCTTCGCCACCATCCTACAGGTATCATGATAGAAAATTCAGAAACTCGCTCCCAACTCGAAAATAAAAACAAAGCCATGCAATTGTTAAAGTCACAATTGTATGAAATAGAATTGCAGAAAAAACTATCGGCAAGAAATGAGATTGAGGCGTCCAAAAAGAAAATAGAATGGGGGTCGCAAATCAGAAACTATGTAATGCATCCCTATAAATTGGTAAAGGACGTAAGAACCCAAACTGAAAGAAACGATGTGGACAATGTAATGAATGGTGGAATTGACGACTTCCTCAAAAGCTATTTGATGCTGACGGGACAAAAAGAAAATTAAAATTATGAGAACTATAAAAAATATCATTTTTGACTTGGGCGGTGTGCTTATCGATTGGAATCCTGAATACGTTTACTTGGAGGTATTTGAGGGGGATCGTAAAAAAATGCAATGGTTTTTCGATGAAATCTGTACCATGGACTGGAATGAAAACCAAGATGCAGGCTATCCGCTCCAAAAGGCTACAGAAGACCGTGTGAAAATGTTTCCTCAATATGAAGAGTGGATCAGAATGTACTATGGACGCTGGGAAGAAATGCTTGGCGAAGCCATCGAAGAAACCGTTACTATTTTAAATCAACTGCTAGAAAATCCAGATTATAGGGTCGTTGCTTTGACCAACTGGAGTGCAGAAACTTTTCCGGTAGCGCTCAGTCGCTTCGAGTTTTTACACCGTTTTAAAGGTATTGTTGTATCGGGAACCGAGAAAACTCGAAAACCCTTTCCCGAAATTTACCAACTAACCTTGGATCGTTATGAATTCAAGGCACAAGAATCCTTGTTTATAGATGATAATTTAAGAAACATAGAATCGGCTTCGGCAATGGACATTCAAACAATTCACTTCAAAAACCCCAATGATTTAAAGTCAAATCTAAAGCAAATGGGAATTCACTTTTAGAAAGGTGTATCATCCTCATCCTCTGGTGGAAGATCAAAAGCATCATCTGGAGCAGGAAATTTATCAACCACTGGATTTACGGCTTCGTTAACATTCATTTTGGATTGAAATTCATAGGGGGAATCGTTGGATTGTAAATCTTCGAATTTACCTAACTGACCAATAAATTTCATACGAATATTATCCAATCCACCATTACGGTGTTTGGCCACAATAAATTCGGCTTGTCCAACAGAAGAAGAATGCTCTTCATCATCCCATTCATCAATACCGTAGTACTCTGGTCGGTAAATAAACGAGACAATATCGGCATCCTGTTCTATGGCTCCAGATTCCCTGAGGTCGGACAGCATGGGTCGTTTGGTCCCTCCCCTTGTTTCTACCGCTCTTGAAAGCTGTGATAGGGCGATAACTGGGATGTCTAATTCTTTGGCCAGAGATTTAAGATTTCTTGAAATGGTAGAAATTTCCTGTTCTCTATTGCCCGCCTTGCTACTGCTACCAGCAGTCATCAGCTGCAAGTAATCTACTATGATAAGTTTAATGTCGTGTTGTGAGGCCAATCGCCGAGCTTTTGCCCTTAGATCAAAAATGGACAAAGCAGGCGTATCATCAATAAATAGGGGGGCTTTTTCCAAGTCCCCTACTTTAACATTCAGCTGTTTCCACTCGTGATCTGCAAGTTTTCCTGTTCTCAGTTTTTCAGAAGACAGCCCCGTTTCTGCTGAAATCAATCGGGTGATCAACTGTACAGAAGACATTTCTAAAGAGAAAAAAGCTACGGGAGTTTGTTGGGTCACTGCCATGTTTCTGGCCATAGAGAGGGTTAAGGCCGTTTTACCCATACCGGGTCGAGCTGCAATGATAATTAAATCACTAGGTTGCCAACCAGAAGTCAATGCGTCCAGTTTTTCGAAGCCTGTCGCAACGCCACTTAAACCTTCTTTGTTAGCAATTTCCTCTATTTTTTTCTTGGCCAACATGACCAAATTTTGGGCAGTATCGGAAGATTTTTTGATGTTTCCCTGGGCTACATCATACAATTTGGATTCTGCTTCATCCAACAAGTCAAATACATCAATGGATTCTTTGTAGGAGGATTCAATGATCTCATTGGAAATACGAATCAAACTTCTTTGTATGTATTTTTGGAGAATGATTCGGGCGTGAAATTCGATATGTGCAGAGGAAGCTACCTTTTGGGTCAATTGAACCAGATAGTAGTCTCCTCCTGTGCTTTCCAATTTTCCATTTTTCCTCAGATCGGCAGAGACCGTTAACAAGTCAATGGGTTGGGAGTTTTGGAAAAGATTAAAAATTGATTCAAAAATATTCTGGTGAGCGGTTTTGTAAAAAGCTTCAGGCTCTAGTAGATCAATTACTTCATCAACTCCTTTTTTATCGATCAACATTGCACCTAAAACGGCTTCTTCTAATTCAAGTGCCTGAGGTGGTAATTTGCCCTGTTTAAGACTGATTACTGTTCCAGAAGATTGCTTATTTGCTTGAATGGGTTTGCTTTTTTCCATAGGAACTAATGTAAAAGCTTTACTTGGTATATGGGTAAACTATCGAGAGGTACTTATCTTACAAGGGTAAACAAATTACTTGTTGATAAATAAAAAAACTTGTTAATAAGACCTAAAAATGAGTAAATTCTAGCCATGAAAAGTTCCCATTTTGGAAAATTTTTCTCGTCTGGATTGTATTAATTGATCGCTATTTAATTTATCGAGTTTTCTAAAGGCGTCAATAATTTGTTTTTTTACAGCTAGAAAAACTTCTTCTCGATCGTAATGTGCTCCTCCCAGTGGTTCCTTGATGATCTTATCAATCAATTTAGATTTCAACATGTCCTCTGCTGTTAGTTTAAGGGCTTCGGCGGCTGTTTCCTTGTGTTCCCAACTCCTCCAAAGAATGGACGAACAGGACTCAGGAGAAATAACAGAATACCAAGTGTTCTCCAACATATAAATCAAGTCTCCAACACCGATTCCTAGGGCTCCACCAGAAGCGCCCTCACCAATAATAGTGACTATGATTGGTGTTTTGATGGAAAGCATTTGAAAAATATTATTGGCTATAGCTTGGCCCTGACCTCTTTCTTCAGCACCCAAACCTGGATAGGCACCAGGAGTATCAATTAAAGAAATGATGGGGATACCAAATTTTTCGGCGGTTTTCATTAAACGAAGGGCTTTTCGGTACCCCTCTGGTTTGGCCATACCAAAATTTCGATATTGTCTGGTCTTGGTATTATAACCCTTTTGGGTTCCAATAAACATAAAGGTTTGATTGTCGATCTTTCCCAGCCCTCCTACCATGGCTTTGTCATCAGCAAAATTTCTATCACCGTGCAATTCTAGAAAAGTATCACCACAAAGGGCATTGATATAATCCAAAGCATAAGGTCGTGAGGGATGTCGTGACATCTGCACCCTTTGCCAAGCAGAAAGGTTGCTATAAATTTTTGCTTTGGTATATTCTAACTTTTCTGTCAGATTCTTGCAAGTCTCTGTGACGTCAACACTGCTCTCACTTCCTATGGCCTGACATTTGGCAATTTGATCTTGTAATTCTTTAACGGGAAGTTCAAAGTCTAAATATTCCATTTTGTAATTCTAGTTGGGTACAAAATTAGAAATATTAGTGGATCGGTCGTAAAAATTTAATGTTTAAGTTGACCATTTACCTTCTGGCGCTCCGGAGTAATAAAATGGCAAAAACGCCAAAGATCAAAACAGGAAGCCAAGCTCCTAAAAATGGAGAGAAGTTGGATTTGTTGACCATAACCGAAAATATTTTATCAAAAAAGATAAAAAGAAAGCCAAGAGCAATACCGAAGGCTAAATTCACTCCCATTCCACCTCTTCTCTTGAAAGAAGAAACTGACACACCAATCAGTGTCAACACAAAAGCAGAAAAAGGCAAACTCCATCGTTTGTGTCTTACCAACAAGTGACTGTTGATCATTATAGAACCTCCCTCCCGTTCTTTTTTGATGAATTCATTGAGCGGAGCAAGGGTTAAAGTCTCTGCCTTATAATTTACGGGTGCCAAATCTTCAATTTTAAAATCGAAAATCGTATCCAATCGACTTTGACGATTGTAAGTTTCAACGTCTCCACTAAAATTTCTTTTTGCATAGGCCGACAGTCTGAAAAAACTGTCTTTTTCTACCCAACGGATACTGCTTGCTTTAATCTTAAAGGTCATAATGTTGTCCTCAAAGTGTTCTAAAGTGAAGTTATTGGCACTTTTACGAATGGGATCGTAACTGCTAACAAAAATATATTCTTTAGGATTGATTTGTTTGTAAAGGTTCTTGGTCTTGCGTTCACTTTTTTTTTGAATGTGTTGGTAAATAAATGCATTATAGCTCGCATTAGATTTAGGAACTATAAACATTCCTGACAAAAAAGCAAAAAGGGCTACAATCCCTGCAGAAACCAAATAAGGTCTAAGAAAACGTGAAAAGGAAATACCAGAACTCAAAAGAGCAATGACTTCAGTATTATTGGCCAGTTTTGAAGTAAACCAAATAACTGCTAAAAAAAGGAAAATAGGAAAAAGGAGGTTGCCAAAGTACCAAGTAAAGTCTAGATAGTAACTGAAAATTGCATCGGCTGGGACTTCATTTTCCTTGAATTTATCAATCTTTTCCGCCATATCGACCATGATCCCAATGGGGATAAAAAGCATGATCATCACCACAAAGGTAGAAAGGTATTTTTTGATAATATACCAGTCAATGATCTTCATACTACAATCGATTGTTCATTTGATGACACATTTGATTTTTCCAATGCGTAAAATCGCCAGCTAAGATATGCTTTCTGGCTTCCCTTACCAACCACAAGTAAAAACTAAGATTATGCAAAGTAGCAATCTGTTTACCCAACATTTCATTGACCGTAAACAAATGTCTTAAATAGGCCTTGGAGTAGTCTGTATCTACGTAACAATAATCAGCAGTATCAATAGGTGAAAAATCATTTTCCCATTTTTTGTTTTTGATGTTCAAGGTACCTTCAGCAGTAAACAACATTCCATTTCTTGCATTTCTGGTAGGCATAACACAATCGAACATATCAATGCCCAAAGCAATATTTTCTAAAATATTGATGGGCGTGCCCACCCCCATTAAATAACGGGGTTTTTCTTCTGGTAAGACTCCGCAAACTACTTCGGTCATGGCATACATTTCTTCGGCAGGTTCTCCCACCGACAGTCCTCCAATGGCATTGCCAGGAGCCCCCTTAGAAGCAATATAATCTGCAGATTCTCGCCTCAAGTCTTTGTAAACACTTCCTTGAACAATTGGAAAAAGAAATTGTTGATAATCGTATTCAAAAGGTGTTTTTTGATCGTGCTCCAAACAACGATCCAACCAACGATGGGTCATGTGCATAGACTTTTTGGCATAGTCATAATCGCAAGGATAAGGGGTGCATTCATCAAAAGCCATGATAATGTCTCCTCCAATCTTCCGTTGGATTTCTACCGCCCTCTCTGGAGAAAAAAAATGCTTGGAACCATCTATATGGGATTTAAAAGTAACTCCTTCTTCTTTAATATTTCGGTTATCAGAAAGAGAATATACCTGATAGCCTCCAGAATCGGTCAATATGGGTCCCGACCAGTTCATAAATCGGTGTAGCCCCCCAGCTTGTTTGAGTATTTCTGTACCTGGTCTAAGGTAAAGGTGATAGGTATTGCCTAAGATAATATCGGGCTTTATGTCCTGTTTCAACTCCCTTTGATGAACTCCCTTCACTGTTGCAGCTGTGCCAACTGGCATAAAAATGGGGGTTTCGATATTACCGTGATGGGTAGATAGGGTCCCCGCTCTGGCCGAGGAAGATGAGTCTTTATGAAGTAATTTGAATTTCATGCCTTAAAATGCTTACAAATATAAGATTATGGACAGTGGTTTTACTTCTTCTTTATTTTTTAAACCTTTAAATCAATTAATTTTTGAACAAAATGATTCTCACTACTTTGTGGCTACCTCACGAAAGCTTACTTTTGCCCTGAAAATTTATCACAATGCCAGACTACAATTATTTAGACAACGTTGTCTCTCAAGTCAGAAGAGATATATTGCGTATGGTTCACAAAGTAAACTCGGGACACCCAGGAGGCTCTCTTGGTTGTACAGAATTTTTTGTCGCCCTCTACTATGAAATCATGGAACTTAAGGATGGTTTTGATATGAATGGATCAGATGAAAATTTGTTCTTCCTGTCCAACGGCCATATTTCGCCTGTGTTCTATAGTGTTCTTGCACACAAAGGATATTTCCCTGTAGAAGAACTCAACACCTTTCGCTTGATTGATTCTAGATTACAAGGTCATCCAACCACCCACGAGGGACTCCCTGGAGTTCGCATTGCATCGGGTTCACTTGGACAAGGTCTTTCGGTAGCCATTGGCGCTGCGCTTTCCAAAAAAATGAATAACGATAAAAAGACTGTCTTTGCCTTAATGGGTGACGGTGAGTTGCAAGAAGGACAAAACTGGGAAGCCATAATGTTTGCTGCAGGAAAAAAAGTAGACAATCTCGTTGCAACAGTGGATCTTAATGGAAAACAAATTGATGGAGCAACCGATGACGTTCTCCCCATGGCAGACATTCCTGCGAAATTTTCTGCTTTCGGTTGGGAAGTGATTAACCTTGAAAAAGGCAATGATCTAAAAGCAATCGTTGAAACTTTAAAGCTGGCACAAACCAAAACAGGTAAAGGCAAACCCATAGTGATTATTATGCACACAGAAATGGGTAATGGGGTAGATTATATGATGCATACCCACGCTTGGCACGGAAAAGCTCCCAACGATGAACAGTTGGAAATAGCATTATCTCAAAACCCTGAGACACTGGGGGATTATTAATATAGGAACGTCAATAATATGGAAAAATATACCGATCAAGGGAAAGTAGATACTCGCTCAGGTTTTGGAGCTGGTCTGACTGAACTGGGAAGAACAAACCCCAACGTAATTGCCTTGTGTGCTGATTTGGTAGGCTCGCTTAAAATGCAAGATTTTATAGACGAAAACCCAGATCGATTTATCCAAGTAGGAATTGCAGAAGCTAATATGATGGGCATTGCCGCTGGATTAACCATTGGTGGAAAAATTCCTTTTACAGGAACATTCGCCAACTTTTCCACAGGAAGGGTTTATGATCAAATTCGTCAATCGATTGCCTACTCGGGGAAAAATGTAAAAATTTGTGCATCACACGCTGGGGTTACTCTGGGAGAAGATGGTGCTACCCACCAAATATTAGAGGACATAGGCTTGATGAAAATGCTACCTGGAATGACGGTGATCAACCCTTGCGACTTTAACCAAACCAAAGCAGCTACATTGGCCATTGCTAAACATCAAGGTCCTGTTTATTTGCGTTTCGGACGACCTAAAGTGGCTAATTTCACTACTTACGAAATGCCTTTTGAAATTGGAAAGGGAATTGTGTTAAACACTGGTAGCGATGTTACCCTTGTAGCAACCGGTCATTTGGTATGGGAAGCTCTATTGGCTGCTGAGGCACTAGAAGCAGAGGGTGTCTCTGCAGAAGTCATCAATATCCATACCATCAAACCATTGGATACCGAACTATTATTAACTTCAGTCCGAAAAACAGGCTGTATCGTATCGGCCGAAGAACACAACTACCTTGGTGGTTTAGGAGAAAGTATTGCAGGAGCATTGGCTAGTTCTCATCCCACACCCCAAGAGTTTGTTGCTACAAATGACACCTTTGGTGAGTCTGGTACTCCAGCTCAACTGATGGAAAAATATGGATTGAACAAAAATGCCATCATCGCTGCTGCCAAGAAAGTGATGGCTCGAAAATAATTTTATTTCTAGATATATGAAAGGCACCCCAATCTTTTTCCTTTTTCTGTTAAGCACACAACTTTGCTTAGCCCAATTAAAATTTGGCCTTCAAGGAGGCCTTAATTTTGACTCCGCAGGAGATATCAAACTGGTCAGTGAACAACTCCAAAAGGAAGGAAGTTTAGACAGTAAAGCTGGTTTTCACATAGGGGCATTCGCTGAGGTTGATTTTATGGTTATTTATTTGAGACCCGAATTACAATACACTAAAGTGAGAAGTGAATTCGAGAACAACACCATAGACAATACAAGAATTGAACTTCCCGTATCTGTTGGGATTACCGTTCTAGGGCCACTGAGTGTTTTCTTAGGTCCTACTGCCTATTTCAATCTATCTCAAAAAAGTGCTGAATTGAATTTGGATGCAATTAAAAACAAAACAAATCTAGGGATGCATATTGGAACACGAGTTCAACTGGGCCCTATTGGTGTTGATTTTCGATATGAAAAAGGCTTTTCGTCCGTTCAAAGTCAACTTTTGTCACAAGCAGGAGTCCCGACAGGTGGGGAAATAGATATTCGTGCGAATCAATTTACTCTGGGAATTTCTTTTAAACTGAATTAGTTGCTGTCTTGGTCGAGATAATCTGGGATGCCATCATTATCGTCATCGTCTGGATAACCATCTCCATCCCTATCATATTCCTCCCTAGTAGGAGTTCCATCATTATCATCGTCAGCATCAAGAAAATTAGCATTCCTGTCTTCGTCAGTATCATCATTGAATGGATCGCCATCCCCATCTGGATCTTCATCCCTTGATAAAATTCCGTCATTATCATGATCGGCAGGATTAACCTTGTGCAAGGCTACCGAAAAAATTAAAGGGGAATAACTAGGTATGGACGAGAGATTACTTTCGTAGTATCCCAAAATAGAAGGAATAAAAAAGACACCCTGACCATAGTGGTCAAACTCAAAGGTTCCATCGTTATTTACAGTGTGGTCACCTGACCTCAACACTGGTAAAAACTCTCTAAATCCGCGTATCACTCCCGTTGCCAAATTAAACCACATAGGTAATTCTCTCTGGTCAAAAACCGTACCATCCAATAAGTAACCCTTATAGGTGACAAAAGTAGAATCAACAACGGTTGGGTTTTCTCCCGTCCCCCTCTTGGCTTCTAAATAGTAAATTTTGGTTGGAATTTCATTATTTTCACGATCGGTGATAAAGATTGTTTTGGTTTGCACCTGATCCCATAGTGCGGTTTTATCATCGTCATCCACATTAATGTAGTCTAGGGCTATTTCTATTTTATAGTTGCCTGGGTCGTTTTCAAAATCCTCGTAATTATAAAAATGGGTTTGGAGATAATTTACCAATGCTTCATCATCTGTTAAGGTTTGTTCCTGAACATCTCTTATGGGTTCAGGAACACTGTCTTTCTTACAACTCAAAACAACTACAGAGAGTAGCGAAATACAAAGAATAGTGTTTAAATACTTCATTGATAAAAATTGGAGTGTAAGATACAATTTTACTTTATTTTTGTAATCTAATTCTCTGAAGTTTAACAATGCGAATTGATCAATACCTTTGGTGCCTCCGCTATTATAAATCCAGAAATCAAGCCAGCTTGGCTTGCAAACAGGGGCATGTCAGATTTGGAGATCAAATTGTAAAACCCTCAAGAGAGGTTTTGATTGGAGACAAGGTCAAGGTGCGGAAAAATCAAATTTGGCACGAATTAAAGGTAATGGATATCCCTAAAAGTAGATTGGGAGCAAAACTGGTGGATATTTACCGAGAAAACACCACTCCCCAAGAGGTCTTTGACAACGCAGATTTTCAATCCCTTTCCAAGGGTCCTCATAGAGAAAAAGGTACTGGAAGACCCACCAAAAAAGACCGAAGAGAAATAGATGGCTATTTCGAAGATCCGGATCAAACGGTTGATCCTAAAGATTGATCCCAAAAAATAAAATTTCAACCCAATTAAAAGCAAATTTAAAATCTATTCCTATATTTCAAATTCATTAAGGCTTACACACTCACCATGCCAGACAAGAAAAATAAAATAATGGATGCACATGACATCCAAAAAACCGTAAAAAGAATTGCCTTTCAAATCTATGAGAACCATTTTGAAGAACAGCAATTAGTATTGGCAGGAATCGCTCAAAACGGTATTATTCTGGGCAAAAGAATTCACGCTGAATTGGAAAAAATTTCCGATATAAAAGTGATCTTTATGGAAATCAGTATTGATAAAAAACATCCAATGAATCCGCCTGTATTGTCTAAAGTTATAGAAAATTGTGAGAACAAATCCGTTGTGGTAGTAGACGATGTTCTCAATACAGGAAGTACATTAATTTACGCAGTCACTCATTTTCTGAGCATAGAATTGAAAAAAATACAAACCGCAGTTTTGGTGAATCGAAATCACAAAAACTATCCCATCAAAGGTGATTTTAAAGGTATTTCACTTTCAACTTCAATCAAGGAACGCATTGATGTAGCCTTTGGAAAAGACGAAGGTGTCTATCTAAGTTAAAAGCATCTCAACTTGAAGGGCTAAATCTTCAACCGATTGTCCGTCTGTCAGCAGATGGTGCCGTGCTTTAATATAATACGGCATTCTTTCAAAAAGATGTTTGGCTATAAATTCCTCCAACTCCTCTTTGGTCTCCAGATGAGTAATCATTGGACGGTGGTCTTTTTGTTCAAAAAGTCGCCTAACTAATTCCTTTGGAGTTGTTTTTAGATAGAGTGTATTGATGCCTTTTTTTTTATTGATATAATCTATGTTGTCAAAATAACAGGGAGTTCCTCCTCCCAATGCAATGATGGATTTAGCATCCTCAGAAAGTAACTTCTCCAAATAGAAACGCTCTTTTTTTCGGAAGTACAATTCTCCATATTCTTCGAAGATCATTGAAATGGTTGTTTTTTCTTGAGATTCAATATAATGATCCAGATCAATGAATGAGAGGGAATTGGCTTGTGCCAACTTATTGCCCAAAGCAGATTTTCCGCAGCCCATATAGCCCATCAAAATAAGGGATTTTGTCATATATACAAGGATTTGACTAGCCTATAAATTTATAACAATTGAAGATGAAAAGTAAATAATTGATATTATATTTGCACCCAAAAAAAGACTTGGTAGCTCAGTTGGT
>JABGSU010000057.1 GCA_018647605.1 Flavobacteriaceae bacterium | reverse complement strand
TTCCCCAACCCTAAAGAAAAATTAAATCAAATTGAAAGTAACATTCCTCTGGAAAAAAGAATGACCACCCCAGAAGAAATTGCCAATACGGTAGCTTTCCTTCTATCTGAAAAATCGAGCCATACCACAGGTCAATTGTTGTTTGTGGATGGTGGTTATGTTCATTTGGACCGGTCAATAAATTTATCATTATGAAAAAAGCTGTAGTTTCAAAAGAAGTCATGTTGCCATTTATCCTGATTACCTCATTGTTTGCCCTTTGGGGTTTTGCCAATGCAGTAACAGACCCCATGGTTCAGGCCTTTAAAAAAGTACTGGAATTGTCAAATTCACAAGCTGCTTGGGTACAAATGGCCTTTTATGGAGGCTATTTCTGTATGGCCCTCCCAGCGGCATTATTTGTCCGAAAATACTCCTATAAAGTAGGAGTACTCATTGGTCTTGCCCTTTATGCTGGTGGTGCCCTCCTTTTCTATCCTGCTGCGATATTGGAACAATTTTGGTTTTTCTGTTTGGGGTTGTACATTCTGACTTTTGGATTGGCCTTTTTAGAAACAACCGCCAACCCATATATTTTGGCTATGGGAGACAAGTCTACAGCCACCCAAAGGCTTAATTTAGCTCAAGCTTTTAATCCATTAGGGCTTATATTGGGCCTGTTGGTCGCCCAACAGTTTGTTCTAAAAAAATTAGAATCCGATAATATTGCCAATTTCAGCTCCCTAGACACGGCAAAAAAAATAATGATCCGTTCCGCTGATCTGATGGTGATTCGAGATCCTTATGTAATATTGGGATTGCTCGTCATGGCTGTATTTGTATTAATTGCTGTCTCCAAGATGCCACAGGCCAAAGACGATGGAGAAATGGCACCTTTAGGTGATACTTTTAGCAGTCTTTTTCAAAATGCAAATTACCGTAATGGTGTACTCTCACAAGTATTCTATGTAGGGGCACAAATCATGTGTTGGACCTACATCTATCAGTATGCAGAGGCCATCGGCATTGCCAGCGAGAATGCCGCCAATTACCAATTTGTCTGCTTTATCTTGTTCCTTATTGGAAGAGCCATTGGCACCTATCTTTTGCGATTCATCAATTCTGGAAAACTACTATTTCAATTTGCCATTATGGCTGGAATTTGCGTTTTAGCAACTGTTTTTATTGAAGGTATTGTAGGGCTCTATGCTCTTGTAGGTATTTCCTTTTTTATGTCCCTAATGTTCCCCACTATTTATGGAATTGCTTTGGAAGATTTGGATGAAAAAGAATCTAAAATAGGCGCTGCTGGATTGGTAATGGCTATAGTAGGTGGTGCCTTAATGCCCAAATTACAAGGGATGATTATTGACCTTGGAGGCAGTGGTGTCAATGACACTCAAATCATGGGGGTATCTGAAGTAAACTTTTCTTTCCTTCTTCCCCTTTTATGCTTTCTATTCATTGCATACTATGGAAGAAATATATCTAAACAAGCCTGATATGAAAAGGTATTGTCTGGCACTGGACTTGGTTGACGATCCCCTTTTAATTGACCAATATAGAGCCCACCACCAAAAGGTTTGGCCAGAAATAATCAAAAGCATAAAAGACAGTGGAATTCGCGATATGCAAATTTATCATGTTTCCAATCGACTGTTTATGATCATTGAAGCTGAAAAAAGATTCAGTTTTGAAAAAAAAGATAAAATGGATGCCCACAATCCTTATGTCATAAAATGGGAAGAACTGATGTCTCAATATCAAAAAAAGATTCCCTGCAGTGAATCAGGGAAAAAATGGATTTTGATGGAAAAAATTTTTAATCTCAACTAAACTAGAAAATTTTGATTCGTTACTATAATATTTTTTTGTGTGCCGTGTTGATCGGATGTAATATTCCTCTTGAAAAACAAACCAAAGAAGAGTTACCTAATATCTTATTTTTATTTGCCGATGATTTTACTTATGATGCCATTAACGCTTTGGGCAATGATATCATACAAACTCCCAACTTAGATAGGCTGGTTCAAAATGGTACTCATTTTAGCCAAGCTTTCAATATGGGAGGATGGAATGGAGCAGTGTGTATGGCCTCCAGAGCCATGATCATCACAGGCAAAAGTATTTGGAGGGCAAAGACACTCACAGACCAATGGAAAAATAAAAACAACCTAGAAGCCAAAGACTTCAGCTGGGGAAAACTATTGGAACAAAAAGGATATCAAACCTACATGAGTGGAAAATGGCATATTTCTATAGATCCTAAAAATATTTTTCAAACAGTTCGTAATGTTCGTCCAGGTATGCCCAGAGATTTTTTCAATAAGCCAGGTAAGAAAGGGTATGATCGCCCAAAGACAGGAGAAATAGACATCTGGAGTCCTACCGACTCCCTCAACGGTGGTTTTTGGGAAGGAGGAAAACACTGGAGTGAAGTCATTAAAGATGATGCATTAGATTTCATCAGGCAATCCAACGAAAAGAAGGCACCCTTTTTTATGTATATGGCCTTCAATGCTCCTCACGATCCACGCCAGTCTCCCCAATCATTTCTAGACCTTTATCCCCTAGAAAACATTCCTCTTCCAAAAAATTGGCTTACAGAATACCCCTTTAAAGACGACATTGGAAATCCTAAAACACTTAGAGACGAGGCATTAGCTCCTTTCCCAAGAACACCTTTTGCTATAAAGACCCACATTAAAGAATATTATGCCATCATTTCTCACCTTGATGAACAAATTGGAAAAATAATACAAGCGCTTGAGGATTCTGGTAAAGCTGATAACACGTATATTTTCTTTACAGGCGATCATGGGCTTTCTGTAGGAAAACATGGTCTTTTGGGCAAACAAAGTATGTTTGATCATAGCGTCAGAGTCCCACTTACCCTTGCAGGTCCTGGCATACCCAAAAATAATACAGTCCACCACGAAGTATATTTGCAAGACATTATGGCTACTACATTGGAGATGGTAAACATTGAAGCTCCAGCATCACTGGAATTTAAAAGTTTCCTGAGTTTGGCAAAAGGATTGGAGAACCAACCCCTTTATCCAGAGGGTATTTATGGGGCCTATATCAATCATCAAAGGATGATCAGAAAAAATCAATTCAAACTGATTGTTTATCCAAAAACTAAAAAAACACTTCTTTTTGATTTAGAACAAGATCCCTTAGAAATGAATGATCTATCTGAGGAAGATGAATATCAAGAAACAGCTAAAGAATTATTTGAAGATTTACTGATCTTACAAAAAAAGATGAAGGACACCCTTGACCTTAAAAAGATTTATTCAATCGATTCCGTTTAGTTGTTATTTCACCAAAGTCAAGATCTATAAATTTCAAAATACAATTAATCCTATAAATATCTGATAATTAATTAATTATCAAATATTTATATTGACACTGAATTTTCATTTGTTTATTTATTCACTATATTTGAAGGATTTTTTAATTGGAAATTCCTTTGTAGAATGCCCCTTTAAAGCCAACCTAATGAGGCCGAGGTGTTACTGCTTTACTTCTTTGCTCATGGTCATTATGACCACAGCTAGTTCCTACGGTAAATCTATTTCCATTTCTCCATCTTGTGGTAATCCAACTCCAGCCTCACTATACCTTGACAATAACGTTGACATTGATTATACCAATGGAAAATACTTTTTGGTAGGTGGAGATTCAGGAGATAACAATGATTGGTTTTCTGGGAAAATTTCTTCAATCAAGATCCTTAATGAGGCAATACCCGATGACAAAGTGGTGGATACGATGATCAATAATGCATCCAATACCGTAACAAATGTTCTCAATTTTCAGGAAGGTTATATTGAAGTTCCATCGAATTCGTTTACCGACTTTGGTGACAGCGATGATTTTACTTTAGAGGCACGCATCAAAATTGATCAGTTACCTGAATCCGCATCAAGTGCTGGGAATAGCAGCAGCCCAAACAGGAATTATATCATATCTAAAAAAAATGTTCTGGGACTTTATTTGATCAACCTCAATGGTGAGACCCATATCGAAGGTAGGTTCAGAAAAGATCATTACGGGGACTGGCCTAATATAATTACAACCGAAGCGTTAGTATTGGATCGTTGGTATCATGTTGCATTCGTGACCAATATTTCAGGTTCTAGCGGAGTGCAGAAATTATATATCGATGGCACTCTGGTTAACTCCACCTCTTTTTCTGTTGGTGGTTCCAGTTCAGGCATCACCCAAAACAACAATCGTATAGGTGTTGGAGCCAACTTATGGGGTGAAACACCCTCCCAATATTTTAAGGGGAGTATCTCCGAGGTCAGGATGTGGGATATTGAAAGATCCGATAGTGAGATTGATGCTAATAAAAATACTCAGGTCTCTGCTAACTCAAATCTCAAATTATACTATCAAATCAACGAAGGATCAGAAAATACTGTTACAGACATAAGTGGAAATAATCTTAATGGAACAATTAATGGAACCTATACCTGGGTTGATACTACTCCTGAAAATTATATTTTTTCTTATGATTTTTCCAACATAAACTCATATAACGGTTCAGGCAATATAGTTCATGATTTATCAAGTGGAGGAAATAATGGGGTTGTATTGGGAGACAGCAGTCAAATCTATTTTGATTCAAATGAAAATGCTTTTTTCTTTAATGAATCAAACGGTGATCATGGTATTGCAATACAAAATCACAATTATGTTTCAGGAGCCTCTGATCAGATTGAAAATTTAACCCTTTCTGCTAAAATTAAGCTTCCAAATTCTACTTCCAACAGACAAAGAATCATTTTATCCTATGATCGTAGCACAGTTTTTAGATTTGCCATCGGTAGTGATGGATCTAATACTGATTCAGCAGCTGGAAAAATAGCTTTTATGTTTACCAATTCTACTGGTATCAAGGACAAATACGATGCTGGTTATTCTGGAGATTTGAGAGACAATCAGTGGCATGATGTAATGGTTAAGTTTGAGGCCAACAAATCGGGTGGTTTGAAATATTACGTGGATGGTGTTTTGACATACACTGACCCAGACACCTATCCTCCAATAAGTAATCAAGATACTAATGAAACCCCCAGATTTGGAATCATCGGTAATGGAAGTGAAATGACATCTGTAAATGGTTCGAGGACACCCACAGACCCCTTCTCAGGTTGGATCAAATCCATAAAGTTCTCTGAAAATAAGCTTATCATACCACAAGACACGCTCCCTCCTACGGTAATACTTACCAAGAATAAAGACAATTTTTCATTCAAACACACGGACGTTATTAACATTACAGCTCAATTTTCTGAGGCCATGACCCCTACCCCTATACTGAACATTTCTGGGGTAGCATCCAATGTTTTAATGGACGCTACCTCCTCCACTTCAGTTTGGACTTATAACTGGGTGATCCCCAATATACAAGACACACTAGTATCCGTAAATGTTTCAGGTACTGACCTTGCGGGGAATCCTTACAACGAAAATGAAGAGTTGGTGTTGTTAATCGACAATACACCCCCTATATCTGTGCTTTCAGTCAATATGGACGACACAGAAAACAACCTAATCGGTATCACAGATCCTGTCAAACTGGAAGTCACTTTCTCTGAGCCCATATCTACTTATCCCAATGCTCCAAAGCTTTTGATCAATGGAACCGCTTATGATCTCTCTCATGAATCAATACTCAGTAATGGAGTTAGCAGTTCGACGATTGACTATTTTACTCAACTGATTTCCTCTACCCTCAGCCTGGACTCAAGCAACACGATAAGCTATGACGTTAGTTCTACCCTAGAGGAAGCGAATATCAGATATGATTATTTTACTAATGCCGTCAGCTCAACTTTTTCTTATCTATGGGATCCATCAACAGCGACCAGTTCTATTGTCGTCCTTGGTATTTCTGCTAGTGACCTTGCAGGTAATAGTTATCAGATATCTAATGCCTTGAACTTGTTCGTTGATAATGAGGCCCCAACAGTCAGTCTCAGTCATACAGATGATGATGCTATCCTATCCAACCAAGAACTGGTAATCATTACCGCTACCTTTTCAGAAAAAATCCAATCTTCGCCTTCCGTTCAACTGTCCGGTTTGGGGGGCACGGCAAATATGAGTCCAACCCTCACAGAGGACATTTGGATTTACAGCTGGAATGTTTCTTATACAGGAGATACAATGGTTAGTTTAACGGTATCGGCTACGGACAAATTTGGAAATAGCTACAGTGGATCAGACACACTAAGTTTTCAAATTGATAATACTCCACCCACGGTGATTTTAACCGATACTGATGGCGATAATCTCATTTCCTCCTCAGATGTAGTTACCCTTACTGCTACTTTTTCTGAGGCTATGGCTTCTAGCCCTACGCTTTATTTTTCTGACAATCAAAACAAAATAGTGATGACCCAAACCACAACGGATTCAATCGTTTGGATTTACCGTTGGGAGGGTATTTCTTCCTCAGTTTCAAGTGTGAGTGTAACCGTTTCGGGTACGGATGTTGCGGGAAATCCATACGTCGGTAATGCATCGCTAACTTTTATTTTGGACAATACTCCACCCACTGTGATACTCTCTCACAGCGACAACAACAATACCATAGGCCCCTCTCAATCGGTTACCATTACCGCCGAATTCTCCGAACCCATGTCAGTGACACCCAGTATCAATATCACAGGCATAGATCGTATTGAACCTATGCTTGCTTCTGGTCTAGAAAACATTTGGCTTTACAGTTTACAAATTTCCTCCGCTACGGTCACCCAAGTAAAGGTGAATGTCATCGGAGAAGATTTGGTTGGTAATCACTATGCAGGGAATGAAGAAATTATTTTTTCGTTTGACCACCAACCCCCCACCATTACAATAACCGATAATGATGACGGAGATGGTGTTTTACTCAAAGGGCAGTCTCTCGACATCTATTTGAACAGCGATGAAGAATTGATAGAAAAACCAATATTCTATGAGAAAAGCATACGCAATTACAATGATGATGGGAATGAATTTTCCAATGATACCGACGAAGCGCTCTTCATAGCCGACATGCCAAACAATGAGTATTACAGAGCGTATTCTGTTGTGTCGATTGAGAGTATGGTCTCAGGAACGGTTACTTTTACTATTACAGCTACTGACAAACAAGGGAATACAGCTACCACCACCAAAGTTTACTCCATTCACGGTAAAGACATTTCCGCAGATCTTTCTCATTCGGCCACATCCAATTTCGTCAAACCCAATGAAGCAATATCGATTAGTGCCAACTTTAATCAAGCCATTGCTGTGGCTATCATAAATGTGAAAAAAGATGGAGTGGCACTGCTTGAAAATGAATCCATGACGGTTTCTCCCTCTTCTGAGGAAAGCCTATGGAGTTATGACCTTGATTTAAATCAAACAGATGGAAATATAAGTATAACTGTCTCTGCTGTAGGTATTTATGGAAATCTATATTCAGGAACCGATAGCCTGACTTTCACTTTAGATGGGAGTCCACCCAGCGTAAAATTAAGTCACAACTTAGATCCGAGTAAAAATAATGTGATGGGCGTAAATTCTCCATTCAAAGTTTTTACCTTATTCTCAGAGCCAATGGAGAATGCCCCAGTGATGCACATGCAATATACTGCTGAAGGACAAACAAATTCCCTGCTATCCGATCAAACCATGCAGAGTGAAAATAGTTCAAATACATTTTGGAGTTATCAATTTAATCCCGAATCACAAAACCAACTCAATCCATTTTCTCCTCTACCTCATCAATCAATCATCACCGCTACCGTCTCGGGAAGTGACCTCACAGGCAACTCCTATTCTGGAAAAGATGAATTATTGCTGACCTTAGACAAAGCGGGACCAAAGATTTTAAAGATGGAAATGGATACGGAAAATAGCTTCACAGTTACTTTTGATGAGCCTCCATTCAAGCAAGGGACAACACCTGGAGAGTTGATTCCATTGACCGCGAATGATTTCAATATTAGCTTAGTAATTGCTTCAAAAGAAAATTTGGCAACCGGGGATGTGAGCAATACCCAAACCACCCTAAATGCGCTCCCTGAAAACCCAACAAGCCTCAGCGTACAAAATGAAAAATTGGTCTTCAGCTATGATGCACTATTGGATATGTCATCCGGGGTTATTACTTTGGACAAAGTAGCCAATAATATTGTAGATCAAAATTTAAATCTGTCATTGGATTTTGAAAACAATGAAGTTTCCATTACTGGAGACACTGATAAGGACGGTGTAGCTGATTTTCTGGATCCCTGTCCTGATACACCCATTGGCGAAACCGTTGATGGAAATGGCTGCTCTAGCTTACAACTTGATGCAGATCAGGATGGAATTTACAACAATATTGACGAATGCCCGAATACCCCTTTAGGTGAAACTGTAAATGAATCAGGTTGTGGCCCATCTCAAGTAGATAATGACGGAGACTGGATTCCCGATGTGAAAGACAATTGTCCCGAGCTTTATAACCCATTCCAAGAGGACGAGGACAATGATGGTTATGGCGATGCATGTGATCCCGACCCAATCATCAGAATCATCACTTTTGATGTCAAGGAGGATGCTGAAATAGGAACTGTTGTTGGGGCTGTTGAGGCCGAAGACCCTCTGGGTGGTGAGATCAAGTCGATCAATATTGAAAGTGGAGGATTCTTTAAATTGGTGGGGGATGAAGAAATAGTACTGTTAAGGGAATTGGATTATGAACTTTTAAAAGAACAGCTGTTTACCATTACTGCTAAGACTGAATTGGGGGAAACCTCAATAACAGGAAAAATATTGGTAGAAGACGTTCCCAATGCCAAATATGTCGCTACTTTCTTCATTTCAGTATTTGGAGTGGACAGCAATAGCGATCCCAGTGGAAGAGGTCATGAACGCTATTTCAATCCTTTCAACAGGGGTGTTGGTAAATGGAAAATTAGAAAAAATATCAGTGGTGGAGCAGATGCCCATCTTTTTGCTATCAAAAGTGCACCCTCAGGTACTCGAAAAAATGAGGAAGAAAGTGAAGGCTACCTTGGCTTTATTAACCCACCCGATTTTGACAACCCACAAGATCATAATCAGGATAATATTTACGAGGTAGAAATAACCTATGTCAATACGGAAGATGGTGCCATTGAAGTTCCTGTTCCTGTTACTCAATTCCAATTACAAGTTCCAGAAGGAGCTCCTACCAGTATTGAATTACAATCAAGACCTGCACTTCCCACCGATGATACGGATAATGATGGTGTTCCTGATATTGAGGACAATAGTCCTGTCGTTTACAATCCCAATCAGGCCGACAAAGACGGCGACGGAGTTGGAGACGTATCAGATGATGCAGACCACGACGGTATTTGGGATCCCCAAGATGAGTGCCCTGATACTCCTCTGGGTACAAAAGTTAATTTCTTTGGCTGTGAAATATACTATCTAAGCTCAGAAAATTTCAATGTTTACAAAACCGAGAGATGTGAAGGAAGTCATAGCATAAGTATCAATTTCATCAATCGCAGTCCTAACTACATTATTGAAGTAACAGGAGCCATAAATTCCAGAGAAAACTTTAGCGGTAGAAAATGGAATATTTCCAGCCTTAAAGCAGGAGATTATTACATTTGTGTTACAGTAGAGGGCGTTAATCCTGGTGAATTTGAAAGGTGTTTTCAACTGGAATTGGAGGACCCTCCCAAACTATCGGTGGATTCTAGAAACGAATCTTTTTCGCTTTCAAACGATACAAATGAAGAAACGATATTGTTTGACCTTGATGGAGGTGATGTTTATAACATAACCCACAATGGGATAACAAGTCAGACCGCTAGGTCTTCACATCAAGTTACCCTTAAAACGGGTCTAAATACTGTAAAAATATCTACAGGTAATGAATGTCAAGGGGTATTCGAACAACAGTATTTCCTATCGGAAGAAGTGACCTATACACCCAACCCATTTCAGGAAGAATTCGTAGTTTATGTTGGTGGAAGTGATAGCCACGTTCAGGTCGATGTCTTTAGTGCAGAGGGACGATTAATTTCTTCTAGAAATCATATATTATCCCCCAGCAAAAGAGATATTACTGTCGATGCTTCTGAATTTAAGCTAGGAAGTTATCTGATTAAAGTGAATGCAGATCATGTTAGACATTCTTTTATCGCAATCAAAAAATAGGTTTTATGAAAAAATTATTTTATACGACTTTCTTTTTTTTATTGCTGGCTTGTTCAGCAGAGGAGCAATCAGAGGAAACCATAGACCTGCTACCTGGTTTATTCAATCTCCTTTATCCAGAAAATGGATCTGCTTGTTTGGACGGTAGTATCATCAATGACACCCAAAGCAAAATTACCTTCCAGTGGAATGCCAGTCAGAATGCCAATGAATATGAGGTTGAAATCATCAACCTCAATGATAATTATTCTCAAAAAATGCTAAGCAAGGATCGCTCCTTGGAAGTCGTACTCAAACACGGAGAACCTTATGCTTGGACGGTTACCGCATTTGTTGATGATGCTTCCATTACCAGTAAAGAGTGGAAATTTTATCTTGCGGGTAATGGTATTGTCAATTATGCGCCCTTCCCACCCGAATTGATCAGCCCGAGACCGTCGGCGCGGGTCAACCTAAATTCAAATGGTCAAGTCGTATTAAATTGGACCAGTTCCGATGTCGATGGAGATTTGGAAACCTATGAATTGTATATGGATCAAAACGATGGCTCCACGCTTATTCAAACCTTTACTGAAGTGGAAAATACCATAGAAATAGGAATTGTTGCAGATCCTGGCATAACCTATCTATGGAAAGTTTTGGCCATAGACAGTGATGGAAATTCTTCCTCCTCTGGAGTATATTATTTTGTTACCCAGTAGTAATTCAATTTTATTAATTTAGTAATGCTCTTTAAAGGAAGAAGCTATGCAGGAAATCGTCAACTACTTCGAAAACATACTCTCACTTCACAGAAGTATACTGCTGATAGGAGGCATTGTATTATTTTGGTTTTTAGAAGGCTTTTTTCCATTGGTACAATTCAATTATAGAAAGTGGCGACATGCTCTTCCTAATTTTTTCTTTACCCTCACGACCATCGTCATCAATTTCGCCCTAGCTTTTCTGCTTTTAAATACATCGTACTGGACCGTTGAAAATGCTTTTGGAATATTGCAATGGTTTCCGAATTTACCCCTCTGGGCAGAGGTCATCTTGGGTGTTTTGCTATTGGATTTTGTTGGAGCCTACCTCCCCCACTACACTGAACATCAAATCAAACCCTTGTGGATGATTCATCTGGTGCACCACAGTGATCCCAATGTAGATACTACTACCGCAAACAGACACCACCCCCTAGAGAGCATCGTCAGGTTTGGTTTTACCCTTGCAGGTGTATTCCTTTTGGGAACTTCAATCGGAATCATAATGCTGTATCAAGCCCTTTCAGTAGTATCAACCCAATTCAATCATGCCAATATTAAACTCCCAAAAAAAATTGATCGCTGGATCAGTTATTTTTTAGTTTCTCCCGATATGCACAAAATCCACCACCACTATCGCCTTCCCTATACCGACACCAATTTTGGAAATATTTTTTCTTTGTGGGATAGGCTCTTCGGAACCTTTAGTTATTATGAAAGAGAAAAGATCGTATATGGTGTTGATGTTTTCCCCGATGTGGAAAAAAACACTAAAATTGGAAGTCTACTCCGACAGCCTTTTGAAAAATACCAAAGACCTACAATGGATCGCAGTAACTAACCCAATTGTCTTACTACTTGGAGCATCTCAATGATAGGATGTTCTGATTGGCTTCGGTTAATCATATTTTTAACTACAAAAATCTCTTTTTGCAATTCCTCTGACCCCAGCATCACAAGATAGGGAATGGATCTCTGGTCAGCATAGTTCAGCTGTTTTTTAAGTTTTACAGGATTGGGGTACAGTTCACATGGGAAGTCTTGATCTCTTAGTTTAGTAAGTTGATCAAAACAAAAACTAGCCGAATTCCCACCAAAATTCAAAAACAGGACCTGTGTCTTGTTGTTTAGGGTATTGGGGAACAAATTCAATTCCTCCAAAACCAAAAAGATACGGTCAAATCCGAAAGAGATACCAAATCCACTCGTATTTTTCAATCCAAACAAATCCGTCAGATTATCATAACGACCACCACCACCAATAGAACCCATTTTAATTCCTTCAGGAGGCATAACCTCCAAGATCAGTCCAGTATAATAATTCAAGCCCCGAGCCAGCGTCACATCAAAAGTAAGGGACACTGAGTTTAGGGATTGTTTACTTAATTCATTGTAAATAAATTTGAGTTCTTCAATACCTTCTTGGGCAATGTCAATATCTTTTAAAGCTTCAGAAACGGTTGCTAACTGACTTTCAAAGTTACCCTTTAAAGAAAGAAAAGGCTCTAAACGTTTAATAGCGTCATCTAAAAATCCTTTGGTTTGGAGTTCATCAACGACCCCATCTACCCCAATTTTAGACAATTTATCTAATGCTACTGTAAAATCAATCAGTTGAGATTCTGCCCCTATACATTGGGCAATACCTGCAAGAATTTTTCGGTGATTGAGGTGAATTTTAACCTCTTTAAGCTTGAGTTTTGAAAAAACACGATCATATAAAAGTACACCCTCTACTTCCTGCCATAAGGAACGCTCCCCTACTACGTCGGCATCACATTGTAAAAACTCTTGAAATCTCCCGTGTTGAGGTCGATCAGCGCGCCAAACGTTTTGCATCTGATACCGACGAAACGGAAATTGAATGTCATTTTGATATTGTGCTACATAGCGAGCAAATGGAACAGTAAGGTCATACCGGAGTGCTTTTTGAGATAGGGATTGAGAAAACTTTGCCAGTTCACCTTTTTCAAGTGCTTGTAGGTCTGCGTTTTTAACCTTATTTCCAGAATTCAATATCTTAAAAATCAGTCGATCCCCTTCATCACCATACTTCCCTAATAAGGACTCTGAGCGCTCAAAGGAAGGGGTTTCTATAGGTTGAAAGCCAAAGTTTTCAAAAGCAGTAATCAATTGTGCTTTCAGGTAATTTCTCTTGGCCAAAACGGCTGGAGAAAAATCGCGAGTTCCTTTTGGGATGGATGGTTTTACGCTAGACATGTACAAATGGTATAAGACAAAGATGGAACAATTCTGATTATTTTAAAAGAAATTTCTTTAGGTCCTCAAAGGTAGCTCCGTCAGTTACCAAAGCCCCCTGCTCCATCAACTTAAATTTTTCTTTTTTAAAATCCTCGTTAAATATTCGATTCGACTCAAAAATAGAAACTTGTGGGTCTGTCAAATGCTCTCCCAACCAACGTTTATAGTCTTTTTCTCTCAAGGAAGGGCAATTGGACTCCAATTGAATCAAAATCAGATCAATACGTTTGTCTAGGCATTTGAATAAAAACAAATGATGATCGCTTCTGTTTTCTAGATAAGTAATTTTATCTAAAGATTGGTCCCACACCACATTACTAAATAAATCCAACAATTCATCGGTTAGGGTCAGATTTTCTGTTTTAATTTGATCCCACTGTTTTTTATCGATAGATTGAGTCGCTAAAAAAAGAGCAAACTCCTCATGAAGGCTTTCAAATTGCTCCTTGGATAATCGGGCGTATTTCATAAAATGAGATCAAAAAAAAACCCCACGCAAGGTGGGGTATAGATATTTTTTAAAAATTACTTTTTCTCGGGAATAATTTCAAAAGGAAATTGTATTGATACTTCTCTATGCAATCTGATTTTAGCTTCATAGCTTCCCAATCGTTTGATCGTTCTTCCTGGGATGGCAATGGCATTCTTTTCAATTTTGTGGCCTTTAGCCTCAAATGAATTAACCAAATCAAGAGCAGAAACCGATCCGAAAAGTTTATCTCCACTCCCTACCTTGGAAGCGATCTTAACCTCTAAGGCCATGATTTTTTCTCCCAATGCAGTGGCATCGTCAATGATCTTTTTTTCTTTAAAAGCTCTTTGCTTAATATTTTCGGCCAATACCTTTTTGGCTGAAGTAGAAGCCAATATGGCTTTACCTTGTGGAATTAGGTAATTTCTACCGTATCCGTTTTTGACTTTTACCAAATCGTCTTTATAGCCAAGGTTTTCTATGTTTTCTTTTAATATGATTTGCATGACTTATAAGTTTTATTTGAGTAAATCGCCAACATAAGGCATCAAAGCCAAATGACGGGCTCTTTTTACAGCTACTGAAACTTTTCTTTGGTATTTTAAAGAAGTTCCTGTCAGGCGTCTAGGTAAAATTTTACCCTGCTCGTTTACAAACTTCAAAAGAAAGTCTGGGTCTTTATAATCAATATACTTGATCCCAGATCTTTTGAATCTACAATATTTTTTCTTGACGTTGGTATCAATGTTTAGGGGGGTTAGGTACCGAATTTCCCCTTCTTTTTTTCCATTGGATTGTTCATCAATTTTTGCCATCTTATTTCGCTTTTGGTTTAGAATGGATTTTTTTCTTTCTTTTGTCAGCCCACTGTTGGGCGTGTTTATCAAGCTTAACAGTTAAAAAGCGCATGACTCTTTCATCTCTGCGAAATTCAACTTCTAAAGTATTGATAATTTCTCCTTCTCCTTCAAATTGTAGCAAGTGGTAAAAGCCACTGTTTTTGTTTTGAATGGTGAAAGCAAGTTTTTTAAGTCCCCAATCTTCTTTGTGGACAATTTTGCACTTTTTAGATGTCAAAAGCGATTCGTACTTTTTAACTGCTTCCTCTATCTGAGTCTCAGACAGAACGGGATTTAGAATGAAAACAGCTTCATAATGATTCATATAATATATTTTAAGGAATGCAAAAATAAGTGAATCATTAAATTACACCAAGAGAATATTTGTTTTTTAAAAAAAAAATTTAATTTTGATATGTTATATAGTAAATAATTGAGCCCCAATATGAAACTAAGCTACATATATATTGACTCCAATCCCGTAGAGAGACTACATTTTCTTCAGATTCTAAAGTATTTTCCCGAAATCACACTCAAAGCAGAATTCTCTGATGCCGTTAATGCTAATGAGTATCTTAATTACAACGCAGTTGATTTTGCCATAGTTTGCTCAGAGCTTACAGTATATGATGGATTTGACTTTGTGAAACAATTAAAAGATAACATCGAAATTATTTTATTGACTAAAGATCCCATGGATGCCATCAGATCATATGAAATGGGCTTTATAGACTGTTTACTTAAACCTGTCAATCAAGAACGATTAAAGTCCTCTATTGAAAGACTGGTACATAAAATAGAATGTCAAAAAGTCACTCATAAAAAAAAGGAACATTTGATTCATTTCAAGTGTAATTTCAAGTCCGAAAAATTAGTTATTAATAATATCCGATGGATTGAGGCTATGGGCGATTATGTCAAAGTAGTTACCAAAAATAAAAATTACATGATATTGTCTACTATGAAATCTTTTTTGGCTAAACTACCTGAAAATCAGTTTGTAAGAATCCATAAATCTTATATAGTCAATCTTGAAAAGGTAATTAATTTCTCAACCAGAAATGTCAATACAGATGGAGAGATACTTCCACTGAGCAGAAAACAAAAAAGAGAATTTAAAGAAACTTTCCTCAATTTTCAATAGGGATCAACATCCAAATTGACTTTACAAGATCTAAACATAGCAATCGACTCAAAACGTTCCAAAGTTTTATTGATGATCTTTTTTACACGAGTTCTGGATTGCTGATCTCCTATTTTAATCAAGATCTGCATTCTATATCGATTCCTCACCCGAGCTATGGGTGGGAAAATGGGTCCAAGTAATTGTCCTGAATACGATTGAAGCAAAACATTAACAATCCACTCACTTGCTTTTTTTACTGTCTCCATATCAGTATGATTTACGACTATTCTGATCAATCGATTATAGGGTGGATAATGATATTCTTTTCTATCCTTCAATTGTTGCTCAAGCATTTGCTCATAATTTCCATCAATGACTTGTTGGATAATGGCATGCTGCGGTTGGTATGTTTGGATCAACACCTTCCCTCTAAGCTCTTTTCTCCCTGCCCTACCTGCCACCTGACTCAGCATTTGATAGGTTCTTTCGTGGGCTCTAAAATCTGGGAAATTCAACAAATGATCTGCATTCAAAACCCCCACCAAGTGAACATTTTTAAAATCCAATCCCTTAACGACCATCTGAGTTCCCACCAATATTTTGACTTCTTGAGAGGCAAAAGAATGAATCAATTTATCAAACGCCCATTTCCCCCGAGTGGTATCCCAATCCATTCTTGCCACTTCGACTTCTGGAAAAAGGTCTGTCACTTGTTGCTGAATTTGTTGGGTTCCCATTCCTTTAGTTGACAAATTGGGCAATCCACAAGCATGACACTTTTCGGGTACAGCAATCTGATAGCGGCAGTAATGACATTTAAGCTGGTCAGTATATTGATGATATGTCAAGGTAACATCACACTGGTGGCAATGGGGCATATGACCACAGTCCAAACACTCCATAACGGGTGCATAACCCCTTTGATTTTGAAATAATATGATTTGCTTACCCATCGCCAATGTTTGTTCCATTTCCTTAATTAGGGATTGAGTAAAACCACCCTTTATTTGTTTTTTTTTGTGGGCCAACTTTAAATCCACCGTTACAATCTCTGGTAGTTCCACCGAACCATATCTTTCGTGGAGTTGAACCCAACCGTATTTGTCAGCTATGCGATTGAAGGAACTTTCTATCGATGGAGTAGCCGATCCCAAAAGAACTTTGGCCTGATGTATTCCAGCCAAGACAATGGCACTATCTCTGGCGTGGTATCGTGGAGAAGGATCAAATTGTTTATAGGACAATTCGTGTTCCTCATCCACTATCAAAAGACCTAAATTTTGAAAAGGAAGAAATAGTGCCGAACGCGTACCTACTATAATTTTGGCTCTTACATCCTTTGAAAGAATATTATTCCAAACTTCGGTACGCTCGTGAATAGAAAATTTAGAATGATAAACGGTCACCTCAGTTCCAAAACGTTCCTGTAATCGCTGAACCATTTGTGGAGTCAACGAAATTTCAGGTAGAAGATACAAAACCTGTTCCCCTTTTTTAATGGCCTGAGCGATCAATTCAATATAAACTTCTGTCTTTCCCGATCCCGTTACCCCTTGAAATAAGACCACAGATTTATGATCAAAAGAAGTAGTAATTTCCTTAAGAGACTTTTGTTGGGCCAAGGACAAAGCTTTGTCCTGGTCCCTTTTTTTAAAATCATAAAGCAAACGATCCTCCCGAAGGTTTTGCTCTTCTAATATTCCCTTATTGATCAATGCCTTAAGGGCAGCTGCTCCACTCCCCGTCTTAAAGAGCAATTCCTTGATTTTTTTCCATTCGTCTCCTTTGGGATTTTGATCGAACACTCCTATCAATAGCTGCTTTTGTTTGGGTGCGTGCTTTAAGGAGTCAAAAATATCCTCAAGCTTATTGGTTTCTAAAACTGACGAAAATAAACGAACATAACGTACAAGCTTGGGTTTGTATTTCTCGCTCAGTTTTTGGTGAATATCAACCACACCTCTAGAAAATAAATCCTGTAAAAGACCCAATACACTTTTTTTTCCTAAAATCTCAATGATTTCCTTAATACTCAGAGCTTTAACCTCTAGTGCCTCATATATCAAAAACGCATCATCATCCAAAGCTCTTTTAATCTCAGGAGAAATATTTTTTTTGACCACAATCGTCTCACTCTCCAATAAAAAAGTAGTAGGCAGTGCCGCCCGTACTATATCTCCCAATTTACTTTGATAGTAATCAGACAACCAATCCCAAAACACCAATTGTTTTAGCGTCACGCTAGGGGATTCCTCCAAAATCATTTCAATAAACTTTGGAGTATACCGCTGAGGAGGCGTGGCATGAAGTTTTACCACAATGGCAGTGTAAATTTTTGATTTTCCAAAAGAAACGGCTACACGAAAACCAGGTTTTAAAATATCGTAATCCTTAGGAGTAACCGCATAAGTGAAGGGTTTACCCAGTGCCAGAGGAAGTAAAACATCGGCGAAATACTGCATTTTTTAAAAATACAACTTTGCTTAATATCAAGTAGGGTCTTTCCCACTGTTTTTCAGTCGATTCAATGTAGCATTGAGTTCAAAACCAAGAAGAAGCACACTAGAATTAAGCCATATGTAGAATAAAAAAATTAGCAATGCGCCAATAGAGCCATACAATTGATTGTAGGTGGAAAACTTATCAATATAAATACCAAACAAATAGGTTGTGATTAAAATCAGCAAACAGGTCATCAAGGCACCTGGAGAAAAGAAACGGTTTTTTTTGCCCTCAATTGTTCCAAAATAATACAATATCGCTACGGAGATATAAATTAATATTGTGTAAAAAAACAGTTGTCCAATCCTAATCCAGTTAATCTCACTAGGGATCAATTCATCTAAATTGCTCAAAATAAATATTTCAAAAAAGATGAGTGCCGTTACTCCCACCAAAAGCACTAGTGCGAGCAAAACTCCCACCATCATCGAATATAAATACTGCCGAACAAATGAGCGAGATAGTACAACATGATAAGACCCTTCGAAACTAGAAAAAATAGAACTAACGCCGTTGGCAGTGAGAAAAATAGACAATAGGAATACTGAAGAGAGCAATCCAGCTCTTTGTTTTTGGCGTATGTCGGTAAAAATATCAGTAAAGAAACCTTGACTTTCCTGAGGCAGTAAAAGCTCGATAAAATTAAATAATACAGAATCAAAATTATCAATCGGAATAAAAGCGATAAGGTTTAATATGAAAAGGAGAAATGGGAAAAGTGCCATGAAAAAGCTGAACGCAATACTGCCTGCCCTTGAGGACAAAGCCCCGTTTACAATTCCAGAAAGGTACATCTCCGATAAATCGTAGAAGGAAAAGCCAATATATCCGGGGATTTTCAGGGCTTCCAAAAACTCAACCAAGTTTTTGACTATGGGAATGGCTTTTAATTTTTCTTTCAAAAAAATTTCCTTTGATCAAAGATAAAACAAATCTGATTGTGTTTGTAAGTTTGCAATATGCAAACGCTACTGCTTTTGGTTGGAAAAACCAACGACTCACGATTGATTTCCCTAATGGAAGATTATACCCAACGCATCAACAGATACCAACGATTTGAAATTCAAATCATACCAGAACTTAAAAACAAGGGGAAAATGTCTGAAAATATTCAAAAACAAAAGGAGGGGCAATTGATCGTTGAAAAAATAAAAGGGGGCGACTGGGTTGTTCTGTTGGATGAAAAGGGAAAGTCATTCGACTCCATCGGTTTTTCTAAATACCTCAATTCTAAAAGATCGAGTTCCCACAAAAGATTGATTTTTATAGTGGGAGGACCTTATGGATTTTCGGAGGAAGTATATGCCATAGCTCATGAAAAAATAGCATTGTCCAGTATGACATTTTCCCATCAAATGGTTCGATTGTTTTTTCTAGAACAACTTTACCGAGCCAATACTCTTTTGAATAACGAACCTTATCATCACCAATAATATCAATGGAACTCATCTTTGGAACCCATAATCAGAATAAAGTAGAAGAAATAAACACTCTTTTACCTGATCATTATCGTTTGTGGAGTTTGACGGAATTGGGGCATGAAACTGAAATAGAAGAGACAGGATCGAGCTTGGAAGAAAATGCATTGATAAAGGTAAGAGCTATTCACAATATTTACGGAAAGAACACCTTTGCAGACGATAGCGGACTCGAAGTTTCGGCATTGAAAGGTGCCCCTGGGGTATACTCCGCTCGCTATGCAGGAATTCAAAAAAATGCACAGCACAATATGGATAAATTACTGAACGAATTAAAAGGAATCAAAAACAGACAAGCTCAGTTTAGAACTGTAATCGCCTTGATATTCAACAAACAGGAATATCTCTTCGAAGGGATTGTAAAGGGAAACATTTCAATAATGGCTGAAGGTCAAAATGGTTTTGGCTATGATCCCATTTTCATACCGGAAAATCAACTCCTAAGTTTTGCCCAAATGAGCCTTTCAGAAAAAAATAAAATCAGTCATCGATCGAGGGCTTTTGAAAAATTAGTGGAATTTCTAAAAAGTTAGAATTCGATTTGACGTCTAATTTGTTAATTTTAAATAAAATTATAGGGGAGAATTAAAGATGATCAAACAGGTCTGTTTATTTTTATTGGGTATTTGTGGGTCATGGGTCATGGGTCAAGAACAAGTGCAATATCTTAATGGTGTGGTAGAAAACGAATCTACAGGCTTCCCGATGGAAAGTGTACACGTCTTAAACCTCAACAAAGTAATAGGGGCTACTACTGATGCAAAAGGAAATTTTGAAATTGAAGCCCAAGTCAACGATACGCTATATTTTTCTTATTTAGGCTATAAATCACTCAAAGTAGCTGTTACTCAAGACATGATAAAATTTGGAAACTCAAAATTTCAAATTACCCAATTGGCCTTTGCACTCGAAGAAATCATTTTACGTCCCTATCAATTGACTGGTTATTTGGATATTGATGTTAAAAACGTTCCTATAAACTCGGCTGGAAGATACAGAATTCCGGGTTTATCCAGCGCAGGCTATGAAGGAGGAGATCGAAATCCCAATGCCATTTCAAAAACTTTTGCAGCACTTTTTAACCCAATTGATTTTTTACACAACCTATTCGGCAATAAAGGAATACAGATGCAAAAATTGAAGAAAATGAGGGAAGATGATGGCTTGAAAAATCTTCTTGCTTCAAAGTTTGACCGAGAGATCATCACCCAACTATTAAATCTCGATCGAGTGGATTTGGACGAAATTCTTAGAAACTGCAATTATTCAGATGCCTTTATAAAGGAATCCAATGACCTTCAAATAATGGAAGCCATCAGTGGTTGCTACCAAGAATACCGTGTTTTACAATTGTAAAAATTGAACCTCAAAAAAATCCTATTAGAAAATTATTCCACAGCAGCCGATCGAAAAGAAGGAGCTGCTTTCATTGATCAATATCCCAAGTACTTTCCTGAATTACACAAAATGTCCTGTGTGTCCATTGATAAACGGGAAAATATTCTTGCTGCATGGATACTGGAAAAATATAGCCTTAACAAATTAGAATGTCTTACCCCAGACTTTTCTTTTTATTTAAAAGGGGTTTATCAGCAAACAAATGACAGCAAAAGAAGACCTATGGCCAAATTGCTATATAATTATTGTAACCATAAAAATAGAAGGAAACAGTTAACACAAAAGTAAATTGATTTAATCATCGAAATATGTTTCCATTATATGTTAACATCCCTAAAGGTAGCTCCAATAGCATTTGCCATGAAAACGTTGCACTTTTTCAGAAATAATAAACCTTGGATTAGTGAAGAAATAGAAGCCTACATAGAAAAAAAATTACACAACAGTAGCACGGGCTTCCAATCAGTTGTAAGACAAATCTCCTGAATTTTCAACTTATTTGTAGTGAAGAAGCCTTATCTTTGCTACCATTACAAGCAGTATGAAACTCAGTCCATTAAACGCAATTTCCCCGATAGACGGACGGTATCGTGGAAAGACCAAAACCTTATCCAAATATTTTTCTGAAGAAGCCTTGATTCAATACAGAGTTAAGGTAGAAATAGAATATTTTATCGCACTCTGTGAAATACCTCTACCTCAACTGGAAAATATAAATCCTGCTATTTTTGAGGATTTGAAAAGCATTTACAAACATTTTTCAGAAGAAGATGCCAAGGATATCAAGGAAATTGAAAAAACCACCAATCACGATGTCAAAGCCGTGGAATACTTTATCAAAAAAGAGTTTGACAAACTCGATTTGGGTAAATACAAAGAATTCATCCATTTTGGATTGACCTCTCAAGACATTAATAACACGGCCATCCCCCTTTCCATAAAGGAAGGTCTCCACAAAACCTATCTCCCCCATTTGGAAGAGGTGTTAGAAAACTTATCTGCACTTTCTGAGGCCTGCACCAATACTCCCATGTTGTCCAGAACTCACGGTCAACCAGCATCACCTACCTTAATGGGAAAAGAAATCGCTGTTTTCTCCCATCGGTTGGAAATTCAAAAAACTAGCCTAATGCAAATTCAGAATGCAGCTAAATTTGCAGGAGCCACAGGAAATTTTAATGCCCACCAAGTAGCATATCCCCACATCAATTGGAAAGCCTTTGGTAAAAACTTTGTCGAGGAACAATTGGGACTCGATTATTCATTTCCAACCACTCAAATTGAACACTATGACAGTATCGCAGCCCTTTGTGATGCTCTAAAAAGGATCAATACCATCTTAATTGACTTTAACAGAGATATTTGGACTTATATTTCCATGGATTATTTCAAACAAATCATCAAGGAAAATGAAGTAGGTTCTTCAGCCATGCCACACAAAGTCAATCCCATCGATTTTGAAAATGCAGAAGGAAATTTAGGTATCGCTAATGCACTTCTAAATTTCTTTGCTACCAAATTACCCATCTCCAGACTACAAAGAGATTTAACAGACAGTACTGTATTGAGAAATATTGGTGTTCCCTTCGGACACATCCTTATCGCTTTTAAGTCTATGGTAAAAGGGATTAAGAAATTGAATGTTAATCCAACGAAAATAAACGCTGACTTAAATGAAAATTGGTCCATCGTAGCAGAGGCCATTCAAACCATTTTGAGAAGAGAAAACTATCCCAATCCCTACGAGACCTTGAAAGATTTGACTAGAACCAACAGTGTGGTCAATAAAAAGCTAATTCACGAGTTCATCGATGGCTTAGACATTGAAGAAAACATAAAACAGGAACTTAAACAAATAACCCCTTCCAATTATGTAGGTATCGCCCAGTAATCAATAGTTTAGATACCTGCCTTCTTTAATTGTTCTCCTCCAGGCAAATTCATTTTAGTAATCAATTTTGCGATTTTGTCCAATGCAATTTTACCTTCAATTAATAAAACAACGGCCTCAATATCACTACCTTGAAGTTTAGCCTCTGGTAGAGCGTTGCTAATTCCTTTTGAAAACATCAAAAGACTTTCTAACTCTCCCTCATTTTCACCTTCTTTGACATAAACGTTTAGGTCTGCATCCGATTCTTGTATGGTCACCATCATGTCCAAACCTTTTTCACTGGCCTCCGTTTTTACCCATTGGGCAATATCATCGCTGATGACTGGAGTTCCTGTAATCAAAGCCTTAAAACGAGTAATACCTCCGATCATCTCCATCAAAGCATCTGCATCGGGATCTCCACTTGATAAGGACATACTTCCCAATAATTGAAACATCTTAGGGCTGATACTAATAGCAGTAACCTCCTTATTATTTTGGTATTTTTCAAAAATTGACTGACCCATTGTTAGGGTAGGTAAGAACATTAATGCTGTAAGGATAAGGTACTTTTTCATGTATGTGATTTTGAATTGTAAAAGTAATCATTAAAGAAATGCTTATGGCACTTCAAAATTGGGGAATCTCATTAGAACTATTGATTTTAACACAAATTTTTCTTAATTATTTTAAAAATAGAAGATTTGACATGAAATATGTAATTTAGAGTTTTAATAAATTGATATGAAAGCCTACTATTATCCTACCTTGTTGAGTCTGGTTTTGTTATTTTGGACCGCTTGCTCCAAAGACAAAGAAACAAACGATACTAAAATAACAGATTCCTATTTGCTTTCCAATATCAGTGAATCTCCTGATTTACTTTTGGGTTCATGGAATTTATTAGATGATGAAGACTCAAATAAATCAATTACGAGTTGCCAAGCGACCAATCTTCATTTTTTAGAAAACAATATCTTCTATCTCAATTATCTAGACAAACGTATCAAGGGCAAATATGAAATCATTGATTCCATTAGCGTTAATCTTTTGAACGGTTCTAACATCATTGGAACTGCAACCCAAATCGAGATCGTTGAGGATGAAATCAGTCTAACTCTTGAAATCGTTGACGAATGTACTGAAAACTTCACTGGACTACGATATTTTAGGATTCATCAGTTCATTTGGGAAGCATTGAATGATTACTATTTGTGGCAAGGGGAAGTACCCGCTCTTAATGACTCTATTAAACCAGTGGGATCTTCAAGATATAATGAACTCATTGAGCCTTATCCAGAGCCAGAGGCCTTTTTTAACTCATTAAAACACCAAGAAGATAAGTACAGTTTAATCCGATCCGACTATGTTGACTTGGAGAATTCGATCAGAGGAATTGATGCCACCAATGGCGTAAAGTTCGTACTATCTCGCTATGGAACTGGCCAAGGTATTTTGGGTGTAGTGACTTATATACTCCCAGAATCAGATGCCGCTACCAAAGACATTCAAAGGGGAGATGTTTTTACTGGGGTGGACGGTCAAAGTCTCAACTTGAGTAATTACCAAGAATTATTATATAACGAAAATTTAGACTATACCCTAAACATGGCTGACCTCAACAATAATGTTCTCAGCCCAAATGGAAAAAATGTTGCCTTGACCAAAACAGAAAGTTTTCAAATCAATCCCATTCAAGTTAGTAAAATCATAGAATCAGGGGGTATTAAAGTTGGTTACCTGATCTACAACCAATTTGCTCAAGGTTTTGACAATGATCTGAATGAAGTTTTTGCCAATTTTAAAGCAAACCAAGTCAATGAAGTCATCATCGATTTGCGCTATAATGGAGGTGGATTGACCCGTTCGGCCCTCAATTTGGCAGGGATGATCACAGGACAATTTAATGATCAAACTTTTGTCAAATACCTGTGGAATAAAAAACTAATGGATGTTTTCAACGCTAAGCCAATCGAATATGCTAGTTGGCTGGGTGAAAATTTCACCAATCAGTTAGCTGATGGAACAGCGATCAACTCTTTAAATTTAAATAAAGTATATGTCATTACCTCTGGCCGAAGTGCCTCCTCCAGTGAGTTGTTGATCAATGGTTTAGCACCCTATATCAACGTAATTCAAGTAGGTGAAAATACCTATGGGAAGAATGTAGGGGGTCTCGCAGCACTCTACGATTATATAGATAATAATGGGACCAAAAATCCCGATCACACCTACGCCATTTACTGTATGTCTTTCTTCAGTGCAAACAGTGAAGATTTTTATGAATATTCCGATGGATTGGTTCCTCAGGAAGAATTGAGACTCGCAGAAGACATGACCAATTTAGGTATACTCGGAGAGAGTTCAGATCCTCTTTTGGCACTCGCCTTAAGTCATATTAATGCTGATGCCTCTCGTTTTAAAATCAAAGAACCTGATTTCCCTCTCGAAAAAACAATCGAAGATCCACATTTCCTGAGGGATCTCATGATTACTTCCGATATTAATTTACCATTAATCCAATTGGAGTGAAATTCCTGCCAGAATATTTCTTCCCCTTGATGCATATTGAGGTATGATCACATATTCTGCATCAAACACATTAAATACACTCAAGAATAGATTGATATTCGGATTTTGGAGCTGACGATTCAACTGCAAAGTAAAAATCGAATAGGCTTCCAATTCAGTGACAGCATCGTTTGCAATGCGCTCTCCTGTATACTGTCCTACCAAATTCAAATGAGTCGATTCTGATAAAGGTAAATCCATTACTCCTGCAATTGCGTGTTTGGGAATACTTCTTAAATCACCATCAGTAGTCTCAGTAAAAATATAATTCAAACGGGTTTTGACCGATTCAAAAAAAAGAAAATCATAGGCCAGCTCCAATCCTCTATATTTTATTTCTTGATCAGAATTGGCATACCTACCATAGGGATATCCTTCAATGGATGGACCAAAAATAAGTGTAGGGTCTTCTTTACGATTAAAATAGACAGCTGAAAGGGTATTTTGATTGGATCGGATTTCTGTACCGAATTCAAAACTCAAATTATTTTCAGGTTTTAATTCATTGTTGCCATAGCTGGGATCATACAACTGATACAGACCTGGTGCGATAAAAGCCTTACTGTAGCTGGTCAAAATTTTCATTTGATAATCGGCATTGACATCAAATGAAAAAGAAGGATTTAGACTGTAAATCCAATGGCCGTCATAGGCACTGTGATGATTGTAACGCAAACCTAAATTAAGATTTAATCCAGAGGGATCAAGATAAACTGAATTTAAATAAACATCAGATTGAGATACTTCTGGATCGTAATCTGCTTTCATGGTTCCTTTTTGATATTGAAAGCCCACAATGGTGTAAAAGTTATTGTTGAAAATATACTTGTTGAAAACATCAATATTCAGGTTATCGCTTTCATAAGTCAAGAGATAGGAATACTGAAACTCCCTTATATTAGTTTGGTACCCTGCATTAAGATTCAAACTTCCCCCCTCATAGTCATATTTGGTGTTCAAGGAAAATCGATCCAATTCAGTAGTGTACTTATAGTCTGCCTGTTCAATCGGAAAACTGTTGTCAAAATCTGCATTCACCTCATCTCTATTCCAACCCAAATTCCAATTGAACTTTGAGGTGAATTGACCAGAAAGTCCTACATTCAAATTGACCTTATTGAAAGGATCATTTTCTTCACCCACCACAGCACTCATGCCATTACTATATCGTTCAGCATAGGCTAAATTAACTCCAATACCGCCCTCGGTTCCGCTGATAAAAATCGAATGATTTCCAGAAGATACACTGTTGAGCGGTTGATCGGAAGCTTGCTCTGTACCCCAAGTTTTTTTCGCTATTAAAGTAATTGCATCCTTAGGTTTTTTAGTGGTAATATTGATTACCCCAGTAGCAGCAGAACTCCCATAAAGACTACTAGCTGCTCCTTTGACAATTTCAATAGACTCAATCATTTCAATATTGAGTGCATTAATATCAAAATCATTATCAATTCTTGAGGGGTCGGAAACCCTCACCCCATTGATTAAAATTAGTACTTGACGGTTTCGACCTCCCCGAATGGACACCGTTGGATTCTGACCAGAATACATGTTTTTGGCAATCACATCAATACCAAGGTGAGAAGACATAAGGACACCAAGGCCCAACCCAGAAAATCGTTGAATTTCTTCGGACTTGATCTTGACAATCGTCTTACCCGATTGCGAACGTTTTAGTGCAAATCTTGAATCGGTTACAACAACTTCATCCAAAAAATTGGTAGAAACAGCAAGACTGTCCACTGTTTGATTTTGCGCCAACAAGGCACAAAAAGGCATTACTACCCATAGCAGGGCATTTACTGATTTCATAATATAATAATAAAGGGACATAATATCCTTACAGCAATTCGACTCTTTATCCCCGAAGATCCAAATCACTATGAATGGCAGGTATCCTGACTTGCGTATTTCCAGACACCTTCCCGAATAAAATCAGTGGTAAAGAATTTATGAAAATCATCCGCTATGCGGACTAAGCTTACAGTTGCGGGTACAGTATTGGCTTCACACCAATTTCCCTTTTAATCTGCTATTGCAACAACCATTTCATTAAACAAACTTAATAAATATTTTAATAGACCGTTCTCAAACACTATAAATTAACAACGGAAGTTAAATAGCCTAGTCATTCAAATAAATCCGAGTTATGGTAAAAAATACTACATAGGGTTTATTTTAAATTTTAACGAAGGAAATTTCTTACAAAAAATTAAAAAATAATTTTTTATTACTATGTATTGCATAATACTATCTTTTGTATATATATGTGTAATACAAAGTAATAATTAACAAGATGAAAATAGAAAACGCTACGGCTCAAATGCGAAAGGGAGTTTTAGAGTATTGTATATTATCTTTAATCTGTAACAAGGATTTATATACTTCTGAAATTTTGGTCTCCTTAAAAAAAGGGAAGATGCTAGTCGTTGAGGGAACTGTTTACCCCCTCTTGAGTAGATTAAAAAACGCAAAACTATTGACTTATCGGTGGGAAGAATCCAGTTCAGGCCCTCCAAGAAAATACTACTCCATAACTCCAGAAGGAAAAACATTTTTAATTGATCTCGAATCTGCCTGGAAAGAGCTCAATAAAGCTGTTTATATCATCACCAAATCTAAAATTAAATAAAATGAACAAAACCGTTAATATCAATCTGGCCAGTACTTTTTTCCAAATTGACGAGGAAGCCTATAAAGTACTCAATCAATATTTGAAAAAATTAGAAATAACCTTTTCTGAAACTGATGGTAAAGAAGAAATCTTAGAGGAGATTGAGGCTCGAATTGCTGAATTATTTCAAGCATCCAAAAAACACAATGATTATGTGATAAATCAAGATGATGTTACCAAAATGATTGAAACACTAGGAGAGCCAGAAGACTTTAATTTGGAAGAAGAACCTCAAACAAGAAAAACCCAAAAATCCAATGAAAAAAAGCTTTTTCGAGATACTGAGGACCGCTATATTGGAGGAGTTGG
>JABGSU010000005.1 GCA_018647605.1 Flavobacteriaceae bacterium | reverse complement strand
CAGGCCTTAGCCGTCATTCAAGAAAGTGGTTTGGATCCCGACACTGTCAATGTCAATGGGGGAGCCGTTGCCATGGGGCATCCTTTGGGTTGTACTGGAGCCAAACTCACCATACAGCTGTTGAATGAGATGAAACGTCGCAATCAAAAATACGGTATGGTCACCGCCTGTGTGGGTGGAGGGCAAGGAATTGCTGGTGTTTTTGAAAGATTCTAGTCTAAACTTTTTTCACCACATAAGTTACGACTCCCCAGATAATCAATTGGTTGTCTTCGGTTACCTTGATTGGTTTGTATTTTGAGTTTTCCGACATCAGATAAACACAGTCCTCCTCTACTTTTAGGCGTTTTACGGTAAACTCTCCATCGATAAAGCAGACTGCAATCTTATTGTCTTGTGGTTCTAGACTTCGGTCGATCACCAACAAATCTCCATCGTCCAGCCCCGCCCCTTGCATCGATTCGCCCGATACCCTTGCATAGAAAGTAGCCTCCTCATTTTTGACCACCTCTCGGTCAATGCTGATTCGCAACTCCTTAAAGTCATCTGCTGGGGATGGAAAGCCTGCCGAAATGGCCTCTTGAGCCAGATAAGAAGATTTTCCCCGCTCCTGATCCGGTTGAAAAAAGACGATTTTATCTCCTGTATTACTCATTTTACCCTGATGATTTCATTCATTTCTGTTGTGAACCGATTGGAAAGATGCTCCCGTTTCATTTTCCATGTTTGTTTTAAATCTTGACTGGCCAATTTCATTCGGTGTGGGCCATATCGACGATGAATTTTATCTAAGGTTTCCATCAATGCGGTATGTTTTGCTGTATCCTGTTCGAATAAATTAATTTGTCTTGAGAAGGAAGGTGTCAGTCCCAAAAGTATCACCCCCGCTTTTTTATATTCTATTCCTGGTTTGAAAATACTCCTCAATCCCATCAGTGCATACCGATTCAAAATAAAATTGGAATCTGTAGCGTGGGGAAGTGTAATAGTACAGCCGTTGCGATATTGCTCTGACTTGGGATCAAAAGGGTTACTTCTTACAAAAACGTGAAGGGCTATAGCACAACTTTTCTGCTTTCGCAACTTTTCTGCTCCCAGGAGGGTGTAGGTAGTAATACGTTCTTCAAGATTATTAAATATAGTAAGTATATTATTGAAACTTCGAGTCGTCGCAATCGACTTTTTGCTAGGCACAACCTCTTCCAATTGGATGGAAGGAATGCCTTCTAGGTCTTTTTTTAGCCGTAGTCCCAATATACTCATGTATTTTTTGACCCATTCATCGGGCAAATTCACAAAATCCAAGGCAGTTTTTACCTGCATGGCCTTCAATCGTTTGGCGTGTTGCCTGCCCACTCCCCAAACATCTCCTATGGGGGTCCACTTTAACGCTTTTAAACGTTTTTCATTACTATCGATACAGTAGACTCCTTGTGTTTTTTGGTCAAATTTCTTAGCGATTTTATTAGCAATTTTCGACAAAGCTTTCGTGGGAGCCAACCCAACAGAGACGGGAATCCCTGTCCACTGCCGTACTTGTTTGCGCATCTTCAAACCCATTGTAAACAGGTCAAAATGATCAAAGCCTTCAAACTTTAAAAAGGCTTCGTCTATGCTGTAAATCTCCACATTGGGAGTATAGGTTTCCAAGATTTTCATCACCCGATTACTCATGTCTCCATAGAGGGGGTAGTTAGAAGAAAAAACCTTGATGTTGTGTTTTTTGAATTCGTTTCGAAATTTGAAGGCAGGTGCTCCCATGGGAATCCCCAGAGCTTTGGCTTCATTGCTTCGGGCAATTACACAGCCATCGTTATTGGAAAGAATGACCACTGCTTTGCCTTCGTATTGGGGTTGGAAAACCCGCTCACATGAAGCGTAAAAATTATTGCAATCGATTAAAGCAAACATCTATAAAATCAAATTTTGAAAAGGAGTGGCCGTGAAAAAGTCTTGATTTTTAATTGAAAAACAACCCTATCATCAGCACCGATCCTTTACAAATTTAATAAGAATAGGATTGTTTTATCGACAAAATCTTACCTCTTTGGGCAAAAATTGTAATTTTGCTTTAAGGACTAGTAGTAATATTATTTAATGGACAAATTTTCATTTTTAAATTCGGTGCATACCGCCTACTTTGCCGAATTGTACGACCAATACCTACAAAATCCAGATACTGTAGAACCCAGCTGGAGGGCTTTCTTCCAAGGGTTTGATTTTGGAGTGGAAAATGGTGAGTCGTCTGTAGAGGTAGCAGAAGTAGAAGTGCCCGAGTCGGTAAAGAAAGAATTTCAGGTGGTAAAGCTGATTGAAGGCTATCGTACCCGAGGCCATTTGTTTACAAAAACCAACCCTGTTCGTAACAGACGAACTTACACCCCCAATTTGGATATCGAAAATTTCGGCTTGTCTCAAGACGATTTGCCAACCGTATTCAATGCAGGCTCCACAATGGGCATTGGACCCAGTACCTTGTCAACCATTATCGAACACCTTCGAAGAACCTATTGCGATTCTATAGGTGTGGAATACATGTATATTAGGAATTTGGAGAAAAAAGATTGGATCAAAGATCGACTCCATCAAAATGAAAATCACCCCAAATTTAGTCCCGAGCAAAAGAAAGATATACTCAATAATCTAAATCGAGCCGTAAGTTTTGAAAGTTTTTTACACACCAAGTATGTGGGTCAAAAACGATTTTCGTTAGAAGGAGGGGAGTCTCTCATTCCCGCTTTAGATGCCCTAATTTTGGCAGCAGACGAAAAAGGGGTTGAGGAGTTTATCATGGGAATGGCTCACAGGGGAAGACTCAATACCTTAACCAATATATTTGGAAAATCGCCCAAGGATATTTTTAGTGAATTCGATGGAAAGGACTATGATGAAGTCGTGTTTGATGGAGATGTGAAATACCATATGGGTTGGACGGCAAAGATTGACCCCAACAACAACGGTAGAAAAATCAATATCAATCTCGCCCCCAATCCTTCACACTTGGAAACCGTGGGAGCCGTAGTAGAGGGTATCACTAGGGCCAAGATGGACAATAAATTTAGCGGTGATCCATCAAAGGTTTTACCCATAGTGGTTCATGGTGACGCAGCGATTGCTGGACAGGGAATTGCCTACGAGATAGTTCAAATGGCTCGATTGAAAGGCTACTCAACAGGAGGAACCATTCATATTGTAGTCAATAATCAAATTGGTTTTACGACCAATTATTTGGATGCACGATCAAGTACCTACTGTACAGATGTGGGAAAGGTGACCTTATCTCCAGTAATGCACGTTAATGCTGATGATGTAGAGGCGGTTGTCCATGCTGTGCTTTTTGCCTTGGATTTTAGAATGCATTTCAACGCAGACGTTTTTATCGATTTACTCGGATACAGAAAATATGGGCACAATGAAGGTGATGAACCGAGATTTACCCAACCCAAATTGTATAAGGCCATTGCTGCACAAAAAAATCCAAGAGATATTTATGCTGAAAAACTTATAGCTCAAGGCATTATAGATCACAATTACGTTAAACAAGAGGAGGAGGCGTATAAGTCCAAACTAGAGCAAAACCTTCAAGTTTCTCGAACGGAAGAAACCACTGCTGTCACACCCTTTATGGAAGATGAGTGGTTGGGCTATCAAAGAGTAGACGAAAAAGGTATGCATCACGAAATACCTACTGCCGTCAATTTAGATGCGCTGACTCAAGTAGCCAAAACGATTACCAATGTTCCACCTGATAAAAAGTTTTTGAGAAAAATTGAGCGACTGATTGCAGACCGCAACAAAATGTTTTTTGAGACCGACAACTTAGATTGGGCGATGGGGGAGCTCTTGGCTTATGGCACCCTACTTCAAGAAGGATACAATGTTAGACTATCTGGTCAAGATGTAGAACGAGGAACTTTTTCACACCGTCATGCGGTGCTTAAGTCTGAGTCGGCTGAGGAAGAGGTGATATTACTCAATCTAATTCGCCCTGAAAAACAAGGAAGGTTTAGGGTATTTAATTCATTTTTGTCAGAATATGGCGTTCTAGGATTTGACTATGGCTATGCTATGGCCAGTCCCGATACCTTGACCATTTGGGAAGCCCAGTTTGGGGACTTTTCTAATGGTGCTCAGATCATGATCGACCAATATATCTCTGCGGCAGAGGACAAGTGGAAAACACAAAATGGTATCGTGATGTTACTGCCTCATGGATACGAAGGTCAAGGAGCAGAGCATTCCTCAGCGAGGATGGAACGCTATTTACAACTTAGTGCCAATGACAATATGTTTGTGGCCAACTGTACTACGCCTGCCAACTTCTTTCATCTTTTAAGAAGACAAATGGTAGGAAATTACAGAAAACCGCTTATAATATTTACCCCTAAGAGCTTATTGCGTCATCCCAAAGCCATATCTGAAGTGAAGGAGCTCACCAGTGGAGGTTTTCAAAGGGTAATTCCAGACAATGAAATAGCAACCAAAGAAGCCAAAAAACTGGTCTTTTGTTCAGGAAAATTCTATTACGATTTAATCGATGCCAGAGCTAAAAAAGAGCAAATGGATGTCGCGATAGTTAGATTAGAACAATTATTTCCCTTACCTCATGAAGAAATTAAAGCCCAGATCAATCAATACCCTAACCTAGAGGAAGTAGTGTGGGCCCAAGAGGAACCCAGAAATATGGGAGCTTGGGGTTATTTGCTACTTCATTTGCCAGAGGCTAATCAAATGCGTCCTGCCACACGAAGGTATTACGGCGCACCTGCAGCAGGAAGTGCAGTAAGGTTTAAAAACAGACACCAACAGGTCATTGACTATGTGTTTGATCCTACATTGGATAATTTTATTAGAAAAAAAAGTAAATCACCATAAACTATGATTTTAGAGATGAAAGTCCCTTCACCGGGAGAGTCAATAACAGAGGTAGAAATTGCCCAGTGGTTGGTTGCCGATGGTGACTATGTTGAGAAAGACCAAGCCATTGCAGAGGTAGATTCTGACAAAGCAACGCTTGAATTACCCGCAGAGGTCAGTGGAACCATTAGCCTAAAGGCTGAGGAGGGAGATGCTGTAGAAGTAGGCCAAGTCGTTTGCCTAATTGATACCGACGGCGTTCCAAAAGAAGGTCAAAGCGCTGCTCCTGTTGCCCAAGAAGTGGCTACAACTCCACCAGCTGAAATTCCAGCTTCTGTGGTCAAAGATAATTATGCTTCTGGTACTGCTTCTCCAGCAGCTAAAAAAATCATAGCTGAAAAAGGAATAGATCAGGAAACTGTGGTAGGGACAGGAAGAAACGGAAGAATTACCAAAGAGGATGCCGTTAAAGCTGTACCTTCAATGGGGACAGCAAAAGAGGGTAGCGAAAGAGGGGGAGAACGAAAGAAACTTTCTATGTTGCGCCGAAAGGTAGCCGAGAGATTGGTAGCAGTGAAAAACGAAACCGCCATGTTGACCACTTTTAACGAAGCGGACATGGCACCAATTTTTGCCCTGCGAAAAAAATACAAGGAAAAATTTACTGAAAAACACGGGGTAGGGCTTGGATTCATGAGTTTTTTCACTAAGGCAGTTGTCAGGGCATTAAAAATGTACCCTGATGTGAACTCCATGATTGATGGGGATTATAAAATCGCTTATGATTACTGTGATATCAGCGTAGCCGTGTCTGGCCCTAAAGGATTAATGGTACCCGTTGTAAGAAGTGCTGAAAATCTATCTTTTAGAGAAATTGAACAAGAGATCAAACGTTTGGCCATTCGTGCTAGAGAAGGTCAAATTACAGTTGATGATATGACTGGAGGGACTTTTACCATTTCCAATGGAGGCGTGTTTGGTTCTATGCTTTCAACGCCCATTATCAATCCTCCACAATCTGGTATTTTGGGAATGCACAACATAATCGAACGTCCTGTTGCCGTTGATGGTAAGGTGGAAATTCGTCCAATGATGTATTTGGCACTGTCCTATGATCACCGTATCATTGACGGTAAAGAATCGGTTGGCTTTTTGGTGGCTGTAAAGGAAGCTTTGGAAAGTCCTGAAGAATTTTTGATGGATAACGATATCAAAAAAGCATTAGAACTATAGATTGAGGGTCTTGTTCCTGTAATCAATTACTGCGCGCTTCTTTTTAAAAAAATCCGCTCCAAGTATACCATCTATCGGTTTTGCGTTCTCGTGTGCCAATGTTGCATTGATGTGTTCCATGTCTAGCAAGATAAAAGAATGTTTTCCTACAGCATGTCTTCCCAGTTTCAAATCACATTTGTGCCCCAAGATGGCTTTGACTTTATCCTTCCCCGCACCCGACGCTTCAAATGGATCTCCCTTTTCCTTGATTTTAAAGTGATCTTTTTCTGACATCGCAATGCAACTGTTGGAGGCGCCTGTATCAATTAGTAAAATAGCCTTGCTGCCATTAATTCTTGCTTGACAAATCAAGTGGCGGGTTTTAGTTAATTTTATTTTGATTTTTTTGGAAGTGGCTTTTTCGAACAAAGTGCTAGTTTTTTGCAAATGTAAAAAACGAAATCTTAATTTTGCGGTCGATGAAGTTGATTGACACCCATACCCACCTCTACACCGAAGCCTTTGATGAGGATCGTGACAAAGTAATAAAAAATGCCATAGCCAAAGGAATAGAACGTTTTTACCTTCCTTCCATTGACAGTAAATACACCTCTAGAATGTATGATCTGGAAAAAGAATATCCAAATCACATTCGTTTGATGATGGGACTCCATCCTACACATGTTAAAGAAAATTGTAAGGAGGAACTCCAGCACGTAGAGCAAAACCTTTCCCAACATCGATTTGCAGCCGTGGGAGAAATTGGAATTGATCTTTATTGGGATCAAACTTTTTTGAAACAACAACAAGAGGCTTTTAATACCCAAATTCGATGGGCTAAGGAGTATGAGTTACCCATAGTCATTCATTGTCGCGATGCTTTTGATGAAGTTTTTGAAATTTTGGAAGATCATCGAGGTGAAGGTTTATCAGGGATATTCCATTGTTTTACGGGAACCAAAGACCAAGCCGATCGGGCCATAGATTTAAATCTAAAATTGGGAATAGGAGGGGTAGTGACATTTAAGAATGGTAAAATTGATCAGTTTTTGGATCAGATTTCCCTCGATCACATTGTTTTGGAAACGGATGCCCCCTATTTGGCACCAGTTCCCTTCAGAGGCAAACGAAATCAAAGTGAATATTTGGTCCATATACTCCAAAAATTGGCTTTAATATATCGAAGAAGTGCATCAGAGATTGCTACAATTACTTCAAAAAATGCACTTTCGGTCTTTAAAATTTGAAGCTATTTCTTATGTCCCTGCCTAACAATTACTTAGATCATATCTTTATTGATTTAAAATTTTATATAAATGTATTTTTTTTGTTTATTGGTGGGATTTTAAATTAAAATCTAGAGAGGTGGCCGAGTGGTCGAAGGCGCACGCCTGGAAAGTG
>JABGSU010000056.1 GCA_018647605.1 Flavobacteriaceae bacterium | reverse complement strand
TCAACCAGTCTTAGTGAGGTTTTCAAAGACCGCTTAGGTGATTTAGGCATCCCTGTTATGGGTGGTTTTCCCTTTGGATATGAGGAGAAAAATGCTACCTTACCCATCGGAATAAGAGCCACTATGGATACAGAAAAAAGGGTTTTGAAATTATTAGAATCTGCCGTTTCATAGCTTGCTTATCTTCCTGGTCCCCTCGATTATACGGTGGCTTTTTGCATTCATTGGCCCCTTTTTATAAATTTCCATGATGAATTTAGATGATATCAACAATTTTATTGGGGACATAGACCTGGAATTATTTGATCAACTACTCAAAGGTAGGTTTAATGATCGTCGTCTTATCCTAGAAATTGGCTGTGGACAAGGAAGAAATATCATCCCTTTTTTAAACTTAAAAAAAACTATTTATGGTATCGATGTGGATGAAAGAAACGTAGCCCTATGCAAAATTGTCGCAACCTCTTTGGGAGGAAATCCTACTTTTTTTTCAAAAGCTCCTGCCAATCTCCTGCCTTTTGAAAATGATTTTTTTGATGCGATCATCAATTGTAGAGTCATGCATTTTGCCAAAAATACTCTTGAATTTCAACAGCAATGGGAAGAGCAGTTTCGGGTACTTAAAAAAGGTGGATTTCTCTACCTCAGTATGGATACTTCCATTCATAATGAAGAAATTGTGCAAAAAACTGATGGCGATCGATCTTGGCTCAACGATCAATCGGAGCGGCTGTTGTTGACTGAAAAATTATTTGATTTAGTCCAGTTACATACTGGTTTTCGGTTATTAGAACCCCTTAAAACCCTCCGATTTGACCACGATCATGCACATGCCATCCTTTGTCTTCAAAAAAGATGATCCAATTAAGGGAAGGGCTTTTTCGATCAATGACGAAATAATTGCTGTTTTTAATAACTCTACATCATCCTCCATCAAAACCAATACCTCCACTATGCCCAAAGCTTCCCTCACTACCAACCTAAAATATAAATTCAATAGTTCTATTTGAAAGAGATACTTTCAAAGAAAAAGACATAATCATTGTCATCTCCCCACATTAAGTATGGATAACGGACTCAAAAAAAAGACAAATGGCTTCTGCGTTAAGCTTTAAACTGAAAAAGGCGTCAAGGAATTTAATCAATGATGAGGTCTCAATAGCAAAAAACGTTACCTTTGATAAAAATTATAAAATTATGGCAATGTTAGGCGTTATCGGAATCTTATTTGTTTTGGCAATCGTTTGTCCGTACATTCTTCCCAATGATAAGGTCAGCACTCACAAAAAAGACCACGTATAGCCGTTTCCACGGATTTTTTTAAGCCTTCTTTTCCTTATCACTGATTTTTTTGGCGTCGATCATCGACAGCGCTACCACAGAAGCTAAAAAAATAACTACAATATTTACGAATAAATTAACGCCATCTGTAACTGCGGGATTTGTTAGTTCCATGATTTTTTAATTTTGTTGTAAATATAAATCAAATAATTGCTTCTTTTAAAGCACTTACCAATCTTTGAACATCTTTTTGATCATTATAAACATTCGGTGAGATTCGCAGGGCTTGATCACGAACAGAAATCTTCACTCGATGTTTAAAAAGCGCTTGCTCTATTCGTTCCATCGTTGTATTTTCATTAAAATAAACGCCAAATAAATGGCTGGCCCTTCCTTCCGAAGCCTGAACGGTATAGCCTTCTGAGCGTAAGATATCGATGGCCTCATGACACAGGACCTCACAATACTGTTGGATCCCTAGAGGCGTCCATTTTAATAATTGTTTAATGGCTGCGATGAGCATGGGCACCAAGATAAAATTGCTGTGTTCTCCCACTTCATATCTTTGTGCTCCTGGCAAAAAATTATCCTGATAATGTGTAAGTCCAGAAAATTGATCCGCCCCTTGCCTATTTATCCAGTTGTTTTCAATGGGTTTGCCTTGATCAAACATTTCCCCATAATAAGCCATCCCTATTGAATAAGGACCCATCAGCCACTTGTAGCCGGCCACCACCAACGCATCCGGCTGCACTTCTTGCACGTCAAAAGGCAATGCACCAATAGACTGGGTACCGTCTATGATCAATGCCGCTCCCACCGCTCTGGTTTTCTGACGAATTGAAGTCAAATCATACTTAGTGCCATTGACCCAATGAACTTGCCCTATGGAGACGGCTGCCGTTTGATCATCAATAGCTGCAAGAATGTGTTCATTCCAAGCCGCACACTGGTTCTTTACCTCCGTGGGCGCTGCCACAAACTTAAGTTGATAGTGGGTATTGGCAGACCATGGATACACATTACTCGGGAATTGGCCTGCTGCTAGAACGATATTCCCTTTTTTCTTTTCCAAGTTTTGCACCACATTTTCAATCCCATAAGACACCGATGGAATAATAACGTGTCTTGATAACTCTGGACTATTAATCAGCTGACCAAACAGGTTTCTAAGGATCTCTGTTTCCCTAAAAAAATCTGAGGGTGCGACATGAAAAGGTTTTCTTTTTTTAATCATGCCTTTGATCCCCGCCTTTTCCACTTTTTTCAGTAGAGGAGACATGTAGGCCCCATTCAAATAACTAATCTTTCGTTGTAAGGAAAATTTATTCCGTTGACATTTCATAACCTGAATTATTTATGAAAGTTAAGATCTTTAAAGATTAATCAAGATAAAATTAGAAAATTAAAGGGCCTTTTGGCGCGCTCTGCCTAAATAACTGCCTTATTTTAGCAAGAACCATCATAATTCCTGTCCTTTTTTCATAACCCCACGGTAGTCTTTAAAGAAAAGATCAACATTAGTGCACTGCAGCGGGCTGAGAGGCCATAAGCCCCTTTAATTTACTGATTTTGTTTTTCATAGGCACCTAAATCTGGGTGCTCATCACGTACCCGACCAAGGAGGTCATCCCAGACAGGACTGTTTTGACCAAGATCAACGGCTACAGATCCACTGTCTAATTCATAATTATAATTTTCAGTATCTTGGAAGAGGGAAATGAGCGAATCAAAAAAAATATAGTTCTCGTTAAGTGCCGTATTTGAATGAATGAGGTTGTGATGAATAGATGACGACCAACCGGACTGTTCATCATCAGACAACCAGAGGTCGTTATCACTTAGCCCCCAAACAATACTGTTGTACAGGGTCAAATACAAATGATTACTTATTTTACTCCCGTCAGAAAGAATGAGACTATTGGTAAAAATAGTAGCAGGATCCGAAGTATAAAATGAGTTAGGTCTATTGACAAAAGTGCAATGGGTATAGTGATAAAAGCCCCCTGCTGCATTAATGATATTACTAGACCCACTATTCATTATCAACAGATTTTCTCCGACTACATCACTGCTATAGGCTGCTAGTCCTGCTCGAGAACTGTGTCTGATAATGCTGTGCTTTAATGTTAAGTCGGCCAAGGTATCCTCATCAGGATTGCCAATAGTTATACCTGTGATCGCATTTTCTATAATCGTATAGTCCAATAAATTGTTTTGACTTCCAATGAGAAAATGAAGGCCCGGCCATTGGCCCGGGGCAATACGATAATCAATGTCCCATCGCGAATTTCTAAAGGTAATAGGATGGCTCGAATCGCCTACAGCTATGAGTTGACCGGCCAC